>NZ_QTLF01000002.1:0-420483 GCF_003434395.1 Bacteroides sp. AM23-12
GTGGTCAGAGTGTTGACTAGTCCTACGAGAACTTGGTAAAACAAAGAATCTCCTCCTGAAAGTCCTGCGTTTTCGAAAATGGAAGGGCCATAATAAAGTACAGCATTCACACCCATGAACTGTCCCAAAATAGCAATGCATACACCAATGATGACCGCTTTAAAAATTCCGGGTTTCATTAACATAGCCCATTCAGATTTTGTTTCAGACGTCAATACAGATTTCGTTTCTTTTAATTGACTTGCAGCCTCTGAAACTGAATTATATATCCTTTCTAATATATTGACAGCTTTTTCTTCTTTACCTCTTACGATCAGCCAACGAGGACTCTCCGGAATAAAGAAGATAATGATGAAGAATAACACAGCCGGCAATGTTTCCATTCCCAACATTCCTCGCCAGACTTCAGTAACAAATATCTTATTCAACCAGTCCATACTTAACTGATTACCACTTTCAGCATAAGCCAGCAATTGATAGTTAATCAAATAAGCTCCTAAAAATCCAACTGTCACAGCCAATTGATATAAAGATACCAAACGCCCTCTATATTGTGCCACAGCCACTTCAGATATATACAAAGGAGAAACAATCGACACAACACCAATACCAACTCCACCAATAATACGATAGACTACCAATTGGGTGAAGTCTGCGGAGATCGCACAACCTAAAGCCGATGTAGAAAACAGAGTCGCTGAAATAATCATCGTCATTTTTCGTCCCAGCTTATCACTCAGGATACCGGCAAAAAGAACACCGACGATAGAACCTATTAAAGCACATCCCACATACCACCCCTGTTGCAACGTATCCAGTTGAAAAAGTTGAGTAACCTGAGCGATTGTTCCGGATATAACAGCAGTATCATATCCGAACAAAAATCCTCCCAAAGCTGCTACAACAGAAAGGAAAATAAGATAGCCAAAGTTAATTGTAGACTTCATATCACTCATTTGATTTCAAAATATTCTCTGTATCTATCATATAAATGTCCGGCCTGCAAGTAGGCAGATTGAGGACTCATAAAATGAGAAAATTCGAAAGTAATAGCCTTATCATACCCTGCACGTTTGGCAGCTTCCAGCTTCATCCGGAGCTTATCAAATTTAATGGGTAGAAAACGGATAGGCATATCACGGTCAAAAGACTCGGCGTTGGTCCAGCATTGCATACCATACTTATCTGCTAATTTTTTATTTACAGTAAAGAACGCATCCAACTCATCATAATCGATATGTCCATCCTGAAAAGCACAAGCATCTACCACTTCATGAATTCCATCAAAAATTTCATTCCATTCTTTTTCGTGTTGTTGTACAGAAACCGCATCTTCTCTTGTCAGTTTCCCTGTTCCCATAATAGCCTTTTTGCCATCAATCCACGGAGAGATAAAAGTCGGGAGTCCGTTCGATACATCTTTACATTGCTTTCCCATAGCACGGAAAGCATCAATAGCCCCTTTCGTGGCACGGCTAATCTCGCCGCTGATGTACCAGCCTCCAAAACTTTTATACTTCTCTCCGTACATCTTCCAAACCTCATCAATCACATACTTGTTATCCTCAATCTCCCAACTTAAATCACCTGTATCCCAATACCGTCCTGAATCATACAAACCAAAATAAAATTTCATGTTATACTTCTCCGCCAGACGCAAATACATATCTACCAAATCAACCGACGGCATATAACATCCTTTTTTCAGCAAATAAGGTGAAGGGTAAGTCATAAACTTACGATAACCGGAACGAATCATAATCACTGTATCGATACCGATTCTTTTCATATGCTGAAAATCCAGATCCCATTCTTTCTCACCCCAGTTCTGATGAGGAATATCATGAGATATTTCATCCAAAAAAGTTCCTGTAATTTTTAAGCCATTATTTTTGGGAACAATCAATTTGCTTTCCAAATCGCCAGCCTTGATCTTCGGGGAGAGTTCCCCTCTCCCCTCTCCGTCAGCTGCAAATAATGAAGGGGCAACCAAAGCGGAAGCTCCGGCCAAAGCTGCCTTCTTTAAGAAATCTCTACGATTATTAGTTTCCATAGTTTTATTTTTTTGTTTTTACTTGGATATATGTTAACCTATTGAATATACTTACCAGTGATATCGATCTGTTTTTTATTGAAAGGATCCAATACCTGATCAATCATTACAGCCATCTCCCCTCTCAAAATATTCCGTTTCAAATCCGGTTCTTGCATTCCGTATGCTTTCCAAAGCGCTTGCGGATCAACAGTAGTATGTAGTTTTTCCGTTTCTGCTATCTTCTGAACAAGTTGAACTGCCTCCTCAATACTTAATTTATCCGCTCCTGTTTTTTTGAATTCATCTTTGGCAGCCGGATACACTTCAAACAGACCATCCAGTTCTGACGCCAGCAATACCGTATCCGCTCTCAACCAAGTCTGATTGGACCAGTCCACATTCTTACCGACTCCTTTGAGAATCCCCGTAGAACCAATCCGCTGATAAGAAGCAAACTTCACATCCGAGACAGGGACATCCAGATAAGGAAGCAAATATCCTTTAGCATCCAAAATAGCATTCTGAACATCACGAACAGAAACATCACTTATCTTCTGATTATTCTTCACAGCAAGTGCAGCCAAAGCTCCTGCCGCCTGACCGATCTGCAGTACAACCGGTTGCAAACGAGTCGTTCCATTCATAATATTCGATACGGAAATAGATTTCTCTGCAACAATCAGCCCGTCTACCTCCTGAGGAATCAATGTACCTAACGGCAACCCATACGAAGGGATCGGATGAAAATACAGATTAGGCAACTCTTCATAACCATGATAGCGGGTATGGTGATGATCTACCGGATAATCACCCACAGCAATACAAGTACGGTACAGCTTTTCATCCTGTGTATATGGATTGAGTGCATGATTCAAGTTAAAGCGGACTAATCCGTGAATTCTTCTGGACTCTCTATGATAAGGGATAAAAGGTAACTTATCCTCTGTCGGATATTCATCATCCGCCAATCCAAGTGTATTATACCCCAGTTCATGTTGCAGGAAGTAAACAAAACACATCGTATAATGTTTCGCATATTCCAATGCTTTCACGCGTTCTTCCGGAGTCATTTCAATCAGATTAATATAATAATCATTACCTTCTATCGGCCAATTAATCATATATTTATGATTCGGCAACCGCCCGTAGGTAATCATCATATCTTTAGACCAGACGCGATCCGGCTCTTTAGGAGTTATGCATACCGGACTGGCACAGGCACAGGCAAATTCTTTAGGATCGTATCCTTCAGGTTCCGGAATAGTCACATCCTTACCATAATCTTTTAATATGGCAACATAGGTAATATCCTGCACAATATTATTCTTCTTTTCCGGAGCAATATCCTCGTGCGTGTCATCTCTGCTTTCCATACCAATATCGTACTTCACTCCACACATTTTTGCCACATCACCCAGTTCGGTGGCATCAATCATGACCTTCGCCCGAACCGTTTTCACACCTTGTCCTTCCACCTTCACTTTAGCGACCCACTCATCTCCCGTCCTTTTTACTTCTTCAAGGCAAGCCTGTTTCCAGACTTTTAGATTATTTTCCGCCGCTACCATTTCGTGAAGAATCTTATTTCCAACTGACGGTTCAAACAATACGTTACTTACCCAACCCGTCTTCAAAGAATCCAGCCCGCCATAATAATCAGACAATCTATTCTTAAATTCTCCCCAAAGTCCGGCAGGCAATCTGTAATTTCCATCCACAGCACTCACACCGGCAGAAGTCAGCATCCCACCCAGCCAGGTGCTTTCTTCGAGAATCAGTGTATTGGCTCCCATACGAGCAGACTGGATGCCGGATGTTACACCACTGGCACCTCCACCTATAATAAGTACATCTACCTTATCTTCCTCTGAGTGCATACAAGAAGAGTATGATACTACCAGAAACAGCCCACAGAGTATTTGGAATAAGTTTTTCATCATAATACGATTTGGTTACGGTACATCTTAATTAATATCACGGTACAAATATAGCTATATTTATTAAATAAACAATAGATAATAAAATATTTTATTAATAAAGTTGATTTTTGCTTCTTTATTCATTAATAAGACTATAAATATGAAGCTATTCAGATACCAGTACCCTTATTACCTTATTATATAAGAAGATTTCAAATAACTATCAATGAGAGAATTCACTTTCTATAAGGAATCAGCACAGCATCATCTCAGATTCAATTCTAATTTTTTCGTCAAGAACCTTATTAGTTAATAAAAAAATTAATTATCTTTGTAGATATTACAAAATATAAGAGACGTATGAACCAACAATTCTTGAAAGAAATAGAAATGGGCTCTAAAAATGCCCTCGTTAAAAAGAGGATCATTACACATTATATATATAATGGTAGTTCCACTATTCCCGATCTTTCAAAAGAACTAGATCTAAGCGTGCCCACAGTCACCAAGTTTATCGGTGAAATGTGTGAGGACGGATATATCAATGATTACGGAAAACTGGAAACCAGCGGTGGACGCCACCCGAATCTCTATGGACTAAATCCGGAATCCGGTTATTTTATAGGTGTAGACATCAAAAGATTTGCAGTCAATATCGGACTGATCAATTTTAAAGGTGATATGGTAGAGCTAAAAATGAATATCCCCTATAAATTTGAGAATTCGATAGAAGGGATGAACGAGTTGTGCAAACTCATTCTCAACTTCATCAAAAAGCTCCCTATTAATAAGGAGAAGATCTTAAATATCAATGTAAATGTATCGGGACGAGTAAATCCGGAATCCGGATATAGTTTTAGCCAGTTCAATTTTGAGGAACGCCCGTTGGCGGATGTCCTATCGGAAAAGCTGGGTCATAAAGTAACCATCGACAACGACACCCGTGCCATGACTTACGGAGAATATATGCAAGGGTGTGTAAAAGGAGAAAAAGATATTATTTTCGTCAACGTCAGCTGGGGAGTCGGCATCGGAATCATTATCGACGGCAAAGTCTACACAGGAAAATCCGGTTTCTCGGGAGAGTTCGGTCACGTCAATGCATACGACAATGAAATCATCTGCCATTGCGGCAAAAAAGGGTGTCTAGAAACAGAAGCATCCGGCTCTGCCCTTCATCGCATTCTTTTGGAGCGTATTAAAAGCGGAGAAAGCTCTATTCTTTCCACCCGAATATCCGGTGAAGAAGACCCCATCACGCTTGACGAAATCATCACAGCCGTCAACAAGGAAGATCTGCTTTGTATTGAAATTGTTGAAGAAATAGGGCAAAAGCTGGGAAAACAAATTGCAGGATTAATCAATATCTTCAATCCGGAACTGGTCATTATAGGCGGAACTTTATCTTTAACGGGAGATTATATCACCCAACCCATCAAAACAGCGGTACGTAAGTATTCACTCAATCTGGTCAACAAAGACTCTGCCATCATTACATCCAAATTGAAGGATAAAGCAGGTATTGTAGGCGCGTGTATGCTGGCACGCAGCAGAATGTTCGAAAGTTAAACTACCGTTACTTTATGCAAAGAGTTATGGTAAAGGAAGATTTTAAATTAAAGCTCAAAAAATATTCAGAATCCTTTTGTTTTCTCAAATAAAGCTGTAATTTTGCACGCCGTAAACGAGAAACAAACCGCCGCTATAGCTCAGTTGGTAGAGCAACGCATTCGTAACGCGTAGGTCGCCAGTTCAAGTCTGGCTAGCGGCTCTTGAACGGGAACCTGTTAATCATCTTGTATTTAAGGACTTAGGTTCCCGTTTTCATTTACGATATCTTCAATTTATAGATTAAAAAAAAGGGAAAATTGTCCAGTGGTGGACAAAAAAACTTATCCAAAACTTATCCTTTAAATTTTAATCTATTATGGCAACTATTAAACTTACAATCTTCAAAGCAAAAGTTTTAAAGGACGGAAGGCATAAGATAAGAATAGCCGTATGTCATAAGAAGGAAACATGTTATATTGTAACACGTTTTATAATCGACAACCTTTCACAATTTAAGGATGGACAGGTTACAAAACGTCCGGATGCTTCAATTATAAATTCCAAACTAAGAAACATGATGAATGATATGCAGAATAAACTTGATGAAATAAAACATCAGTCTCTTTATTCTTGCAAACAAATCAAAGACATGCTTGTTTCTGACTTAGAAACAAAGGGCAAACAAAACATCACATATCAAAAAGCGTGTTCCATATTTATAAATGAGTTAAATTCTGAAGGTAGGGAAAGTTATGCAGTATTAATTGAAAGAAGCTGCAGGTACTTCACAGAATTTACAAGAGGAGAAATACCCATGTCAGATATAACACCCAATATTATTGACGGATTCTCAAGATATCTAAAAACGAAAAAAAATATAGGGAACACAACAATAGGAATGATGATGTCTCAAATAAAAGCGGTGATCAATAGAAATATAAACTCCGGTTCTGTGAGATACGAAATACATCCGTTTGCTTATAAAAAAATCCCTAAATCTCCAATTAAAGAAGTAGATATATCCTTAGAAAGTCTTAATATGATAAGAAATAGTAATCCCAAAGAAAAAAAGTATATTGTGGCAAGGGATGTTTTTATGCTTTCTTTTTATCTCGGTGGAATGAACTTAATAGATTTGATGAATACTCGTTTTACTAGCGATAAAGTAGATTATGTAAGAATTAAAACGAAACTTAAAACTGAAACAGAACAACATTGCCTGCTTCCTATTACTGATCCAGCAAAAGAAATAATAGACAAATGGATAAACAACAAAACAAAGAAATTGGACTTTGGATATAAGTTTTCTTATCATAATTTCTCAAGATACATATGCAGGTCTCTTTCAGAACTTGCAAAGGAGCTAGGAATAAAGGAAAAAGTTGTATTTTATTCTGCTAGAAAGTCGTTTGCACAATATGCATTTGACTTAGGAATACCAGATAACGTGATAGACTACTGCCTTGCTCATTCGGACAAAGGTAGAGGAATTGTCAGGTACTATGCTAAAACGAGATTTAAGCAAGCAGAAATAGCTATTAAAAGAGTCACTGACTATATCAATAATCCAAGCAAATATCAAGAGTATATCGAGATGAAAGCGGATATAATGTTGATGAAAACATAAAGGCAGCCTAATAAGCTGCCTTTTTTACACAAAAACTAGATAGATAAACAGGAAGTATCCCCTGCTTTTGGTAATCTCATTGTTGACACTGCAAATATACAAAAATGTGCATTATATTTCTTCCAATTTTGCTCTAAACTTCCGGAACATATCAATGGTCGGGTAAAACGTCGGATTCTCCCAGTTCTTCCCTATCATCTGGATCATTGCCTCTATATGACTTTTGCAGTCTATTACTTTGATGCATTTATCCAAAACTAGTTCGCCTTCCGGGTAGGTCTTGTTATTTAATGTATTCTGAGCCCACGAGAGCAGCTCTCTGATCGATTCTTGATCGTATTTATTCTCTTCCGCCATAGTGCTTTTAACTTTGTTCATTTGAATGAATTTCTAGACCGATAGACTCTCCGTCAATATCTAATACTACTACGTATTGATGAAGGCATTTTATTGAATGCTGTCCTATAAACTTAACAGTTCCTACTTTACCGACCCAATTCCTGTTTGAACATTGACAGACATCAACACTATCACCCGCCTGAATATCATCAACCGCATTAACCTTGGTTGAAAAAGTTAAATATTGAGGCCCGATATAACGATTGGTCATTGTTGCGTAATCAAATATTGTTTCGGAAAAAAAACTTATATTTGAAGCAGTATATCCAGCATTCTTGCCATTTTCAATTACTGGAGTTAAATCAATACTTCTAAATATTTCACCTCTTATTTCCATGTTACTAAGTTATCTTCCACTACAATAGATTCAATTCTTTCATGAACCGGATTACTTCCTTTCCGTAAATCACTTTTTATCCTTTCTGCAATCCGATCATTACTGACGGTATTCTTATCCTCGTAATCGTAGGATATGATTATGGTTATCTTCTTTTGCTTCATATCTATTCTGTTATGAATTAGTGTAAACACCTTCATTGCAATTCTCAATGCGTGACTGGCATTCACTTACTACCTCTTTTAAAATCTCCGCACACTCTTCATTTGAGTAGTTTTGCAGCAATTCATCAATATGCTGCATTATATCATTTACTTCCATACGCTTTCTTTGCCATTATGTTAATTAACTTTATTGTCTTATCGCTCAATTTGCCATTAGTCGTTGTAATATGCTGAATGGACTTGTGTAATTGGATTTTGCTCATATCTATCTTTTATTGAGTTATTACCAGCTTTATATTCAAAAAGTCCAGGATCTTTTCAATCTTCTCTTGTCCTAAATTCGTTTTTCCGTTAAGAAACAAGGACATGGTACTCTTTGTTACTTCTACATGCTCCGCAAGATCCTTTGATTTGACATTTCGGAGCTTCATTGCTTCTTTGACTGTTTCCCTTATCATCATTCCATTTTCCAATTAATTTGATCTTCAATAGCTTGGTCTAAAGTGTAATCACATTTAGGATATTCAGCCTCTCCCAAACCTGTACGAAGATCAACAAACCAACTTTCTTCATTTTCACTGATGATTGCATTCTCAAAACCTTCTACCGTTTTCTCAATGATTGTTTTCATGTCTTTATTTTTAGTTGTTATTACCTTTGTTTCTTATTTTGATGTTACAAAGATACAAATAGTTTTTGTAATATCAAACTTTTAAGGCTAGAAAGTTTCGGTCATATCAAACTTTAACATTTGGGCATAAAAAAGCCCGGCATGTTGTATACCGGGCGATTCCATTTTAAAAGAGGCAGTTATAATGGAAAGGAGCTCTTCACCAAATATATAATCCTCAAAGCACAAGAGATTCCTTTTATTGAGGATCATGCACGCCATATATTTTGGCGGGGAGAGTAAAAGAAGGGAGCCCTGTGCGGACAATCATATTTTGAATATACTCTCTAAAATAAGGCCAGATAAATACTGATAAACTTATCTCTTTAAAAACATCAAAGAAATCTTTTGTTATTGTAACCTCTTTTAATTTACTATATCTGACTTTAAATTCTCCAGATATAGTAAATAGTTTCTCCGCATTTTCTTGCTCGCCAATTATACCATCAAGCTTAAAGGAAGCTATAAAACAAGCATTACTTTCGGATTCAGAAAACGAGTATTTATCTTTAAAATTTAAATTGATAGAGCCTCCTTCTGATACACACTCAAACACCTTAACATTCCCATCCGAAAGAAATATATTATCTAATTTTATAGAAGTTAATATTGAAGAATATTCTTCTGGGGTAATCTTATTTTTCATATTTATACAACTGATTTAAATTCGGTATGTTCATAAAAACGAGATTGAGTAGCATTACAAAACAAGCTATTTGTTTTGTAATTAATTGAATTAAGGTTCCTTAAAATCATATCATTTTGGGCAGTAATCTTTTCATCAATCTCATCTATTTTTCTTTCACATTTCAATGAAACATCATGTTGCCCAATTCCGTATGCTAACAATTGATTAACATAAGAATTAAGGGAAACACCATTCATTTTAGCTTGTTGTATCAACGAAGAATGAACCCATGAGGATGTTCTAACTGAAAATGTACCACTTGAGTTTTGCTCATCATTTACAACTTCAGGGATAGGTTCTCCTTTTTCATACAACATTTCTATAAAAGCATCTTTTTCCTCAATAAAACTATTTAAAGCAGATACTTTATCTTCTCCTATCCCATGACAAGCATTTAGGCCAAGCTCATTGCAGTATGCAACATACCACTTTTCGCCATCAAGTTCTTCTTTTTTAATAATAACATTGTACTCCAATGATTTGTAGTACTGTAAATCTTTACGTGACATAATTGTATTGGGTTAGTGAGTTATTGCTTTTTCTTTATCCTTATTATTTCAATTAATATCGGATAAAGATACTGTTTAAAATTAGTCCTCTTTATTAGGACTTCATTGCCACCTTTATGAACAACGTGTACTCCAAAATATTTGCCAGGTGTTGGAGCTAAAGGATGGTAAAATCTTTCCATAGAACCACGTGGACTATCTTGTAATTTTGCTCCAAGAAATTCTGCAATCTTAACCACATGATTAAAAGGAAGATCCACTACAGGAGCACTATAAAGATTTTCTAGTTCTTTTTCCGCATCCTCAATAGTGGTATCATCCGTTATTTTAAACTTGAATTTCATATAAAACCGAATTTTGGTTGCAAATATAATACCAATATTTTAATTTATAACAGAAAAAAGATGAAAAAAGTTCATTATCTTACTCTTATTTACACTTAGGCTCCTTTATAAGTAGAATAAAAAATCCCCGGTTACATAACCAGGGACAAACACAGAGATACAACCCTTGCAATAATCACAAAGGGAATCAGCCAATACAACCACCTTTCTAGGCGTTCCATAGCATTACCAGAAGAAGACGGCAGAAATCTGAATGATACCGGTCGTCGGCTTGATCAAGCAATATGTCCAGCTTAACGTTTCTCATTTTCGAGCACTGTTTTTATTCGTTCTTCAGTAAATCCAAATTGGGCGGCAAACTTTTTGAAAGCCTGCATCTTGTTGTTAGGGATAAGAGAATACATACTATTAATGGGAGTATCACTCTTTAATGCTTTCTTAATTTCTTTATTCTTCATGGATTAGCGTATTAAATGTTTGACCTTGTTTTTACAGCAGTCACACTCACATAACAATGTCTTAGCATACTCCCATGTCTTTTCGATGATATCATCTCCGATATACTGAATTTCCTCCCCGTAAGGGTCTATACCGAACGCCTGGCAAATATGAGTAGCCATGTGCCCGCATTCATGCCGCCAGGACTTGGCAAATTCCTTTGGGGACGAAGTAAGGGCAATGACCATTACTGTTTCCCGGGTGTCGAAGTTGGAGTAAGTAACTCCGGTATTCAAATTGCCGGAGCTAATATTCTCATACGCAGTACGAAGCATATCACCGTCGCAGCCGATGGAATGCATATTATCGAGTATTTCCTCTGTATAATATGTATCTACCGCATAGTAAACCATGCAGCTCCAGTCATACTTGGGTAATGTAAACCGTTGCCTTATCATTTATCAAAGCATTTCGTCCCACTCAATAGGTTCTCCGGAAGCAATCATTGTTGCATACCATCTTCTCATTGTTGTTCCGTCGGGAGCATCAGGATCATCAATTGTATCCTTTATATAAAGAGCTAAATGCGCTTCATCGGGAATAGATGACTTCAGATAATCCGCCTTACCCATGTTGGCTACATACACATAATCATATAGCACATTATTTTCAAGCTTAATGCCATACCTGGTAAGTAGCTCATCTACTTTTTCTTTTGATATTGGCTCAATTCTCTCTTTTTTACCGGTAGAAGGATTAAGCTTTTTCATGAGCGACACTGCAAACTCACACATTTTCTTATTGAAATGCCAACCGAAGTTAGACAAGTACACTTCCATTTCTTCCGGTCTCTTATCTCTTATATCCAAAGGTTCTCTTCTCATGATTTAATAAAGTTATAGGGAGTAGAATCAATCCACTCCCTAATTAAACATTAACGGTAACGGGAATAGCGTCCTGTACCACGTACACCGCGTCTTTCGCCATAGCCGCCACGACCGGAACCGCCACCATAATCACCACGTTCGCCCATCTCGTCATAGCGGTCGTCGTCATCGTCATAATAACGTTCACGTCTTCCCATGCTTTCACCACCGCCGGATAACTCCTCGATGCATTGCATCAACTTACCACCGTATTTAAGCATCTTTTCAGCGTAGTCGGACATTTTCTCGACCTTGCTCTCGGAAATCTCAATCATCATCATACTATTGTTTTTTAGAATTGTTACTACCAGATGCCTTTTCAGAAGACTTGAAGAAATCAGCCATCATAGCCTTCAATTCGCTAAGTTCTTGCCGAAGCGCTTTATTTTCCGCTTCCTGACGCTGGCGTTCTGCAAATTCCGGATTAAGTACCTGAAGCATCTTGTCGCATGACTCCATGACGGAACGATGATGATCGACACTGCCCAATATCTCCGAGGAGCGGTTGCGCATGGCGGCAACTTCTGCATTCATCGATTCCCTTGAGCCGGATATTACCATATTCCCACCTCCGGGAAAGTTTGCATCAGCAATGTCAGACATTGCAGGTATTTTCTGAAATGTAACAGTTTGCTCACCAACCTTGATGGTCACATCAACCACCATTCTAGGAGGCTGTCCATAAGGGAGAGGCTGCTGCATAAACTCAGCAACCGGTGTAGAAACTCCGGAGACGGAGCCAACTTCTATGTATGGAGTGTTATCCTTGTGTAGGATAAAAAACTCGCTGTTTACTCTTAGATTCTGAAAAGGCATAATTTATTAACTCTTTAAAGAGCGGGATTACTCCCGCCCATTATTTTAAACTACTCCGGTAAGAATTTGCAATGTGTTGCTACCTGATTCGTAGTAGCACAGATAAATTCCGGTACCGGTAATATCCGAAGCAGTAACATCTGCGCCGGCGATCGTAGTCAGTGCTTGAGTAGCACCGTTGGTATCAAACACTACCGGCAATGTACCGGTAGTACCGGAAGGGATCGGCTGTGCCAAACGGAACAGAATCAATCCGCTAAATGGAGCAGAAAGGAACGGATGATTCCGGAAAGAGAAACGTACGTTGGTAGTACCTACGGTAACACCTGTACTTTCCAATCTGGGAATACCATTCTTATTTGCCATGATAAAAGGACTAATGAATGCCATATAATGCCTCCTTCCTTTTATCCCCAACCATTAAAATTGCCCCATGCCCCAATACCATTGTAAAGACCATACTGAGCTGCAACGCAAGAAGGAATCCCTACAACCGGACTATAAGGCACCTTCGCTACTTCCGGCTGGTTACATTCGATTTTTGCAAGACGAGTACTCAAATCATTTAAAGCTGCACCAAGAGGAGCCGTTGCCTGTCCGACAATCTGAGAGGTCATAGCAGAACTCTTAAATGTGCTATTCTCCTCACGAAGTTTATCAATCTTGTTCTGCATTTCACGCATTTCAGCCGCACGCTGGCCGGCAAGAATCTGCTGGGTGCTATCCTTGATGGAATTTTGCAGATCACAAGTCTGACGTTGAGTTTCATATGCAACAGAAGCAAAGCCTCTTTCCTGACCAGTCGCAACACCGTTAATGGCATTTTGCAATGTGTTTGTTTGCTGACAGATCGCCAGACGGTTTTCGCAGCAGCATGAAGCAATCTGTTGAGCGATCTGACAGTTACCCTGCTGGATAGCATTGATAATCTGCATTGAGCTTTGACCAACCTGATTTCCTACCTGTTGCACCTGTGACATCACCCCATTGATAGCATTCTGAACCTGACCGATTGAACAGTTCAAATTAGTAGCCAGATTGTTGATTGCCTGTCCGTTCCCCTGAATTGCACTCATAAGTAACTCCCTTCCTGCATCGTTGTTAATTAAGTTAGGGATACCGGCTCCGGCAAATCCGCCACCGTTTCCGCCATCTCCATTGTTTCCCCATCCATTGCGTCCGAAAAGGGGGAATAGGAAGAAGAGGAAGATTATCCACATGAACCATGATCCATCACCACCAAATCCGTTGTTGTTCTTTCCTTGCATAGCAACCAACAAGTTGGGATCAATACCTTTCTGTTGCAATAATGGAGCAAGCATAGCCATCATTCCATTACCGCCACCGCTCCCGCCTGATTCCGGGAAAACGTAAGTCTTTGTTTCACTCATATTAATATACAATTATAACACGGTCAATATCAACCGCATCACAAAAGTATATAATAGAAACTGCGTAAATCAGAGCTCATTTTCAAGCGATTTGCGAATATTTTGCAGATATATTGCAATCATTTTGTTTGCCAGTTTACGGCTTTCAAAAGTAGATATAAGGTAGCGGATACTAGCGGATGTCTTGTGAAGCAAAGTCGCTATTTGTTCAGGGTATAGCCCGTATTCAGCGAGGAAGAATACTACAATAGAACGGGCGTCAACAACTTCAGTAACTTTACTTGATGAAAGGATCAATTCAGTAGAAACTTCAGTTTCTTTTCCAACAACATTTAGAATCTCGGCAAAAATCTCTGACTTACACATAGTAATTTAATTTTTTATTGTACTTTTGCCTTTGCCAATCAAACTTACGGTTATTGAAAGAACAAAAGCATGTATAGAAATGTTAAGGACATTATACCCCTGGCACTATCTATGCATGCTTTTGTATGTTTAAAAGTTTGATTGGCGTCAACTTTAGTGTCGGGGGTTCTTTTTACTCTATCCCCCGAAAGAGCTACATTTGTTATGATAACCGGCCTTCTACTTTACCGGTAACTTAGTGCTTAATAATCAATTAATGTATCATTTTAGGCCTCCTTTCTTAATAAACCTTTTTCCAATGGAAATTGTTATATAAATGAAACTTAAACTTTTCATACCGGAAACGGTCTGCGAAGATAGTGCCGGTATTACCACATAAATAAGTTATAACTAACTCCACCACCGACATACAATCCACCTGGATAACCGTAGCCCACTTGCAGGCCAAGGCCCCAGCGCTTTTGCTTTGGTTTTAGAGTGATGATTTCCTTTTCCAAATAAACCTCCATCAAATCAAGGCTGGGCTTATAGCCACTAACCACCGCCCGGTAATTATCAGTCTTATATTCCTTGCTTGTGATCGGTATTAGTACCGGGACCGAGTCGCCTTCTACGGTCCTGTCGGTAGTGGTATCTACTATAATCGGCAAATACACCGTATCGGTACGCTTTAAGGTCTCCTTTACCGGCATAAGCACGATGTCAACTATAGTATCCCTCACTCTTATCGTATCGCCTTTTACATAGACAGTCGAAGGATCGTGCGGATTACAACGCATCCACACGACCAAACCTATAAGCAGGCAGACTAATATCCAAGGGAGAGATTTCATAGTGTCTCCTTACTTGCCCAAGCCGGACCCGACAACAAAACATTCAGATCTTCACCTTCGTAGGTAGGATAAGGATAGACCGGTTCCTGCGGAGTCTCTTCTTCGTCCAGTAACGGTAAGGTCATGGTACTTGGGAACAACATTTCATAGTGATCCAATTTCATAATCACCTGTGTACCGTCAACGCTCTTTCTCGGAACCAAGTGCAGTTCATCGAGTACCTCCTGCGTATCTCGTTCAGTTTCTCTGTGGGGAATACAATGTATTTCATGAACTTTACTTTTTAAACATTAATATTAATAAGTTAGTTATATTGAGTTATCTCAGGTATGTCGCATAATATTCTCATTGCCTCCGCTTTTGCTCCTAATGCTGTAGGGTGAACTCCGTCAGAAGATAGATAACCTTCATACCAATCATGTGTTAATTCATTGCCTGTTACAGCCTTATACATATCAACGTATCTCAATCCCAAAGATAAAGCTATAGAATTTTTGGTTTGCCAATCCTTACCTTCTGCCTGTTCTCCAAGCTTTGCGTGACGAACAAGAATTAAAGTTATTCCTCTCTTATCGCAAATATCTTTAATCTTATATATATATTCTTCATAAACGGCGTTGGTATCATTAGCTTGTATCTGATACCATAAGTATTTAGGTGTACCATATTGTAACGCGTTCAATAAATCATTATATGCCCCCACATGACCATTAAGATCATTGCTTGTTTGCCCTGCAAGGGCAATTAAAAACCAACTCTTTATCTTATATTCGTTTAGTAAGTAGTATGGCCATCTTTCATTATTATCAGTTGAGCAGTATGAGTCTCCTATAATCCATACAGGCTCTCGAAATCCACGATTTGTTCTTCTTAATTCAACATCATTCAAAGTCGTCTCAGAGTTGGCATAAACGAATGAGTACCCATATATATCATTGAGCTCTATGCTGTCTGTATCTCCATATACTTTCTTCCCCATTTCAGTATCAGTACCATAATAACTTCCACCAAATGTGTTGATTACATATTTAATTGTATCTTCCTTATAGTCAACTAATACGTTAATAAATGCCGATATTGTCAAGTTATGTGCGTGAGTAGCTAAGACTGTCTCTGTATTATTGATATACATAACAACCTTAATGTTGGTATTATCAATTATTACATACAACCCTCTTGTAGTAAGATGACCAACTCCAACAGCTATTTCCGAAAATGATTTAATTTTAGAATTAAGGCTTACTGTATATTCCCTTTTTACATATCTTGGATAATTTGTAATCAGTAACTCTTCATTAGAAATACTGTCTGCGGTATTAACTGCTCCGTCCATCCCGGCAAGAGAAATGACCGGAGCCATTTTTGCTACCTCAACATTTACAGGGATACGTGCAGTATAAGTAGCATCAACAGATATCCCATGTTCTTTAAAAAATGAGAATTGTAATTTTGTTGCATTTTGCGGAACTATAATTTCATATGTATACATCCCTCCTCCATGTTCCGAGGTGGAAACAAATGTAGTATTATTGTCATTATCTAGCCATTGGTAACCTACTATAGCGTTAGTGGATGTCCATGCGGTAACTCTTAGAATTCCATCAGTAAAAATCGAAACATCAATTTCAGCGTAATTTTGGATAGAAGCATCCCTAATTCCGTCAACTGTAACTTGTTTATTCTCTATTATTGTCGGCATTATAGACGAAGAAACAATCTTACTTATATGAGAGGCCGTATTTGATTCTTGTGCCTCGTTAGATAATTCCTCAAAATTTCTATCTATTCCCTGCGCAATGACTCCCCACGACTTTTCGGAGTCTTTTGCTATGTCAAATATCTTTTCCATATTATTCGTTTTTAATTAATGTTTCATTATTTATTAAAGTATCGTTACCTAACATTGTCAAGTAGCTGGAGATAATTATGTTAATCTTCTGAGGTGACTTGGTGACCTTTCCGGTTATCTCGTAGGTTCCATTGTCTCCCGAAATGGATATGTCGCTGATGGCATTGGATGACACACCGACCAGCTTATCTGTTTCATTTGACAAGGTTATAGTGATAGTTACTGTACTACCCTCAGTAACATATTCTCCCGGATTAACTGAGTAGGAGATCGAGGAGTAAGGGGTGTTACTCTTTACAATCGGTCTCCACTCAATCATATCCGGATATAGCGTTCCTGCCTTATACTTTCTCAATTGGCGTTCAAGGAGGAACTCGGAGAGGCTGTAGGGGAAGAGCATCAATGACCATAATGCGAGTTTAGAGAAACGAGAATCACCGTCTCTAATCGTTCCTAGCCACATAGAGTCAATATCAACGCCGGAACCGGATACTATAGTCTCCCCGTTATAACTATATTTAGTTTGATAAGTAAATGATTCTTCGTTCAACTTATCGTTACTCATCAACGAGTTAATTGTGCCAAAAGAAAAGGTGCTAGAGCGAGAAGGATTTCGATTAAACGTCTGCTCTAAAATAAAAGCACCGTCATTACCAACTTTAGATTTAGAAACAATAGAGCCAGTTTCAGTACTTGTTACAGAATCACCATATAACCATTTACGAAGAGCACAAATAGTATAGTCCTTCAAAACAGGCAATCCGGTAGCCTTGCCGAAGTCGGAGATACCGTCTAGATATAACGCACCATCAATTATTCCACTTTCTCCTTTCCAACCGATGTTGTTTAGCTGAATGTTGTGACCTCCTACAAAGTCAATCAACTGATCGTTAAACTCTGCGTGGTTGTCGTTAGTGATGCCCTGCTTCTTGACGTTGCAGTACAACTGAGGCTTGATGATCTGTCCCGGACGATCTAAGTTGAAATAGGCGATAATTTGGTTAATTTCGTCGGTGGTTAGGACTTTGTTGGCGATAAAGCCACCTGCGTAGGCGACTTGAGATGTATCTATAATTGCACCACTACTATCTATAAATCCTTGCACACTAAGCTTTGCGTTTGATATCTTCCCATACGTACCTAATCTATAATCTTCTTTATCTCCTAATATATTGTTTATTACTGAGGAATTGCTAGAAATAGGACTTTGAATATTAAAGCATGTATAACCGTATATTCCTGTTTTATTAAGAGAAACTCTAAGCTCATTTCTTACATATCCAATATTAGATTCTCTGATATAATTAGTTAATGGAATATCTGAGATGCCACGTAAGGATATCTGATGAATAATACTCACCACCGTAATCTCATTACTTCCCTCCAACATCTCAGAGACTGGCTTGACGGATTCGATTATGTCGTCTACTCCGTCTGTACATAGCCAGCCTTCGAAGTCGGGGAGTTGCTCGATAGTGAAAGATTCATGAGGGAATATTCCAAAACCTATATTAGTATTTTCTTCCCCATTATATAAATCGTTTCGTGAAATAGGTAGTATGTATGTTCCTTCTTTATTAATAGAAAAAGTACTTCTAATACTTGGATTTGCTTCGTCTATGTAATAATAAGTTATAGTTTTTGTTAATTTACTAACTTTTATTTTATAAGATGGAATCACATATCTATTCTTGTTTACATCCAACCATATTACTAATGCTGTTTCACTATCTTTATTGCTTACTGATATTTTATTTGGAGATACTTCTAAATCATTTATTTGTCTCTTAGTCCATTTAGTAAAATCAGTACCATATAGCCCATATCCACTGCCCTCCGCAAATCCGAAGTTCAGCAGGCGCATGTCGTTCCCGTTGCCGGACAAGTCCTTCAAAACTGTCCGGTCGGGGTCGTCGTTGGACTTGCCCCAGGTGGAGATGGCCATCTTGACGTGACTCAGTAATTCGGGGTCGATGTAGGGACGGGCGGATACCCCTACATCCCGGCCACCGATTCGATTCAAATCGATCCGATTAAGGCTTAGCTTGTTTAAGGATAACCTGTTTAACATTACTCTGCCTCCGTTAAGATACCTGTTGTGACTTCTGTATAGCTCTCGATGCGGATTGTCTTTGGATAGACTAAGGCACTGAAATCACAGTCAAAAGTCTTTCCGGTGTTATTCTGCACATTGGACGGCAGATATACCGGTTCAAAATCACCTTCTGTCGGAGTACGCTGAAAGATATTCAAGCGACTTGCTGCGGTTCGTTCAAGATGGATATTGAAATCAGCATTCACTACTGCTTCGGCAGCATACAAATCCTTCCCTTCTATTTTAGTAAATTGTAAGTCCATGATTATTTCTCCTCTATTTTTAGTTTATAATAAATTCCATCCGGCTTCGACATCGGGCATCACCGCAGGGACACCATTTTCTACCTGAGAGATAGCGGCTGCAAAAGCGCACATCGTTGCCTTGTCGTTGATGTCGGGAATATATGTGTTTGGAACCTGCATTTCCTTGCATACACGGTTGATGTAGCCGGCAGTATTGTTCTCGGACTCCGGCGCCCATCTTTTGATGAAATCCGCAATGGTTTGACAACCATGTCTTTTACGGTAGTTTTGCAAGGTACGGATCAACGCCCGGTATCCCCACTTTATTTCCGTAAACTGGAAGAAGGACTTATCTTCCTGTTTGTCTCTCAATCCTTGCCATTTGTCTTTTGTGACCCGGATATTGCCAGGATTATTATTTCTAAGGCCACGTGATAAACTCATATATTTCTCCTCCTATAAAATTAAAATCAATATTAATATTTGAATAGCCTGACCGATAATTCCTCCAATCAACGTTGCGGCAATATCAAGCCAGTCCCATTTGCCACCCCAAGCTCTGTCCTTGAATTCCATGCCGGCCGCCAGCCCTGCGACAAACAAGATGGTAAGCAATGCGCCTGCCGGGATAGCATAAAGCAGGTGCTTAGGACGGTTACTTTCTTTGATCCAATTCATGATTTTCTTCTTGAATTATGTCTCTCACATCTTCTTTGTCAACCTTGAATACCTTCTTTCCAAAGACTCCCAAAGCTCCAATTACATTTATATTGATCCCCTTTGGTTTCAATATATTTCCGACAATCGAACACCCTTCGATGAAGCATACCAATAAGCAGGAATACACATCAATAGGATATTCGCTATGACTTGCTACTGTGATCATGCAGACCATGCAGACAAAAGCAAAATAAGTAACCATCTTTCCCATAGTAGCACGAATCGCACGAGAGAAACGTACTTTCTCACCCATCAACATGCTTTTCCTTACTCCAAATGCAAGGTCACATAATATCACCGCACATGATACGATTAGCCAAGGAATCATGTTCTGAAGAGACTCAATGACGAAAGCGGTTGCAATTGCCGCAAATCCTCCTGTTGTTGCATGTACTATTGCTTCTTTCATACCAAACAAGTTAAATAAACGGTTAACAACGAGATTACCTCAATCCAAAACATAGACTTGCATGCCGTCAGGTCCCATATAAGATTACCAGACCAGTTCTTGATTACAAACGTTATCGCGTAGATTAGAAATGCAGCCCATAGCAGCAGCCAATACCACGAATTGCATCCTACCCATAATTGAGAGAATACAAGAGACATCACCGCGCCGGCTATATGAGCTTTCTTGTGTGCTCCTTTAAAATTCGGGGACACTCCCAACACGATCATTCCGACAACAGAAAGAAAGATTAAAAACTGACTGTTTTCTGTACTTGCATCCAGTGCGGCCGGAAGCAAAAGCAAAGACAGGAGAATCATGCATATACCGAACCAATACCTGTTACTCAGAATGTAATAGGTATCGGAAATAGAATAAGGGATACCCTTTGTCTTGTAAATCATCACACCAACATAAGATGCGAAAACCAATAATGATAGTAGTGTCAAAATCATAGTTTTATCTGTTTATAATGAAAACTCTAGTTTATTCGGATAACCGGTCTTGTAGTTGTAAGATTCGACCTCCTCTTTAGTCTGCAATCCTCTAACTGCCGCGATATGCTGCTGAGTTACATTGTAGCAATCAAGAGCATACAGCTCTAACGAGTTAAGCATGAGGAGAGCGCTTGATATAGGTATCGTATACTTTACCGCATCAAACCATAAAACGGTATCCAGTCTTCCGGCCTGCTTCTCAATATTGATTGAGTTAACAAGACCTACGCGGTCCTCTTTGTTTAACCACATATCTTTGCCGGCAAGGGTGAAAGAGTTTACTGCGTCTGACTTGTCATAAGCATTAATGTCCGCTATCTTCTTCTCTTTTAGTTCATCAAGAGTATACTCATGATCAACCAATACGGGATAGCCGCTTTCGCTCTCCTTTATTTCCTTTCCGGATGACTGACCGTTCAGCAGCTCCTGCCAATACTCCTCCGTTATCTCTACTGAGCCTTCTTGCAGCTCATCGTAGAATCCTTGTTTCCAATATTTTGCCATAATATTATTTATTTCCAACGCCCGACGGCTATCCAATAAAAATCATTAGTTCCTGCACCGGTACCGTTTGAATCTCCCACTGCATATCTACTCCTTATCGTGAAATAACTAGTCTGTTTATTTATAATAAGACCTGTGACAATATTCATACCGTTGCCCGGTTCATAATAAGTAATAACGGGAACATATGTAGCATTATAAAACGATATTGATGTATAAGTAGTATTAGTACCACTAGAACTTCCTGTCTTGTATCCCCATTGTATTAATAAACCATTGTTAAACTTAGCATACCCGTTCTGGCCCAATGATACAGTCATAGCGTTAGACAAGTCTGCCTTTGCCAAATTGGGAATCATGTTTAGCAATTCTACAACTCTATCCCCTGTAAATCCGCTATTATAATCACTCATGAAAACTCTTTTTTAATCACATTAAACGTACTTCCATCTGACAACAAGAAACGGCCTTCAGCAACAGCAAACGCCTGCCTCTTTCCTATTTGCGAGATGGTAGTGGAGACAGATGCCTGTGCTCCACTATTAGTTGTTCTAAACACAACAGTCTGCTCCCTGTCGAGTCCTTCATTGGCAACATCGCTTGATACGCTTGCGGTCCCATTGGAACCGGGAGTGATAACGATGTTACCTTCTCCTTCTTTCCAAGGAATCTGTATGCTCATTACGCAGCAGTCCAAGAAGTGTTAGACGTAACATTCACGGATACAGCAGATCCACTCTGAGAAATAGTGATCTCTGTCGGAGATACGGACAATGTAGCATCACCGGCAGCTTGTTTGATAGCAATCTGAGCAGCTTGTCCGCCATTGGCTGTTACCTTCAAAGTTCTCGTAATTTCCTCAATAGTTTCATTTGCCGGAAACTCCAATTCGATAGAGAAAGGAAATTCTGCAGTAGCTCCCGGATCACCGGTAATAGTAGCCGCATTGTTAATCTGAGTTCCATTCGCACTATACTTTGCAGGCAAAGTAACATCTGTTACGCTTCCCGCCCACGCAAACGTCAGTTTTGAAGAGTTTGTTTTACCCTCGACAGTCACAGTGCCCGCTGTTTTAGGAGCAGACATTTCTGAGCCATTATCAAAGGCAGCAAACTCTGACTTCGGCGACTGAGTTACCTTATAGGTCGAAGGAGTAGAAACACCAACACCGGTAACCGTTACTGTACCAGTACGAGCTGTACGCCCAGTATGAGCGTCTGCGCTATTCGCAATTGTTCCGTTACCTGATCCGGTAGACGGATTTAATTTTAACCAACTAGGTTTTGCCATAATACAACAATATTTAAATAAAACAATTCAATTAACTATATCATTCTTCCTGCACAGCCTGCCATACCACATTGGACAACACATCGACGTTATCCTCAAAGTTATTCGAAGGCATCAGCCATATATATTCAGGGTCTACCTTTAAATAAGCCTGCTTACCAACATCACAGACAACTCCTATCGACACCTTCATGCCCGTTGCCGAAGCGGAAACCTTCATCTCATCAGCCTTGACCGATACATTTCCAATACCCTTAATCGCCTCTATATGTACAGATATGCATCCCATGTCACACCGTCTTTATGCCAGTATTTATCTTGTCTATCTCTACTCTTGTACCGCTTTCGTAATCAGAGTCTGGGAGATAAGCCGTAGTCTCAAGCCATATTTCACCCGTACCGATTATCTTTGTGTCTATGTAGCAGGTGTAGCTATTCTCATTGACGCGGATCATCTCGGACTTCTTTATTATCTGTGACGCATTCGAACAGTAATAGACAAAGAAGCGGCATGAGAAGTCTATATCGTCCATCGTCAATCCAGAAGGAAGGTCGATGGAGATGACTGCTTTGATTATCGTTCCTTTTACTCGCATATATCTATTTTTTTTAAAGCCATTTCATTTCAAAATAAAATTCTCCATCATTTCCCGTATCATCATCTGATAATCCGATATACACATAACTAGAAGTTACAGAAAGTACAGTTGCTTTGATCAGAAATTCACTCATATTCGAAGCGGAACCATTTGCAGATTGTCCATATCCTGTTAACATGATTTGAACAGTACTTTCGCTAAATCCATCAGCAGTCCATGAAGAAGGAATATTCATTCTTAAATATCCCAATGTTGATGACATTCTAGTTATAGTTGGAATGTCACCGTTATAACTTTTACATCTTCTTATATAAGCATTTGAAGGCGTAGAATATGCCCTTCCATAACAAATTATAGAAGGTACCATTCCCCAGCGACCATTTCTCAACGATTGCAAACCATTGCTATCCAATCTCAGCCCCGATGTACCATCTGATAAAATTGCTTGTATCGAGTTGATACCATTCACTCTTCTGTTCATTACAGAAAAAAGATTTTTTGAAGAAGTTCCTAATGATATTCCATTTGCAAAAAGTGAAGATAAGTACTCATTTACCACAGGAGTAATGGACATATTATTTATTGAGAAACTATGAGAATATTGATAAGACATAGCTAGTCTTAAAGACAATACATTATATCCGCTTACCAAAAATCCTGTAAACTTTTCATCGTTGAAGGTGTGTTCAGTTTTGTATGAGACAACCTTTGAATATATATAATCTGCATATATGATATTTTGCAATGAGCTATCGCTATAAGCCTTAAGAATGATTTCAACAAATATTGTATTAGGGGATGAGCTAGTATAACCACCGAAAAATCGTCCATCAAGTGCTACATTCCCAGTCACATATATAGGGTCAGTAATATCCACCATGTATTCTCTTTCCTGACTTGGAACAGATGCCGGAATGTTTTTAACATTAATCGTAGGAATATTTTGGCTAAACAAATCATTTAAAGAGTCTTTGCTGGCCCCATCAATACGTAGAACATTTTTGTTACTATCATCAAATATTTTAATATCCTTGCTATCCGGACTAATAACCACTCTCTGCCCATTAGGAGAACCGATAATATTTGTACCCCGGAATACATACCTTTTATTCAAAGGGTCGAGTTCAAGCATAAGATCGTCCTGATCAAGAGCAAAAATCCCTGTCTTTTTTTCTCCATCAACAGTTACACAGTCTCTTCCTAACGCGACTCCGGTCAGTTTCCCATTGCTATCCTTGGTTCCAGAAAATATCTTAGGTGAAATAAGGTACTCTCCACCTATTTCTGTTTTATTATTGTTCCAATCTTCTACCCAGGGAAGGAGATTTGCATCCTCTCCCGGAGTACCAGGTTCACCCGGTTTACCATCCTTCCCGTAATGACCAAAGAGACGATAGTTCTTATACTCTCCCCACTTTCCATCCTGTAGAGTACGTTCACAAGTGTACTCATAAGGATAAGTTTCCGATGCTCCACGAGGATTATCCACCCACCAGAGCACATCTTCCCAGTATGCATCATTGGTCGGAGCAATCCCCGAATGCGCCTGAATAGCTACCTTGTATACATTATTGTATTTGACTATGTTACCTGCCGAATAGAATTTTGAGCTACTGTATTCAGGAGCATCGCCAATGTATTCATTAACGTATTCGTTGGATGTCGGGAGGTCAATAACATCCCGCTTAGACTTAGCAAGCAGGTAGACCTGCTCCTCGGTCTTGGAGTCTGTCGGGAATATGACAGGTTCGCTCCAGGAAGGAGTCGTTTCACCATCAATCACCGCGGTGGAATACCAACAGGTAATAGGATCGAGCATGCGGAACTTTACCCTGTCCTCGTTACTGCTTCCACTGCCGTCTTTCGTATATACGATTTCCACAAAGTGGCTGCCAGATGTAGGAACCGCAATATCTACCACGGCACTGGCTACTCCACTTCCCACCCAGGCATGTTCGTTGTCCATGTGATAGGACATATCAAGGGCTTCTACAATACCCTTGTCGTAGTTCTGCTCGGATGATACATCAATCTCTATATGTATCATCTGATTAGCCCTTCTTGTCGTAAACGACACTCTTTGCTTGTATGTCGAGGAATGAGATGTAGGAGATGGAGAGACATAGTAATCACCATCTTTTGTAAAGTCACCGGAATAAGAGAAGGTAATATCCTCCCGATCCGGAGAAAGGGACCATCCTGCCGGATTTGTACCGGTAGGCGTAGCAGGCTTTCCGAAAGCATACTTATACCGTAGCTCCGTATATTTACCCGGCAATCCCCTGAATGGCATAGGATCACCCCATGTGCCGGAAGAAGCGCTTGAAGCCACCTTCTGAGAAATCCAGACAACATCTTTTGTTGCGTTAGTATGCCATCCTCCGCTTGTCCCGCTTCCGGTCGGACGGGATGGTTCATCTTCGCTGTCATGGTATGTAATGAAAACACTCAGGCCATCTGTGCCGTCAGTACCATCTGTTCCGTCTTGGCCATCCGCAACCATCAACTCCCAAGCGCTTCCGTTATAGATGTAGACAATACCATTGCTGGTATTACGATATGCCCAGTTTTTCTCTGGATTAGACGGAGCACTTGATAAATCCCCTTTCCACGTAATACTAAGCCCGTCTTTACCATCTTCACCATTTATTCCGTCAAGCCCCTTCTTTCCGTCTGAGACAACAGCAATCGTTTCGCGGTCAATTAATACTACTCCCGATGTCTCATTGTAAAGCCGGAACTGTATCTTATTTGTTATTCCGGAAACGGAGATTTCGCTATCCGGAGTATAACTAGTTGCATTTCCGGAGTCTATGATATAATCCATTGAATAGCCAACCGGTAGAGAGGATACGACAGTAGAAGTTCCGTCGGTCTTCATTACCCGACAGGATATCTTAGACACGTCACTGTTCCCGTTTGCATCTCTCTTTATGATATTGGTCGATGGCTGAAGCGAGTAAATGACCGCGTTCTTGCCATCGGTTCCATCCTCTCCATTCTCCCCAGGCTTCACTTTGTTTATCGATAAATGAAGGGTGCGTTCATACTGAGCACCTTTGTATGTTACCCGTCCGGTTATGGGTATACGGATTACATCAGCCACCGCAGCAGTAATAGCTGTTACCTTAACTATCCCCGTGCTACGATCAGCCGTTGCTGTCACGCCTGTGATGCTGCCTACAGAAAGAGAATCAAGGGAAAGTTCAGTCGTTCCATAGAACATGGAGAATGTTGTTGTGACAGGCAAACCGGATACCACTGTCCCGTCCAGAGAGCAAGCTACAGACTGCATTTCATCGTCAAGATCAGCAGAGATGCTTCCTTCTCCATCAAGACCATTCTTACCATCCTCAGTCATTACATACCATGCGCCATCCTGGTATACGTAGCATTTCTTGTCGGTGGTATTACGGTACCAGTATCCGTTCTGAGGATCTGCCGGAGCAGAAGAGAATTCTCCCATAAAAATGAGGCTTGTACCGTCTTTGCCGTCAGTGCCATTCGTACCGTCCTGCCCGTCTTTACCCGGTTCACCCTTGAGATTCTCCTTTGTCTCCTCGTCCAGATTATCCCATGTAAGGACCACTCCTTTCATGGAGCATACATATTTGTTTTTCGACGCGTCCCAATGCCACGAAATGGCACCTCCGGCTATATATCCGGATTTATCCGTAGCAAACTTCGCTGATCCGTCTCCAAACTCTGCGGTTCCGTCAGGATAGATGCAGTAAACAACATGTCCAGTAGAATCCGTCCCTTTGATCATGCCGTTTTCGCAGTAGAAACCTTTAAGACCGTCCGTTCCAGGAAGCTCTCCGCCCATACGGATTTTCGTACAACCGGCAAAACTCTTGCTGTTGATACCAAACAGAATATCGATTGCAGGCTGTCCACCTTCATCGGCATGCAGATAGATCGCACTCTGACGATTTACATCCTTCGAGTTACCGAACTGGACAATCTCATCACCGATGGCCGGAGTCGTCATGCCAGACAAGGCCGGATCGACAGCCTCCATGCCGTCTGTGTAACCTATACCACCGGTAAAATCACTAACGGGTATGACGATTGTATCAACACCGTCAATCTTGCGTATTTCAGATATCTCGACCCAATAGCCTTTAAGGGTACCATTCGTCCAATCCTGACACCGGATGAAATCGTGTGCGACAAAAGACATCTCATCCTCGATAGTCACCAGCCAGTTCTGCCCCGACTCATCCAGCGTGGCAGTCTTTATACGACCGCATGCCTGAGTGATGCCCAGTGCACCCTTCACCGCGCGGATCTTCTGAATGAGGAGCTCAAAAACGACCATTGTCTCGCGAACAACAAGACTGTCTATCTCCAGCTTCCATTTGCCCTTGATATACTCCCACAGCTTCCATCCATGACCGGCAAATCCGGACACGAAGTCTTCGACGTATTCTTTAACGCCGTTTGACAACTTACGTCCTGTCGCTTTCACAGAACAAAGAAATCCGTAGAACTTACCGTTACTTAGTATTGCCATATTATTCTAATTCTTCAATCAATGAATCTTCAATTTCTTCTATCAACTCTCCGCCACGAACTACCAAACCGGCATTGGCTGCAGAAAATCCTTCCGACACAAATCCCTTACCGAGAGTTATCAATCCTTCTGCCTTATCATCTTCAATGCTGCTAAGGGAACGACGTTCAATCTCATCAATAATTCTTTTTGCCGAAAATGTATTGCGATCCGTAGGAACAGTCTTGTCATTCAAACCAATGAGATATATACTCGTTCCTCCACTTCCTGACACAGAACCGGTATATGCCTGTCCCTTGTATGTAAGAGAATCAAGTTTACTCTCTATCTCGCCTATACGCGAATATGAGGCAGTCTCTCCAACCGTATAAATTGGATGATCGTAAGGAATATCCAGCGGCCACTCAAAACCAATTATTCTGGATTGTCTGCTCTTAGGAAAGAAAGCCTTATTGATCAGGTTAACTTTGTCTCCCACCTCATAGGTGATAATATTCCCATTATTATAGATGAACTCAGGGTCCATATCACAGTCGTAGGTGGAAGGATCAATCATAGACTTCTTCACATAGTCTTTTGCCTTTGTCAATAACTCATCTTCGGCGTCAGGAATCAGTCCCTCTGAAACGTAAGCTGTATCAAAGCCATAAAGTACATATGTGTCAGAATTAGCAGGGAACAATACGTCGTCAGGGAGGTAACGCCCGTAATCCTCATTGCGTACAATTTCGAAAGTTGCACCGGAATCATCACTATCCTGCAGAAGCAATTCAAAATCCAGACCAGCGAGTTTACCTGTCTGAAAGATTAAGCGGAAACTTTCTCCGTCCAGTCGGAAGTCATTTGTAAAATTCTTAAGTCCTGCATCCTTGAACGTATAGATACGATATTTATCCCCTGTTGGATTATCGTCCTCATCAAGTTCATCTTCCTCGCGGTATGTTACATTTGATAATGTGCCGACATATTTGGGATATTCATCTTCAAAGATTACAATCTCCTCTATAGCTTCTTCTTGTGACATCTCCACATTATTCTTGTCGTCATAATGTGTTTCACCAATGTATATACGCTCCCCTGAAGGGCTATAACGGTAAGCATCTACATAAGAGACCTCCTCCGGGAGCATAAGACGTTTCTGGACCACACCATTTAAGGTGAGCTCCTTGTCGTCTTTGCTGAAGTAGCTGTCAGGTACCTTTCCCTTGATGATGTTGTCAATCGTATATCTGTCACCAAAAGAAGCCGTAACTCCACTCGGTAATTGTATAACATTAGCCGAATCTCCTGTTAAATGGTCCGGATTATATACACAAGAGAATGTATTACCCGAATTTAGTCCGGAAAGGAAGGTTACTGTAGCATCTGCAGATGATCCTTTGAACAGAGTTATATCGTATGAAACATAAGCCGAGAAGGAATCGTTCAGAATAGAGGACTCACGAGATGGAACACGTACATATATTCTAATCTTTAGATCTGTGGCATTTCCTTCAATCTGTAAAGAAGAGGATACAGCAAACGCTACAGATACTTCGTATTGCTGATCCTGATCTAAGGTTACCGTTTGGTTACCTATAGAAACTTCTTTAGTTGAGCCGGATACTTTATAGATATAAGAGGCCTTCAATACATAATCACCGGCGGGAAGAAAAGAACGCCCCGCTCCGATTGAAGGAATAACCGTAGATACATTAATTGATATGCCATCTCCTGAGGAAACCTTATAATCCCCTGAAGGCAACGAAGCTACAATATCAGTGTCATGCGTCCATTCTGTATATGACGCGGTAAAAGCACCACTACCTATGCCCTCATTTACTGGATATTCCTCCTTATGAACCACTCGGCCAGGAAAGTACTTTATATCAAGAGGCCTTGCTGTATCAGATATTTCCCTGCCATTGACCTGCTTGACATCAAAAATAAGATTCTTACGGTAAGTAGAAGGAATGTTACGAGTAGAACCAAAAGCATAAACACGAGTAGCATAGGTTGCCTGGCTGTCACTGCGTGTCATACTGTTGACGTTCACATTCTCAGTATCTGTCAAATCACCGGCCTTGAAATCTACGGGAGAGCTGTATTCACAGCGTCCGAAATGAATTGTCTTATCCGTTATCCACCACTCGCATTCCCATGTCTCCGCCATTTGGGTAAGGGCATCAATCAGGTTTACGCTATCATACGAAACGAGCTTGGAAGTGTTTTCAACCGTAGTGTCAATCTCATATTTAAAATCCTCTTCTCTATATTTGTATCCGAGTGATTTCAGGTTATCAAGGAAGACTTTAAGATGAACGTCAAGAGTGGCTGTCAGGTTCCAGCTCGCCTCGCGACCGGTACTCTCCGGAGTATAGAAGAACTTCTTATTTTTCCACTTCCAATAGTAAGCATCAAGTTTTAATTCGTAGTCATATCCCCCGGTAGTAGTATTGTAAGTAGGTTTATATAAGTCTACAAGCTCAAACAAACCAATATTCTCGTCATCAATGTAATCCCCAAGCTGAAAGTAGACAGGTTCAGCTAATGAGAACTTGAGAGTAATGTAATCAGAACTCATTAGCTGGAACTTTCTTTTACTACCTTCGTTGATAGGAGTAGAAAGACGGATGTTGCCGGATATGTCTTTGATGTCTATCATAAGTTTCGTATACCTTCATACGATGTTTGATACAAAAATACAAAAAATGACATTAAAAGTGTCATTCTAATCGTTAATATTTCTATCCATAGGATTAGGTTCTACTATCTTTAATGAAAAATGTGCAATTCCCCTCATAAACTGAGTAAATTGATTGCATGAAAGATATATTGTACGATATACTATATCAGGCTGATATTTAGATCTAATATTTAATACTCCAGTTGCCAATTCCTGACAAAAACTATCATATTTTTCAAAGAACTCATTTTCATCTTTAGCAGTAAGATTGATAGTCAACGTAAGATTACGCTCATCTACTTTGGGGCTGGCAGCTATTACGCGCTTGCCATGTTCTAATCTTGATTTATTCTCTATAAACTCTTTATTAGGAGCAGGAGTCATCAGTGCTGATAGAGAAGATGTATCCATACTAATTCCCCAATTGTCGTAGGAATCTTTATTGTTTATAAAAAGTTCACCTTTTGGCATATTGTATATATTTTATGGTTTATAATTAGCGAGTAGAGAGTCCCTTAGTATTAACTCTTACTTCGGATATATCAGCCTTTATGTCATTTAGCAATTTCGTATATTTGGTAATATCATCTAAATAACTATTGGTTATAACATGCTGTGTTAAAATGTTGTTAAGCACTTCATTCCCAATAGACGATATGCTTGTGAGAGAATTTATTCCCATAACAACAGCCATCATTTGATTCTTGATTTCTTCTCCGGCGATCTGAAGAGCAGTGAAGCGTCCGTTCAACTCGTCAGCAGAATCCTGAGACATTGTGGCAAATCCTTTCTTGGAAGACCCCTGGGAAGTAAATGTGCCACCACCGCCTACGATCTGCTCCCATGCCTTTCTGTCTTCAAGAGCACCATTTACGATAATATCCCATCCTTCTCTTAAGTCCTTAATATCAGAAGAGGTGATGCCTCCCTCTTTACCCATAGCTGCAGAAAAGGAGTCATACCATTTTCTTAATTCATCTTCATATCCCTTTGAGAACATTTGAGTGAATATAGCCTTTCGCATGTACTCTCCAAAATTATCTGCAAAGTCTTTTGACGAAGCATCCATATCCATAAGAGTATCTATGAAGCTGTCAAACAGGCTATCGAATGATGTTTGAGTCAATTGCTCTTGAACGGCCTTTTGAATGTCTTCTATTCTCTCTTCACCTTCAATAATCTTATTGAGGTAGTTTTGAACATCTCCATCCAACTTAGACCAAAAGCCGGGAGCTTCCTCTTTTAATTTTTCAAGCTGCTCAGCCGTCAGATCAAAGAGACCAGTAAGCCGGCCACCAATTGCGTCTGGATTCTGACCTATTGACTTGGCAAACTCATCCCACTGATCCCATAATTCCTGACTCATGCTATTTCTAATACGAACACCAATAGAGTGAGAACCAGTAGATGCACCAGAATTAAGCCTTTCTTTCCCTAATAGCTTATAAGACTCAATGCTCTTTTTTGCTATTTCAATAGCTTCCTCTCCGGCTTTAGCGGCTTCGGGACCATAGGACATATCTATGTATTCTTTCTTTTTATCTATCAACTCATCCCATATGTCATTTAACTTATTATATTCTTCCACCATCTCATTATAGTCGGAATAATCGGCCCCACCGATATTAAATTTACCCAGAGTCAATACATTTGCAAAACCGCCCCAAGCTTTCTCTGCTACATGACCTAATGATTTTACAATACCTCCAGCAAACCCTACAACTCCTTTTTCTCCAATTTGATCTATAATACTTAATATAGCCCCAATAATTCCCCCAATTTTACTTCCTGATTCTGCAAAAGCATCAACTAAATTACCAACAATATTCCCTACTTCTGATAAGCTTGCTGATCCATCACTTAATCTAGTCATTGCATCAGCAACTGCATTTATATTAGATATAGCCTTATCCCTAGACTTTTCTGCATTGACCTGAGCATTTAATTGATTCAATTCCGCTGCATTCTTCTTTTCTCTCGCTTTTTCAATTGCTACTTCATCGCCAGATTCCAAGGCTTTATTTAGTTCTGTTTGAGCCTCTGTTACTTTTACAACAGCTTGTTCATATTCTGTAAGAGAATCGCCTAGTCCGCCAAAGAAACCGCTTTTATCTATTAAAGCATTATTTATGTTATCTACCGCTTCTTCAATAACCTTAATTTGATCAGGAGTTGCATTTTTAAATTCAGAAGATTTTTTAAACTCATTCAGTTGTGCTTTCACTTTTGTCAACTGATCTTTAGTTATCTTACTCAGATCTCCAAAAATCACCTGCCAATTTATTGTATTTTTCAGTTTATCAAGATTTAGATTAGATAATGCTTCTTCAAATTCTTTTTGAAGAGAAGCAGCTTCTCCAGCTGTTGCTGATTCTTCTATGGCTTTGTTATATTTACGTGCAATAGCCTCTTTTTTCTGCTGAAATGTACCATATTTTATTATATACTCATTCCAATCCTGTTCTTGCTCACTTATTTGGTCTCTGAATTGACGTTTCTTTATATTTCCTATTATGGAATCAAAAGCAGATGTATCAACTTTCACAGAAGATGCATCAAACGTTTTCTTTTTATAGTTATTAGTCTGCTTTTCCCGCAAACTCTCCTGTTCATCAAAGGCCTTTCGCTGAAGCTCGATCTCTGTTCGGATATAATCTTCCCGCTGACGTTCTAAATCCTGTATTTCCTTCTTGTTGTCCAATTCACGTTGTGCACGAATCTTGGCTTCTCCCTCTGCCATAGCGTCAATACGAGACTGGGTAAGTTGATTCTCCAGATCTTGTTCCTTGCGCTTCCTTTCGGTTGCTTGCTTGTCTAATAGTTCGGAGATTTTCTTTTGTTGGTTTACGATGGAGTTATACTCTTTGGCTGTTTTAGAATCCGAATACTTATCTATTTGTTTTTGCGCTTCCTGTATTTGTTTTGTATATTTATTCCATTCCTTTGAATTTTCTTTAGAAGAGTCTAAAGCAGCGCGGGCATCTTCGGCTTCTTTCTTCTTCCCTTCCCAATATTTTTTATTGTAGACAGTAGGCTTATCAGCATCCTTTTTAGCTTGTTCGTCTGCTTTCTCAAAATCATCTAAAGCTTTAGTATAAATTTCAAGTTCTTTTCTTGCAGCAGATAAATCTTCTTTCAATGCTCCCGTATACCCCCCTCTATTATCAGTTTTAATTATACTGTTTTCCAGACCTTGTATTTTTTGTTGAGACATTACAACCTTAGTCTTTAAACCAATACGTTGCCGCCTTAAAAGTTCATCGGTCTCAAGTTTTATAAGCTCCGCATTTGTTTTTCGTTTTGCAGTTTCCCAATCCATATTTTGGAACACTTCAGGCATTAAACGCTGCAATTGGCGATATGCAATAAAACGTTCTTCTATAGATTTGGATTCATTACTTAAAATATTTGACAGTTCACTCGCTTTATTTTTTAACCCTTCATAATAACCTTCTTGCGCTTCAAGTGCTTCGTTTGTTTTGCGAACAGCTCTTTCTGTTTCAGTCTCTGCTGTGGCAAGTTTATAAATGCCATAAGCCAATCCAGCAATAGCAGCTGCAGCCAATACATACGGATTCTTTAGCATTGATAAATTCAAAGCGTCTTGAGCTTTTTTAGTTAAGACTAACCATCCATAGTGAACAGCTTCTTTGGTTGTCAAAGCTGTAATCCCTGATGCTTGTAAAGCTTGCAAAGAACTAGTAACCATTAGGGCGGTGCGATATGCTCCATAGGTTCCTACGATTTCTAACAGTACTCGTCCCACTTTCTCATAGTTTTCAACTAGATAGGAAACTCCAGATAAAGCATCGTTAATGATACCTTCATTGGCTTTTCCTATTTCATTAAACATGGTAGCAATAGCATCCTCAATATTAGAGATTTGCCCAGTAATTGTCTTTGACTGTTCTTGCATAAGATTGTAGAACATTCCGCCTTCATTAGTAAGTGACATGATAACCTTTTGAACTTCCGGGAAACCAACCTTTCCGGCTTCAACAAGTCCCTTAACTTCATTTTCCGCAACATTAAATTGCTTTGCTAGTTCGCGAATCATAGGTATACCACGGCCAGTGAACTGATTGAGGTCTTGGGTATATAAACGACCTTGGGTCATTGTAGTACCATAAAGATAAACGATATCTCCAAGAGGTTGGGATAAACCGGCAGCAATATTACCCAAACGTATCAAATCGTCATTAACATTTTCTACATTTTCCCCATAAGCAAGGAGTTGTTTAGCTCCATTAGCAACTCCCTGTAAATCAAATGGTGTAGTAGCCGCAGTCTTTACCAGTTGTTGCATAAGAGCATTTGCTTTTTCTTCACTGCCTAACATCGTCTTAAATGCGACTTCCAACTGTTGAAACTCACCGCGAACTTGAGCAATATTTGAAATCAACTCTTTCGCTGTAAATCCTGCTCCAAAAGCAGCAGCAGCTTTAGTCATACGGTTAAATAGATCTTCAATACTTAACCCACTTTGTTCTATTTGTTTAGAAGTGTTTCTTACTCCATTCTCACATTCATGTAATTTGCGTATGAAGTTGGAGTTATCGCCAGTGATATCAAAGTGTAATCCAGCCATAAGTCTTTTCGATAGAAATAGTTCCGTGCAACATTACACGGCAATACAAAGATAACAAAAATGGCGCAGTTAGTGCCACTATTATAAGAAAAACATATTTAATACATTATTTTTTTATCTTTAATTTTGTTTGTATTGTTATATAAAATATATTTGTACAAACGTTATTGTAAAACTGTAAAAATATGGATTTCAAGGATCAAATTTTACAACTGTCAGACCGCATAAAAAAACAAAAAGATAGCATATCTACAGAAGAAGCCACAAAAAATGCTTTCATAATGCCATTGATAGCTTCTTTAGGTTATGACGTCTTTAATCCTTTCGAAGTTGTTCCGGAAATGGACTGTGACTTAATCAAAAAGAAGGGAGAAAAGATTGACTATGCTATAATGAAGGACGAAAACCCGATACTTCTTATAGAGTGTAAGCATTGCAAACAAGACTTGAATCTGCATGACACCCAACTACAAAAATATTTCGTAGCCTCTAAGTCTCGCTTTGGAGTCCTCACCAATGGCATAGAATACCGTTTCTATACCGATTTGGAGAAGGTTAACATTATGGATGAAAGGCCATTCTTAGTTGTAAATATGCTAGATCTGTCTGATGCAGACATAGAACAGCTGAAAAAATTCCACAAATCTTATTACAATGAAAACAATGTACTTAGCACAGCAAATGAATTAAAATACACAACGGAGATAAAGGAAATTTTCAACAAAGAAATACAATCTCCTACATCTGATTTTGTTAGATTCTTTGCAAAACAAATATACACAACCGGGCAAATCACACAAAATGTAGTTGAAATGTTCACCCCGCTTGTAAAAAAGTCAATGTCTATGGTAATAAATGATATCATAGCTGAAAGGCTTAATACAGCAATGAAAAATGACGAACAGGTTGAAGACACAACTAATATTTCTAGTAATTTACCTAATTCTCCCAAAGAAAATACAGAAAACAAACTACCTGAAGGGATAGTTTATATGGATAAAGAAGCAGGGATTATCACCACACAAGAGGAAATGGATGCTTATAATATCGTGAGAAGCATACTTAGGCGTAGTGTAGACGCTTCACGGATTACATATAAAGACTATAAGACTTATTTCGTTATAAGTTTAGACAACAGTCAATGGTATTGGATATGTCGTATTTCTATTGGAGCAAGAAAGAAGCAAATAGGAATACCAGTAAACAAATACAAAAGCTGCGACTGGATTCAGATTGATAGCATAGATGATATATTCAAATATGCGGATAGACTTGAAGAATCAATTAAAATGGCAATAGAAAAGTTGTAAAAATAAAAACTCAATAATTATGAAGAAGAATATTTTATTATTACTGGCGGTGTTTATTTATTCAATAATGGGATTTGCTCAAGAAAAGAAAGAAGTTATCATTAAAGCTGGTACTGTTGTTCCTTTGGAAGCCATAAGTAATGTTAGAGCCTCTCAAGTACATGAAGGGCAGAATATCGATTTTAAAGTTTCTAGGGATGTTATTGTAGATAAAATAGTAGCTATTCCTGCTGGAACTATAGCTAAGGGAATAGTATATGAAGCAAAAAGATCGTCATGGTTTGGAACTAAAGGAAGATTAGGTATTAAACTACGTTATTTAACTCTTTCATCCGGAGATAATGTAAACTTCTCATCTTCTGAAGTTTATATTACTGGGAAAAATCGTACTCCTCTATCAGTAGTAATCTTTTGTTTCACATGTCTTCCTCTTCCTTGTGGATCTAAAGCTGAAATGAAAATTGGTTATGAGTTTGATGCATCAGTAGCTAACAATACTACAATAACTTTAGAGTAATTATTAAAAAATTGTTCAGTTTTACCTATAAATCACGAGGATTTTTGTATAACCCCCGTGATTTTTTTATCCCTAATTTTTAAAATTGTTCTATTCTTCGTATTTAATCCCATTTCATAGCTTTTATCTTTGCCATGTTTTTCGGATCGTCCGCATTTACAAATGTCCTGTCATTGGAAATACGGGCTTCTTTCTTTTCTTCATCGGTAAGATATACTGAAGTAATAGTATCTGCCATCAACATTTGAAGAAATGAAAAACTAATTTCCCACACAATCTGCTGTGGAGTCATGTTGAGCTTTTCACATGCTGGTAATATCAAAGAACCAAATACGCTTTTACCGCCAAAAGTGATAGAATTACCTTTTTTGTTTTTTATCATTGAGACTTTAGCTAGTTCTTTGCGTTCCCGGTCAATCCCAAAATATTTGATAAACTCATCGGTATTATCTTTAGTAAGCACTATAACAAGAAGCTGAGACATTTCTTCATTTGAAAGATTGTTTCTCAAAAACTGGCATCTACTATTTACAATTCTGCTATTAAATAGTTCTTCTTTCTTGTTGAGCGTATGATATGATAGTAGCTGGCAAACAATATCTTTTTTTTCTTGGCATAATCTTAAAGCCTCCATGTATGGGTTTGATTTTATAATATCAGCATTCATATCAAGGCTTTCAATAAGTCTTGAGAGTAGATACGTTTTGCCTAACGTTATTGGATATAGATAAAAATGTCGCTTATTAACCTGAAAGCCGTATGGCCTTTCCATTATGGTATCAGCAATATTCATTTCTATTATTTTTCGATCTTCAATCATATACTATTACCTTTTAGAAAACAAATTGGCTATCTTCACAGACCACCAATTTCAGATTTGAACAAAAAGACCTAGAGCGGACTGATGGACCTGCACCATCCCCTTCACTCTGGTAGAGCGACGCACGCCTGTGTGTGCTTAATCCGCAAGTGTGCATCTATAAAGCAGATGCACAAAGGTTTAAACTATATCTATTGTAAATTATCCGCCTATGCCGGAATTGGGGGCGACTTCAAACTTGTCTCCATCACCGTCTTCGTCGTCCGGGTCACACTCTATTTTTGTAATAGATGATCCTGTTGTAGGAGTAACAATAATTTTACCCCATTGAACTTGTTTCTTTTCAGCGGCATATTTTAAAGCGTCAAATGTATATGCCCACACACCACCATCTGCACTAGTAAACGTATCTTCAACTGACACTGTTGTCTTTTCCATACAAAATCCAGGAACTTCGGGATCTTCCGGTTGTAGTGCAACAGCATAATTGTGAGCAACTACGCCATCACTGTCGTTGATAGGTCTTTTGCGGCCTTTTGCTGCACGTATGTTGAGTACAAGGGCATAGGTGTTTTTACCATACTTGACATCTTCATTTTCTCCACCTTCAATTTTGGCTTCTTGTTTGTCGCCTTTTGTTGTTGTCAACTGTGTGGAATCTTCCACGGGTGTAGGAAGCTCTTCCCATTTGGGCGAAGAAGCATCCAAGTCTTTTACGAAAATTCGGGGTTTACCCCATCCGATTACTGCCATAGTTCTATATCACTTAATATAGTTAATACTTATTCGTTATTTATCTCAATGTACAATTTGTTATTAATGAAATGTTCTGTATGTCCGTCCTCAAAAGGTGTATTTGTAGGACTGGTTTTTTGGCTACATTTTGATGGGGTTGTGTGGTATTCATCTTTTCGTATGGAGATAAGGAATTTGCATAATTCACACAGCTTACCTACGCGTAGAGTATCTTTTTCCCACGCCTTTGTTTCCGAATTCCATAAATCACGGACATACACATTGACATTAACATAAGCTCTTTGGATTTGGCCACATCCTTCATTGGCAAGTACAGATATAACAATATCCTCTTTGTCTGACTTGTTTGGTCTTCCTCTATCACTTAATTTGCCGGTAACATTCCTTTCAAGGTCTGTGCCCTTAATTTTGTGATAGACAAACTTAGCTATTTCAATGTCTGATTTCATTATTTAGCAATCTGTCTTTTTAGTTTCTCAAGCATCTTGGGAACTTGGTCCATCGCCCACAATTCCGTTGATGCAAGTACGTCCTTATTATCCTTCCTTTCCACATATTCAGCATAGTTCATTCCTGCGACTATAACAAGCACATAGTCATTAGGATACCTCTTTACAAGTTCCTTGGCCAAGTTTTTACCTACACTTACGCCTTCCGAGCCTTGCTTTATCTGATTGAAGTCTGAGTATTGGATAATATTACCGTTATAAGCTATTACATAGCCAACTGAACTTCGCAGGTTACCGGACTGATCATACCAACTTTTATTACCTTCTCTGTCACGTACTCGTGAAACACATTGTTCCCCAAGGTAAGACAAAGCGCGTATTGTTAGCCTTTCAACCCGATTTGCTTCTTTCATAAGAACCTTATGAATTTCATCCAGCTTGGTAGTCATTCTTATGCCCATAATACTAAACCCAAATTTTGCACTGAAGTTGGTAACGATGGAAACCTTTTACTTCAAATTCCCTTTCAATTCCTCCGAGAAGACTTATCTTAACCCTGTCACCAATAGTAAAGGTTTGACAATTGCTTGGAAGACATACCGTATATGAATAGCTTCTTACAACACCATCCTCAAACTCTCTTTCTTCCGCCTTCCCAGAAGGCACGGCATCACAAGGAATTGAGCCTTTCCATTCAGATGAACCTAGATGATAATCACCATTTTCATCTTCATATCCAGAACTAGATACAAGGTACTGCAAACGGTGAGGTTTTCTATTCAATACAGCCATTTCTACGACAAGCAATCACCTACATATACCTTTGGCTTTGGTTCCAATTCTACCGAAGGTTCACCAATGGTATCGTAGATGGAGTTAACATGCAACAGTATTAGTTTCTTATCTTTATCAGACAAAGCCCCGAAGGACTTGTCTGCTTCAGAGAAATTGATAGCCTGAACCAAAGACCAAAGACAATCAGCTAGAGCTCCCTGATATTCGTTGGAATGAGATATGTCATAATTAAACTCATCATCGCCATTGAGATTACGTTTAATCATCACATTCTCTACAAAACCGATAGGGATCGGATAATGTATTTCGTCTATGAGGGCTTGCTGAATTGTCTTCATGACTTACGATGCTTTATGAGATTCAACCGCCTTTTTCAATGCTTCTTCGTCTGCGTCACTCAATCTGTTGACTGCTGCGATTAGCTTATCATCGGAAACGGTGGAAGTCAGGTTCTTGCCTGCAATCTTGTTATATTCCGTCACAAACTCCGGCTTTTTGTAAGTTGCTCCCCAAATTGTAATTTTGACATCAGTGGCATCCTTCTCTTCTTCTGTAGTGTTTACAGTTTGGGCTTCCAGTATATCCAAAGAATAGATTTGGTCTACGTTTTCGATAACCGGCAAACAAATAGCCTGTCCGTTTGTAAATTCCTGTAACGGATCTGTCTTAGAGTAACGGCTGATCAACTTGTATTCATCAACGGTAGTATATTCCACTCCATTAACAGGATTAGTCGCTTCAGCCAAAGTTCCCCATACAAAAGAGCCTACATTATCAGCAGAAGGGAGAAATATCAATTTATTCGCGTTCCACGGTTTATAAGATACCCTTTTACCGTTCTTTTCATAAGTTACTGAACGGTCAATCTTCAGGAATGAGATACCGTTATATTGGTCAGAGAACGCTTCATCAAATAATGTAGAAGTAGGTACAGGCAGCTTAGTCTCATTATCAAAGGTTTGTCCTCGATAATTTGCGGCTAATTCTTTAGCCCATTGAGATTGACGCATTTTGTTATATGTAGATAAAGCCAGCATAATGACCGAAATACTGTTACCGTCATCATTAGCTTTGCTTATAACTCTCTCGATATCATCTCCTGTAACTTCCCCAGTAGTAACAACGCCAAAACTATGACTAGGTAAATAGCCGTATTTAACGCGCAAACCAAGACCGGTGTTCTTATCATCATCATCTTCAACAACAATAACCCCATCAGAAAGCCCAGTAAGGAAATTAGCCTCATTTCTTTCGTCAATACCAACAGAACATGCGGTTCCGTCATCTGTTAAACGAGAGAAAATTCTATTTTTAAGAGATTTTTGCGCTTCTTCCGTAGTGGCATTAGATAAATGCGCTTTCATGATATTGATAGCGTTGATCTGAGTTTCTCTCAAAATTTTCTTAATACCAATTTTCGGCAATACTCCACTAGAACGAGCAATAGAGTCACGTTTCTTTGGAGACAAGGGAGAGTCCATAGCTACCATATCAGCAGCTACATATGTAGTGTTAGCAGATGTGCCTTCCCATTTTTGATCAGGAGAATATACCTTAGTAAGCATCGTTTTGTGAAGATAGGTCAAATTCTGGTTTGTTCCATTGATCTTTTCTTTCACATATAGACTCAATTTAGGCCATATTCTTCTTACAAATTCAATAAATAATGATTCATTCATCTTTCACCTCCTTTTAATCGTGTAAAAAAGTTAGTTGTGGCAATGCCGTTTTTAATGCAGCCTTGATGCTGTCAATAGGATAAGGACTTGCCACGTCATTCACTTCGCCAGCATACATGATACCAACGAATGGTTTGTCGGCAGGCTTGGAACAAACAACAACACCAACATATTCATGATTGCCTGGCAATGATTCGTAGGCTGTACCTGCAGAATTAACAGGCATTGGCTTATAAGTATCATTTTCTGTATCGCGGATAACGATATGTCCGGCTTTGATTACAGACTGCTTAAATCCAGTCATGTCCAACGTCCGACCATTCATAATTCCGCCCAAATAGTTACGAATAACAATCGAATCCATTCCGGTTAGGATTGTTTCTTGTTCGTTGACTAAATCAGCTTTTGCACCCATTTTTAATTTACTTTTGATTAAAGACCTTTAGCCATTGCTATGACCTCTTCATCGGTTAATACTTCATTTTCTTCTTGCTTCTTACTTCCTGCACCTGGAGGATTACCTAAACTAGAAAGCCCTGCATCGGCACGTTCTTGGTTGTAAGATTTCAAATCTTCCTCAACTTCGGAATAGAATTCTTCAAACTCTTCATCATTTTCAAACTTCATTTTATTGAAAGATTTCAATGTACGAGTACCGAATGTGCCAGCATCTTTCAATAAGGATTCAAGTTTTTCTTTACGTGTAGTGGTAACTTTTTCACCTTTCAATGCTGCGATTTCGTCATTCAGTGTTTGTACTGTCTGAACTAAACCTTTAGCCCATTCCGGAGCATCATCATTCTTTCCTCTGTTTTTGGGATTTTTGGTGTTTGAACCAGCTTGACGTCTTTGATTGTTCGAAGCTCCGTCGTCGTCATCGTCATCGTTGTCGTCGTCATCTGTTTCAGGGTGATTTTTCTTCCATTCATCAAGCAAGCGATTGGCTTGTGACTGGCCGAAAGGTAAGTAACGTAGTGCGGAGTCAATCTCTTTGTCAATTTCTGCATTTACGTCTTCATCTGAGGCATCATCTGCGGAAGTAAGGTTATCAGCAATCTTGGCAGCAATACCCTTTAATTCCCTTGAATTGAACCCTAACGCCTTCGCTTTAAGTTTCAATTTTACAAACACTTGTTGTTTTCTGTCCATTGTACAATGTTTTGGTTACTAAAATAGCCTGCATAGCACGTATGCCAGCAGACTATTCGCTAGAACTTTACTAAACATTAGAGCAATGAGTCTTTACGACAAGTTCTGTGGCGTACGTCTTCATACGCATCTGCCACAAAGGTAGCAAAAGTGACATTTAAAGAGCCACTTTTAACGTTAAACTTTCATAATAAACGCACGGCACGAAAGTAATCTTGTACTCCGTGCCGTGAAACTAAATGTAGTTGTACATCAGCGTTTATTCTTTGAGATACTTATAAGCCTTTAGGTATTTGTTTAATCTGTAAATATCTTTTTCTGTGAGTTCATTTAAGCGTGTTATATCCATGTTATCTTCTAAATCATGTAGTTTAACCTGCCTTCCTATAGGATTAAGCCTGGATCGTTTTATGAAATCTTCATAGCTTTCGTTTTCATTACGGGTAACTGAAAGTATAGCATCTACTATATTGCGAGGAAACCCTTCCATCAGTAAATATTCAGCTGTAACTTCGGTATCTTCTATCGTATCGTGCAACAAAGCAACAATTCTTTCTTCGTTAGTAGAACATCTATTTGCTACACGAATAGGATGAAAGATATAGGCCATTCCAGCTTTGTCAACTTGGTAAATATGTGCATCACTTGCTATTTGAAGAGCTTTTTCTAATAAAGTACTAGTATTCGTCATATTCTGATTTTGATATTTCTTTTCCTCCAAGAATTATATCACAAACAGTCTCATTGGATTGAAGAATTTCTATCTCATTATATCCATGATGTTTTATATATGATTTTGTTTGACCGTTATCGAGATATAAACGGATAACAGCTTCTTCAAAATCGTCAAGCAAATAAACTGTTGAGCCTGACTGTAATTTATTGTATAATTCCTTTTGGTTCATTTTTATATGTAAAGATAGTGATTTTTATTGGAAATGACTATAATATTTGATTGATTTTTCAGCTATTTCTTGCGCCTTTTTATCAGATTTATCTAATATTCGCCATTCTTCATAATATTTATGTCCTAATCCACCTTCCATGCCTGTTTGCTTTTGTATCTCTTCCCAGCGTTTTTCTCCAAGAATCCTTTTTGCATCTTCCGGCTTTTCTTTTGCATAAATCATTCGTTCTGTATTAACTTGAATTTCGGCAACTAATCCGTTAGATGTTTTGATATTGACTATATTTCCACTATATCCCATAAACGATTCCGGTTTTTGTCTTTTCAGTCGCACAAATGAATCGCTGTCAGACAGTTCGTTCAAGACTTCATCTATTTGTGATTTGGGAACTATAATTGTCGTCCTAACGGCGTCTTTTATATCGTATGGAGTTATACCCTCCGTTTTCACCTTTCTTGTTATTGATGAAATGCTTTTGTAATTGATTGGCGTTACAAATCCTTTGTTCTTTTTAGCTATGAATTCTGCTAAACTTTGTACCTCATTCCCGACTAAAGAAGCACGATTAACAAGCTCTTTAGCTGAATTCTCGGTATTTATATTTTGAACAATTGATTTGTTATCTCTCAAAAAATAAGGTAGGGTGTTTCTTTTCTGGGCTTTCTCGATTTTTTGATGGTTTTCGAGTACCCATTTTTTGAATTCGTCAGGAACATCCTTTACTTCATTTATACTTTCTGTGGAAACATCGCTCCGTCCATCCCATTCCCAGAATTCTTCTTCTGTTTTGAGAATAGGAACTTTATAACAACGACAATTACTACCCCAAAAACATTTTCCATTTCTGCGTATATACATGATATGGTTACGTTCAAGTGTCAGGTCATAAACATTTCCATCATACAAAACATATTCTTTATCAAATACTGTTGATGTAGTTGAGTAACATTCACGTATAATGTAGCAGTCATAATTTGATTTTATTTCAACTCCATTTCTTTTATGAGATTTTCCAGCCTTATTTACAGAGAATGATGGTCTTTTACCTGATTTCAATATAAGTTCAGACAAATCTCCTGACATTTGTTTAGAAGTAGTGAAAAACATTCGTTCTTCTTTGTTAGAAGTGAATACATTCCCTCTATTCCCAACAAATGACTTGAATGGTCTTGTATATCCATCGCACAGAACGAAAGCATTCAAGAATATTTCAATCTGCCTTTTGGATGACGATTTTATTTCATTCGGTATATATTTTTCATTGCATACACCAAAACGTTTCAAATATTGGCAAATGTCTGCTGAATAAAAACATACACCGTCATCATATTCAGTTACTTTATACCCAAGTTTTTCTATTAGTGATATGATTTTATTTCTTGCAGGTTCTCCTTTTTTTTGAGATATAATAACTTGACTTTTACGTATTGTGCTACCATCTGATAACCAATATCCCATGAACTCGCAAAACAAATCAAAATCAATGACTGTGCTTCCGATTGTCATACAATCAATATCATCAGACTTATATTCGCAGCCACGATAAAATGCACCCTTCCCTTTTGTATATTCATTCGCTTGGCAGTTCCTAATTCTGCCATCATTCTTATTCAAATAAACCATATTGTGATCAGGCGTGACAAGGCAATCTAATGACTTATTGAAAAAGCGAATCATTTTACCGCTATGTGAATAGCATTGTCTGTCTGTAAATCCAACCCATTCAGGAACTCTTTCGTTTGGATTTAGAGATAATATCAAGTCATCGTCAAGCACATCTTTGAATAACTTCCATCCTCTACTTGTGAGCACTTCACTATCATCTGAGTAGCAATTAGGGTGCCATCCTGTCCACTCAAAATCTTTTGGGTACTTTCCTGCAAGTTGGTCGCAAATGTCATAATACCGTCCCTTAGGAACTCCCTTGCAGTTATGGTTTCCACTCAACTTTATTTCATATCCGACTACGAAATCCATTTGTTTCCATCTTTCGTTTTCGGCTGCTCTATAAGACATGTTTATTTCTGAACGGGCTAGACGTATGGAACGATATTCACAATCTTGTATATGTTCAGCACTGCCATATCTGTCTTTGTAATCTTTTTGCAGTAATGGGAAATCAAGAAGATATTTACTTATTTGCTTACTCAACGTAACAGCACTGGTTCCTTTTTGAATAGCGCATGAGATCGCAGCCTCCAGTTCTTCTTTGTAGATCATAGATTGCTGCCAGAGTTTTGCAGATATATTGAATCCTTTATCTTTTCGATTCTGGAATGCTTTCAAAGCATCTGAATTTGTTTGATATAGTATTTTATATTTCTCTTTGTCAACTTGGGCGTTATATGCTTTTAGTACTTTGTTTACTATTAAATCCTGTGCTTCATTACTGTTCTTCCATTCTTCGGTAGTACCACGATAGATAGTTGCATTTATATCCTCTACAAAGTGCTTCTGTATATCGTCAATTTGCTTTTTAGTTTGAGGGTAGTCAGACCATTTAAACGGCTTATCACTATCTGAGAAATAATTAGTTAGTGAAACGGCTTTGGCTGCTTCCAAATTCAGGGTATCATATATCTGCTCAACTAGGGCTACATATTTGTTTAATCTCCTGTTGAGTTCTTGGTATTTTTTTTTCTGATTTGGAATCTTTGGCTTTGCCATTATTTTATATACTTTTTCTTATCCTTCTTGGTAGGGTAGAGATGATGTTTTACTATAATCTTACCACAAATAGGACAATCTTGTACGATGTATTCCACTGTAACTACTCTAGTATGCTTTTTCATATTTATTCCTCCGAAATTCTATCAGGTGCTGGCATTTCCAATAATCGGATAGCTTTAATTGTTTCCTTTCCCTCCAATATCGCTTTACATAAACGATGGTAGCCATCAGCAATTTGACCTACTTCGTCAAGAATAATAGGATATTCAAGAGAGCATTGATTCACCCGTTTGCATTGAAAAATGAAACTGTGAAGCTGATTGCATTCAAATGGTTCAGCTGTAAGGTCTATATTCCATAGTGGCATATCAAGAACCGGATATTCTTTTGCCTTAGCAAAATCGTAGAGTGTTTGAGCTTTCCATATCTTGTTTCCACGATGATATTCACTTTCAGCAAAAGTTATATTATCTATTGGAACTTTCATACTATTCTTTCTTGATATATACTTTGATTTCACCAGTAACATGTAGCTCATCACCAATTTTTTCAACGGAGTATTCTATTAGTTCCCTTTGGTTGATCGAACTGATAATTGATTGGCGGACTTCATCCTTAACTTCCTTGATTAACTTTTCATCTGATTTCCGATTAGACCAGCCTTCATCAAGTTTTTTCTTTTTCCGGTAATCCTTGATTTCTTTTTTAGTCCGAACAAGGCAGATACCAAGCTTCTTTGCTTCGTAGTTATCAACTTGTTCAATACTACTTAATCTTTCTTGTGGGGTGATCTTCGCTACTAATCTAATAAGCCAGTTTGATATTTTTCTCTTCATGATTTTAAGTTTTAAGTTGGCAACGCAAACATATGCCTACGCCGCCTTTACTTTTCTACAAGTTGGCGGACAGGTTATAAATCTTCATCCTCATAAGACATTTTCGCACTCATGACACCGACTGTGCTTAGTATCTTGATAGAAAGCCCCTTTTGTACATCAAGCTCAAAAATCACATTATCATTGAATTGAGCAGAAGGGTATTGATACAACAGTGCATAATCCATACCTTCCAACTTTGCGTATAAGCTAAGCGTCCCATGTTTCTCTCTGTCTATCTGTATTACACATTTGCCAACAGAAGTAAACTCACAAGAATAACCCTGTTTTTCCTTACTAAATTCTAATACATCTATTTTTACCATAATGATTATATTTTGATTATTATTCCGATTGTTCGAAAATATTGCTTATTCTACTTTGAGAAGCTGCAGCTTCCTCTTTCTGTATCTGCAATAGGGTAGCTTCTGGATCATTAGAACCTGCCTCCCTAATAGTTTGAAGCTGACTCTTAATAGCCTTACCTCCATTTTGTTTAATAAGTCTGTCAGTAGTGGCATCCTCATCCATTTGTATGAAAGGAGTTATAATATGTTCAACTTCTACATTGTCAACTTCACTCGCCCAAGAGACATTCATCATTTTAAGAAAAGCCTTAATAACACTACATTCACGTTCAAAGGCCTCTATCCACGAACCGCTTTCATCGCCAACCTTTAGGTGGGCATCAGTAAGAAGTGTTTGTCTAGCATCAAAGCCAATATTACCAAGTGATTTCATATTATCAAATGAGATGTCCGGCATTTGGGACTGACTCCAAAAGAATTTGATAAGAGTATCAACATGATATTTTAAAGCTTCAATAGCCTGTTCCCATGAAACATATGACACATCTCCTCCATTTTCGACACGAAATACCCTACGGCTTTCTCCCTTGTCTTCTTTTCCTTGAGTTGCACCTGCTACTTTGAGAATAGGAGCACTATTATAGGCTATAACGTCACTATTGCGTGATAAAGTATATTCTATCTCATTACGCAAATACGACAATCCATCGTATATAGGAACAGGACGATAAATATAGACTCCGGGAATTTTCATAATAACAATAGGTTCTACTTTAACTTGTTTCCATCCAGTACCCTGTTGCATCCATTTATAGTGAGTAGTAGCCGTATATGTTTCAAAAAAAATAACTTCTTTATCCTTTATTTTTTTTGAATATTCAAATGACATAGCAACCATATCATCCAACTCATCGAGCAAAGGATACAGTTTAGTTCCATCCATTGGGGAGTAGGTCTTACATTTCAGTTTATATTTGCTTTTAAAGCCATATAAGGTATTCGGGTTCTCAACGGCATACCAGATGGTAAATACTTCACATGAAGCAAAATAATTATTTCCTCTCTTGATATTTTCACTGTCGACGCGAGCATACTTGTAGATATTTTCAATGGCTTTAGCGATCTGCTGTTTGATTTCATTATCCTCAATATTATGATATACTCGTCTTACAGGAATAGAAAACATAAACTCAGTTATTCGCTTAGTGAGGAGCTTCTCCAAACCGATGTATATGCGAGAAGCCTTTTCTACTGTCCCATCAGATTTTATCTTATCCTTACGGGTAACAGTATCACTAACTATCGTATGCAATTTCGGTTCGTAATCATTGATAAGTTTGCTCCATGAAGGAACTGCGACTGTTTTTTCTTTCAGATCGTTAATTACTTCATCAGCAGAGCGGGAATTGTCTAAAATAGAAGTTATTTCGTCCATAGGCTGTTCCGTACTTCTTCATACGGTGATTAGTTGAACATATATAAATACTCCCAAAGAAACCGGATAGCACAATACGCACTATCCGGAAACGTGAAGGAGCACGTTAGCATCAAATGCTACGGTGCAAATATAATAAAAGTGACTATAATAATGCCACTTTTAAGTAACTTTATTTTTATCTAATGCTTAGATACCTTTTTCACAAACTCACCACATGCTTTTAAGGCATCAGATAATTGCTTTAAATCATAATCATCTTGTATCTCAATAGTATACTTTGGAAATTTATTACGAATAAGCAATAATCTATCATTTTTATCATCTTGCCGAAACTCAAATACTGGTGTAGGCAAAGCTATCGAATACCAATGGGAAAACATATAGTCGCCCATCTCTGCCATGATGTGCGCTATTTCGTTGGCACAATTCGAGTTGTTCGCATACTTGCTATCATCAAGAATGGTAATCCTTTGAGTTTCGTTGAACTCGTGTTCTTTAAACTTACATACTATCAAGTTCTCTATATCAGTCAAGACCCACCAGTTTGGCAGGTCTTGACTATGTTCTAATTTAAATCTGTTGGTCATATTATTTATCTTCTATTGAATAATCGCCACTTGCAGCAGGCGCAAACTTATCTACGATTGTTCCAATTCTTAAAGCATCTTCATCTGAGATTTCAATTTGCATATCTTCATTACAAATCATTTCAATACTGTTACTTTCAAATATCTCAAGTAATTCACTGTTATTGCAATATAATATTTTCATATTCTTTGCCCGTCATGCCGATAGCACAGCTTATAAAATTAATTATTATTCTACTTCTTCTGCTTCAATCACATAGCTTCTTCCATCCCAATCGAAAGATCGGGTACCATCACTGAATGTAGGTGTAGCACCATCCACATACTTGCGTGAACGGATAACGGCAATACCCCAGTTGGCGGCGTATCCTACTTCTTCGTTGTCGGCATACTTTTCATTGAACATATCAAGAAGCATCTTATAAGCCTCTTTTAGAGCCAATTCTCTTTCAACGATTATTTCTGTCCTACCATTAAATTGGATGTCTCTGTTGGCAATGTAGCCATTTGTTTTTGCGATGATTCTGTAAGTTGCCATAATAAAAACAGTTTCTACGTGTGTCTCACGCCCGTGCGATGGGTATTAATTAGTTCTTTTATATATGTAAATATAGTAATATTATTTGGATTGACAAAGTATATACGATTATTTTTTTATCATTTCTTGGATAAATTCAATCTTTCTTCACTCGTATAAGCTACTGCAAGACCTGTTTTATCATACCGTATCGTGACATACCTTTTGCTTTTGTCTACGGTATAGAAATCGTACATAGTACATAACTTACCCAACACTTTGCCAGTTACTTCATCAATGGGGCTTCGGGGTTAATCATTAAAACTAAATCTGCTTTCATAATCGTGTATATTATGATATCCAGAAATCTGTTGGATTAATTACATTAAAAAACTTGAATTGAGACCAAACCTAAAAACTAAAGCGTTGTTTATCTCTCGGTCTGTAGGATTGTGATCAAACTCTTTGACGAAATCATTATATCTACCTCTTATAATATACTTATCTGTTATTATCTCTTTTCCTTGTCTGTCCACCAATGTACCAGCCGGATAAAAAGAACAACTATCAAAATAATGATCGTCTTTATTATAGTCGCCTGTTAGCTTCATATAGATGCCGTTTACTCTTTGGCAAAAAACTGCTTGTGTTTCTTTCTTGTTCATAATCTTCTATATTGCGCAGGAATTTTGCCCTGCTGGTTAAACTTATCTTTTATCTATTACCAAATAATGGTCTGCTAAACACTTTACCCACTGTATTCTGTATTTCTTTGAAGCACATCTAAATTCAATGTCTCTTATAGCAGAAAGGATGTCAGACACGTTCTCATTATAATATTTCGCAAGTATAGTTAGTACGTGATAGCTTTCTTGTGGTGTAAAGTGCAAAGAACTTCTATATCTCTTTGCTGTCTCATATACTCTCTTTGAGAATGATTCAATAGTTTCAAAATCTTCTTTTCTATAATTGAAGAGGTCTGTTGCTTTCATTACTCTTGTCTTTTAATTGTTAGTAATATTGGTTTCTTTTAGTATTGTAAAGATACTCATTATCAACGAATTAGCCAAATGTTTACGCAATTATTTTAAGCATAAAACACTCATAATCAAAGATTTAACTTTTGCTATAAACAAAAATGGCGCCGACTTTCACAAGCCAGCGCACATAAGAGCAATGAAAACACAAAAGAAGTGTTTTCGGCTACAAAGGTACTAAAAGAAACACAACTACAAAAAATCTTTGAGCAGCTCTTCATCGCTAATAAAGCTGTAATCCCTAGGATAGAATGTATTTGCTAACGCGTCCATATAGTCAGGGGAACGTTTAATGCGCTTCTTGACATCTTCTTTAGGTTCAATGATAATCTTTCCATTACTAAGAAACTTCCATTTAGTTTCAGTAGCTTCTTCCATCAACTGGTCACATGGTGGCAGAGCAGCTCCAAAACCATTCTTGGGATTAAGCCAATCACGCAAAGCCCAATATAGATATGCTCTCATATTCGCGAACTCATACTCTCCGGTTATGTCATGCAAGCCATCTGCACCTTCAGAGTATTTACATGAAAAAGCGTTTGTAAATTCTTCCTCTAATAATCGTGAATACACACCAGCGCCCTCTCCTATCGTATCAATAAAAGCTTTTGCTCCTTTCTTTTTCAAATAAGGGACTGTCATACCTACTACATGCATGTGATCCGCACGTCCAGAAGATTGATGCACTTCAAATTGAGGAACATAGTTTCCATATCTCGGACAAAGCACACTATTGTCGCGTCCCATACCGGCAACGTCAACTCCTAACTTGCAAGATTTAGCTGGAATGAAACCGTCTGCTTGTAATTCTTGCCAATTCCTGTTTGCTATTTCTATCCATTCATAAGGAATAAGAACATCTTCAGAAACCTTCGGGAACATACCAAGTACCTTGACTCGAAATAAATCGTTAGGTCGGTATAGACTTCCTTCCCAATTGAAATCGCCTTCTCCCTCATTAAAGTCTGTTTGCTGAATGGGAGAGCACCAATTTATTACCTTGTCTTTTACCCATTCATAATCTACTTGACCTGGAATTATAACTTGTTTTTTTACCACATTCTCCGCATTAAGAGAACTAAGCCTAAATTTAGCAAAACGTTCTGATTTCATGGCTCTAGCTGCATATCCAGTAGTAATATTAGGATTAAACACTATGAGCATCCGAGAATTTCCCTGTAAGTTACCTTCTATCGCATTATAAACAATTTCGGATATACCTGATGCCTCTGTGACAACAAACATGGTATTTGCTGCATGAAATCCCGACCATGATTCAGTCGCGTTGTCATCCGCTTTAAATCCTGTCAAAAACCATTCTTCATAATCCGTTCTTATGTCATCAGCAACCAATCTGCCTGGACAACAAAAAGGAAACTTTGCCCTTGCCGCACGAATCAACCTTCTGATTTCAGGAGTCATAATATTTTTCACTTGCCTCCCTGTTGGTGCTGTCATGGCCACCTTGGTATTCCCAACAAGCACACCTTTTTCATTAAATCTAGGAGTAAGATACATAAAACACAACGAAGCACAGGCCGCAACAAAATCTTTTCCACGAGCAGTTCCACTTGCAACAGCAGTCATGGGGTTATGTTGGACAGACTCAATAATAGCTTGCTGCTCACGATCTAATCTTGCGCATAATGCATCACGGACAAATTTATTCCAATCCTTCGACCAGTACGCTATAATTTCACTTATGAGTTTCTTTTTTTCATCCTTTGTCACCATTCTTATATGAACCGGTTAATGATTTTAAAGCATCTACCCAATCATCATTAGTAACATTTACATCTTGTTTATCTTTCCATTCATTTGGTCTACGATTTTTTAACCAAAATATTTGTGCTGTTGTATCTCCCGCGACATGCTTTTTCGTTTTCTTCACCACAGTCGTTTGACCAGATCCATCCTCTCCTATTTTCACCTCAGTTGTAGTTTCCTCAATATCATAGCCAATAGCTCGTTTATATAAAGCACTCTCTACCTTCATGTCGGCTTCGTCTTTACCTTCCTTCAACAAATCTATAACTTCAGGATGTTTCTTTAGTATACTTTTGAACGTAGTAAGTCCTATTCCAAGACGCACACATAAACCTTTATTGTCAGCCCCATTCCTACAGTCTGCTATAATAAGATCTTCCTTCCCTTTTATATATTTATCATAAAGAGAAATCTCCATTTTGGGCCTACCTCTCCCTGCCATATTATACCTCCTCTTCTTTCAGTTCAAGCAAAAAGGCCTTGCAAATATCAATCATACGTGCAAAAGCCACCGTATTACTTTTTATATTAAATTTTTTCTTAACCTCTGTAGCTACCTTAATAAATTCTTCATAGGAGCCGACAACTATCGAACTATTTGCAGATATTTTCTGTTTTTCTAGTTCCGCTAGAACAGCTTTGACATCATTGCTCCTACTTTCAGTAAACAAGAACTTCATTTCGGTAAGCTCTATATCCCCATCATTAATAGAGACCGTGGGAATCTTATTCGTATCAATAAATTGAATGCCGTTAAGACCAGAAAACTCTCTTGCTTCAATAGTGCGCATCTCGCTATAAATTTCCTTAAGCATCTGAGCATCATCTTTGCCTACTAAAGCATTATGACTAAGCACATAGGCAATCTGCTTGTCTTTATCAACCTCTTCAATATACAAGATTAAAATATATTCCAACTTAGCTTTAATGGCAGCTTTTAAGCGATGATTTCCCGACAAAATGAGATATTTACCGTCATTTCGTTTCATCGCAAACGGGAGCTGAGATAAAAAACCGTCTTCAGCCACATTTGCTGTTAGTCTATCTAGTGTGCTTTTTTCCATATAGTGAGCATTCTTCTCCAACGGAACACAATCGTTTATAGGGCTTACATATGCTAACTTATATGGAGCAATCAACTTGTTTACATCATCCAGTTTCCCCTGAATAAGATGAACATCTTTCACTTCTTGTATTTTTTCAACCATAATCTATATAAATCCTTTAATGAATCATCTAAAAAATTAGCAGAATACATTAGCTTGCCTTCATCTCGGCGTTCTAAATCAAATACTCCTCTATATTTCATTGAAATTGGGCTTGTTGTGTACACCGTGGTCTTCACTCCATCGTAGTAGTTAGCCATTTTTCGGGCAATCAGCATTCTTACATTATGAGACTTAACAAGCATGATCAATAATTTACTCAATCTCTGAGTATTTGAGTTTACAACAAAATCGCTTTGCATAAAAATCTGCTCAAGAGTAGAAAGTTTTTTGCTAAAAGAAGAAAAACCGAACGCTTTTCCATCAGCCATGAATACCAATCCCAAATCCCCACCAGTTGTATAGTTAACCTTATTTGCCATGTAAAATGCTTTATAGTAGTTCACATCACTAACTGGACATATCTTTGCTGATATTTCTGTACTATCTGTAAATTCATAATCCATAGGCAAAATATGAATACATGATGGCTTTATATTTTTATCGCGTTCAATGTAATAATGCTTATCCCGCTTTACACTAGAATAAGTGTATATCGGATTCTTACCAGGCCCCAAGTTTATCTTACCAACAAGGAAGTCGTTTATTTCCTGGAAATATCTATCAGAATAGATGATGTTTTCATCATTCTCAAGAAGACATTTAAACATCACCCCACCTTCTTTGGGGTCAAATACATTATAGGGAGCATGAGCATATCTAAAACTATCTTCTACATAGCTAAACATCTTCTCATATCCTCCTTTATAAGTGGGAGGAAAAGCAATACCTATCCCCTTACCTTTTTTACTTTTTAGGAAGTCAAAAAAATCGCCATAAAAGAAACTGCTTATATTAAAATTCAAAGCACCCTTTTCTAATTTCGATATGGTATTGTGATAATAAATGTCAGCCTGCTCTATAAACGAATTGAACATTTCCTCCTGATAATCATTCTTTCTTTGATGAAAGCCTGATACTCTCATGGCAAACATTACCTGAACAAGATTTTTATATCTTGTATCTTTCCAAGTATCAAAAACCAGACGTAATTCAGGATTTACAACTTCAATATCTGTATTTGTGTCAAGCAGCAGATCAGAAATTAGCTTAGAATATAGGCTTACATCATTGGAATGTACAGTATATCCCATGTTGGACATAATTTTGTCGGTCGTGAAATTACCGGAACATCCGATAAAAACATCTTTCTTTTCTACGCCTTTCATTATATCTTGAAGGAGCAGTTTTACTTCAGGTGGTGTCGTTCCTTGGAACATATCAGTATATTTTACAAGTTATGTATGACTTCATACACTAATTTAGATTTAATGCCCTCCTGGCGTATTCCAGGAAGGCTTAAATACAAAATCAACCATTTCTTCAGCTACTTGCAAGAACACTTATACAGTATATTCGGCTTCTTTTCAGTCGTGTCAGATGGCTATTTCCATCACCCCATAAACTGCACAAGTTTTTATGTTCTTGTTTTTGCTTATCGCTACTATAAGGGTTGAGGACGGACGGGATTTGAACCCGAACTATAAAGGTTAACCGGTATTTATAGCAGACCACACCGCCCATGTGCTGTTTTATTTGTGGTATTAAAAACAGCAAAAACTAACCACGCTCATTTCAATGTTTTTATTGAAGGAATCCGAAAATAGAGCGAAAAACAACGTTCCCCATTGAGAGATAAGCAGGAGTCGAACCTGCACAAGTATCGTCTTCTTTCTCGCTTTCGTCCGTAGATTGGCTATCCTACGATCTTTAAACTACTCAACCTGTTACTAACAGCACCGGTCTTGATGACATCCATTCTTATGTACACTTAGAATTTCCGTTCATTTAGTCTTAGCTCCCTATGACCATTTTATCCCTACGTGGTGGTAGCAGGACTCGAACCTGCACCTTCCGTCCAAGAAGTCTTATCGGAATGAAGTTATCTCAATTAAGGATAATCCTATTTAACCGATTTATGAAGCGTCTTCCAATTTCGCCATACCACCAAATTTGCGTGTCTTTCCACGCTGTCAGATTGCACAGACCCAGCTAAAGAAAGGAATCGAACCTTTCTGCCATTTACCATAATCTCAATCACCGAGCCGACTTGAACGGCATTTGAGCGGAAACAGGGAATCGAACCCCACTCTTTGGCTGGAATGCCAACGCTCTGCCGATGAGCTATTTCCGCAAATGCTTGTCTCTTCCAAGCTGCCAATGGTTTCCGTTTTCAATTGACGTGTGTATCCATAACCATAAAAAGCCTCACACATATCTTTAGAACAAACTTGCTTGTTCATACTTAGGTTCTTTCTTTTCAACAACTCCAAACTCTTTGATTTCAATGCCAGTCTTTTCGGTAAGCCATTTTGCAAGTATGTGGCGATGGCAGAAATCACCTGGTTTCTCATAGCAGCATAGAGCAACATCTTGGCCATCACTTAATGTCTTTATTTGCTCCACCACCTTCTTCGCATCTTGACTTTCAAGAATATTGTTGTATAATCTAAGATACTCATCATGGGAACATGCGGCACTTATCATATACCTTGTTGGAGCCACATTAACCATTTGTGGTACTCCACTAATAAATCTTGGCCGTCCAATAGCTACGCAAATAATTTTAATTCCTGCTTCTTTTAATTTTCGGCTATTACCGAAATAACTTGTGTAAATTTTCATTGCTCTTTTTTTATTTTATGATGTAAAAATACAAAAAATGACGCATTTAATGCCATTTTTAGTACTAAAAATATCTAATTCGATGATTTTATTGTCTCAACCTTGTTACATTCATCATATGGTCTGTCTCGTGCCCCATGTTGAAGGTATTACCAAGGTAGTACTTGTGAGTTCTTGCTCTGATAGGTTAAAGGAGTAACAAACCAATCTTTATTGCCTTATCCATCCTTTAAATACACTTTTACAATTGTTTTCATTGCTTTTAATGCTAAAAATGTGGATCAATATAATGACTTTGGTAATGAAGCATAAGCAAAACACCATCCTTGTACGCTTGCCCATCTGCCACCCAACATCCATTTCTTCTTTTAGTGAACACCTTTGCTCCACCTTCAAGTTCTGGCAAAATCCTATAATCACCAGCATAGTAGTCGATACATTCCGTTTGGTTAAATGTAACCTCAATCTTGCATGGAGAAATAACTTTGGTAACAGTAGCCGCTCTCCTATCAGAATAGTAACATATAGTACACCCTAACCCGACTTCAGGAATTAAATTTCTGATGGCTTCCGTCCGTTGCCTGTCCCTCTCTTCTCTCCATTCGGAATACTTAACCCCATCTGGACATTTTCTGTTTTCGATTTCCCTAAGGATAGCAAAACTTTCTTTGCTTGTTAATTTCTTCGATATTTTCATTGTTCTTGTCTTTTAATTGTTAGTAATATTGGTTTCTTTTAGTATTGTAAAGATACTCATTTTCAGGTGTTTAATCAAAATAAAACAATCTAAAACTCCTTTCTTAAACTTAGTTTAACTTATTATTAACCAGGCACTTAGTCTATCAATTTAAATTCATAAGCCCATACGAACGGATTACTTTCCCAAGCGCCTTTGCCTGAGACTTTATCTATCAGGGCAGAAAAGGCTTCACGTGGAGTATCAAATCCATCGTCTTTGTTTCCCTCAAATTCATAAAATATAGATGGTGGAAACTCATCATCACCCGCATCTTCATATATACCTTCTTTCAGGCAATCTTCATCGGATATATCTTGCAAACGCTCTACTTTTACATTAGTTATCTTTATGTGATGTTTGCAAGCATACGACTTAACGAACATTTTGTTATTCCATCCTGCGGAATCCTTCATGAGACCTCGAATACTCAAATCTTTCGGATGTCTATCTAATGAGTCTGGGGCATAGCCTGAATCCCTATAGTTCTGTGCTATAGCAACTATTTCCCCGACTTCAAATTTAGGGAATATTTGACCGCCATCAATCATGCGTTCATCTTCGTCATGCAGACACACTTCGACAATCTCCCCAGAAGGTCTTCTGCAAACAAAATATCCAGCTACATTTTCACCTCTAAACTTTAAAGGATAAGTAACTATTCTTCTCGTCATAGTCTTCCGACCTTCTAATACAGCTTGTGTTAGGGAAAATTTATCGTTAAACATTATCTTCTTCATGATTCCTCCTTCCGATTATTGATTTCGTCTTTACTTTGATCATTTCGATTCTCCTTCACATCTTCCCAAGCAGTCGCTATTGACCAGAATAGGTTTAACGCTGTTACCACTACAAGAATTCCTGTCAACCATTCTATTCCCAGATGGTAAGATATCAAACCAGATATAAATGACAGCCAAAATGTTATCTCTTCAAATTGATAGTCTTTCATTTTATCATCCTTCCTCTTCTAAATAATAACTCATTTCCTTATACTCTTCATAGGTTATTTCCTTCCAAAAAGTAACTATACATCGTTCTTTATAGTTTTTCAGAAGTAACTTATGTATTTCTGCCAGGCTGAAACAGCCGTTATTTTCACAACGAATTCCAGATCCAAATCTACCCTTGCAACGAAAGGCATAATAGTAGTACTTTTCCATTTTATTCCTCCTCTCTATATTCAAAGGGACCGTCATATCCCATTTCTTTAAGACGCTGTGTAAACTCTTCGACTGAGTCATTTAATGGCGTGTAGCTGTCTAGAACATCCTGAAAAGGTCTCAGATAATGATCCAATATATCTAGAGCTTCTTGCTCACCCTTCACTTCTCCAAATTCCCGCTTACAAAGGCTTATATAGTCTTCCTTTGTCATGTTGATATTAGTCACTGTATCAACAATTGTGCTGAAACGACAGAAAAGACCATTTGGCTGTTTGGCTATAAATCCTGGCATGGTTACTCCTCCTTGATTAATTGTGGGTGATCGTAAATGTTGCCTACAATCTCTTCCGTTACATTACAGTAACAGAATGGGATTATTTTGCCATCCACTTCTCCGACATATCCAAAGCATCCGTCTTTTATGCCTACTTTATTGTATGTATTTTCATATCCATCGTTGCCCACCAACAAGATATCACCTTCGTAGATTTCTTTACCGTTCTTGTCTAACAAGCCGGTGAACTGACCTATGGTTTCAAGACAAACCTCATACATACTGATGCTTTTCCCTATGTCGATATCATTTAAGGGTGGAATGACGGCATATCTATCCTTTTCGATCTTAACAAGAAAGCCATACAGCCATTCTTCATCGTATATGCTTTTGCCTCTGAATTTTATTGTACGATTCATTTTATACCTCCATTATTTTTAACGCTTTCTGTATTCCAGCTTCTAATGCTTCTTCGTAAGTATCCCACTGACCACCATCGTTAGGACCGTCGAATATACCGGCAGCTATAAAAGTTCCATTATCAGCCTTGCATATATCATAACCATAACCACAAACATTTCTAATGATGGCTATATGCATATTCTTGGTTTCGCGCAGCCACTTTTGAGCAAAAGACTGAGTAGGGAAATGATAATAACAAAATCCTTGCTCTGTCAGCGATTTAAGAGTATCCAATGATACAAATTTTTCTTCCATAATTATCACTCCTTACTTTCCAAATATTCTATTAAACTTTTCTTGTCTCTAAAAAGTATTTTATCCCAAAGTGGATAATTGTTTCTTGGTACACTTAAACCGTCAGAGAGCTTGTATACCATCAAAAAAATACGATCTGTATAGGATATTTCAATAGTTATTTTGCTTACAGTGGAATAACAGATATTGTCTCCACTTAGATAGCAAACATTATCGCCTACATTAAACTCTGTATCTATTTTCATAATTATTCTTCTTTTCCTAATATTTGCTGAAATGGATCAAAACTCTCATTTACTCGTTGTATGCCATCTATAGAATCTTTCATATTTGTACACTGTAAACAACTCAAAGCGTTTGCAATTCTAAATATAGGATTTGCCATACGAATATCAGTAAGAGTATCAATCAACTCTTCTTTACTTAGTTGTTTCAACTGCTCCTTGATTATATTCCGCATTTCTTCTTCAGTCATTGCTATTTTCCTTTCTTTAGTTCTTCACAATGTAACTTATAAGCATAGGCAAACATCTTCAAAGTAACAGGCTCAAAGTGAAAATCCGCCTGTTTGCCTTTTACTACAACAGAAACGCATAAATCCCCATCACAAAAATCAATATATGCCACAGCATCATCATTTCCCTTAATAGAAAAGGTTTGTGTCTGTACGCTATCCATGATTCACCTCCTTTCTTTTAAAGTGTTCTATTAGCTCTTCTACGGTTGCCTTGTGCGAGGGGATACCCATAGAATCAAACTTATTCTTAGGAATTTTCCATTTATCCATACAGCATTTTAGGAGTGCTCCCTTCTCTATTATAGTATCAGGATAGTTAATACTTCCAAGCCTTACTTCTGTCACAAAGAACTGTTCTTTATCAGTATCATCCCTCAATGCAGCAAGAGCTAGGAACAAATCCTCATTAGTTCCGCAGTCAATACGTCCGGCACAGTCGTAAGTCCTGTAAGGATCTTTATCATCAAACAGAGCAGCAGGAATGGAGTGATAATTCTCCAAATTTGAAGCGGTAGATAAGCATTCTCCATCTTCGATAGATAATAAAGGTTTATATCCCAACGCTTCCAATCTCTTCCGAAGCTCCAGTGTATTCTCTCTTATAAAACATGATGTGGTAAATCCCATAGCTATTCTCCTTTAAGTTGTCTAACCAATTCATCTGCATATTTAACAGCATGTTTACAATTCTCTGTACAATATGAATCTTCTCCGGAATAAGCTATCCAAATTAGTATTCCGGATAAAACCTCTTTAGCTATTTCATAGCGTCTCTGTTCCCAATCAATGGAATTTCCAATATTCAAAAAGTCAAGGTCGCATCCTCTAAAAATCATATTATCGCATACATATAGATTATCGACACTATTTTGCGCATTGGCATTGCATTTCGGAATTACATCTATTAGAATTCCGGTTGATTTTACTCTTGCTTTCATACATTTTCTACTAATTTTAAGTCCTTAATATTCGCTTCCCACACATCTCCTTCGTTACCTTCAAAATCTAGATAAACAGTACCATCCTGGAAGATAGCGGTTACTTGCATAGGAATCATTTCTCTCACTCCTTGCGGTGACGGTAGCAGCTCTACTACGGTCATGCCTATATGTAGATCCTCAATCTTCATTTAGTTATTCGTTAGATTTAAGTTTCTTAATCACATCATCAACAACATTCCTGGCATCCTCTGATAGATTGTCATATTCCCAGAATGACAGCTTGCCTTTTGCTGGGATAGGCTTTTTGAATAATGCAGGATTAGCCAGTACCCAGTTATAAACTCCTTTCTCTGCCCAAACAGATGGATGGTTCCGTACACAGTCTACAATCTCCACACTGCCAATGATAGAACCAAAAGGAAGATCGTTAAAGAGAGTGCTACAAAGTACGGATTTCGAGCGAATGAGTGAGATCGATTGATCATTGCTTAAAAACCATCCTCCACACTTATCTGCTCCAGCATGAATCAACACCCTCCCCCCTAAGTATTTCTTAGGACAGGCCCAAGTGCGGTTCTCAATATCCTTGATACCGTGGACTATTAAGGATGCCCACGGTTGTTTTATTGTTATTGCTTTCATTTCTTATGTTTTAATCGTTTAATAGCGTCCTTTTTAGAGTATGCCATAATTTTGTTTCCTTTTATAGTGAATTCTCTCAACTCTTTAACTGATGACTTAACTTTATAGTCAGGATTAAAAGTCATTCCTTCTTTGCGATTCACAGAGTACGGATCGTATCTTTGTGCTACCGCACACATCGCTGCGGTTGCTAGCAACATTTGCTTCATTTTGCTCATAATTAGTCATTTAATTCTTTAATAAAAGATATTCTAAAGTCACAATCTTGACACGCACATAGCTTACCGCAATCAGAGCAAACCTTATCAAATGCCCTTACAGCTTTTTTCGTCAAATCAATTTCAGCCATTCGAACAGCTTGATGGGCTACAGTAGAATTAATCATCTTATTTTTAGCATTATAATCTACTTCCATCGTCTTTACAAGATCCCTTGCTTTTTTTGATTTCATTGTTATTTCTCCGTTTTAAGTTCTTTCAATATTTTCTTCGCTATCTCATAATGATTCAACTGCCAACTAGTATAAACATCATCTGTGTGTTCATCGTAATGGTTAGCATATACGTATGAATCCAATTCTTCGCGAAAAGATTTTCCATCTAGCCCGCTATCATCACAATCATCGTACATATTCAATTCACGAGCTACCTCATCACATTCTTGATGTGTGACAAAGTCATAGATAGTTCCATCATAGATATTTGTCTGACGGACATATTTTTGTCCTATCGCTATCTTTTCACAACAAAACTCACACCCATGTTCTTTTCTTGCTGTTGGATAAGTTTCTCTTAGTATTGTTGGCATAATCATTTTCCTTTAAGTTTCTTCCTTGATTTATTTTGAGTATTTATTCTTCGGGGAATAATCCATCTGAAAATTTTATTAACGCTTCAACTTTTCCCAACTCAATCTCATAAGCATAAAACTCTTTATCAATAATCTCCATGAGCTCCTGAAAATCATTTGTATTATAATTCTGCTTTATAGATTCAACTACGTTTACTCCATCCGAAAACCAATCGGGATTAAGCTCTTTTAGCTTTCGCATAGCTGTTGGAATTTGATGTGTATAAAGGTTTTCGGAGAATATGAAATTTAGCATTTCATATACATCATCCATTTTTGTTGATAACCTTCCATCTAATATGGTAAAAGCCTTTTTAAGTGATACTCTCATTTTTTACTTCCTTTCTCTCTAATTCGTTACCATTTGTACATTAATTTGAGTTATTTGCTTAAAATCTGCTTCATACACCTACGGAACTCTTTTATAGAGGCAGGATTCATATTTTTACTAAGCATGATTTGCGATATTTCAATCGGATTATACTTTCTGTATTCAACCGGAATCTTTCCATATACTCCGTATTCCAACATTGATCTTCTAATATCCATTGGAATTTTCAAAGTTTTCAAAGCCTTTTGTTGTTGTGGAACGGAATAGGGCTGATAATTACTGTCCCAATTTCCGAATACAGAAGTAACATAAAGAATCTTTTCTGCTAATCTTATTTTCATTTCTAAACAGTTATTCGTTATCATTTGATTCAAGAGAAGGGATTGGCATCCAATGGGTAGGGTGCACAATATTGCAATCATAGTCAATCCAAGTCTTTGTCTTAGGATTAAAATCACATACTCCGCATCCGGGAGGATTCATCCTAGCATCAAGCACTATGTACAGGTCATCATCTGTTTGTGGTAACCTGTCCTTCACGCTTATCCACGGAGATTGCTTTGCTTGCCATTCGGCGCCTTGAATAAAATTCGTTATCCCAAATTGCGCCAAGTTGCCACCTGACAAAGTACGATCAACCGTTCTATGGTTAAATAAGATATTTTCTTTTGCTGCTTCTTCTAATGTCTGTTTCATATCTTATTTGGTTATTAGTCAAATTCCGGTATCGGCATCCAATGAGTTATGCCTAATCTTTCTTCATTAACGTATGCTCCCGTTTCCCATTCCCCAAGGGTTGAAAGAAAACAGAGAAGGTATCCATAAGCTCCTTTGGTCAGAACTATTGTATCTACCTCCGGCAAGCTATCCGTTACACTTATCCAGGGAGATTGGGTCCGTATCAGCTCTATATCAGCTTCTAAAGCATAATCAGGTATGACTTTACCATCGACTTCGACACGATATAAATCTCCTTGCGTATGTCTGATTATGCCAGACTTTCCTATTGCATCCGGCATGACTGGACAATCTAAAACTCTCACTCTGTCACCTACTTTAAATTTTGCTTCCATATTCATTACTGTTCTTGTTACGAATTAAGTTGATTGATCATTTCGTTAGCGACTGAAATACAATATCTGCAAAATGACTCTTTATCAAATGAAGTTTGCGGAAAATTCCCCTGCATTGCAGCCTTTACAAGTTGGAAACGTCTTTCCTCCCAATCAATAAGGTTTTCTTTTGTAGATAAATAGCATTCTTCTACATCTTCAAAGTCCCAAAACCTATTCATCTTCATATCAACACATTCATAACCTTTGCTATCAATATAAGACACAACATCAATATCACTTCTATATGTATGCCCAGAGTAAGTTATTACATCTACAATCTCGCCTGTTTTTCTTATTTTTGCTTTCATATTCATTACTGTTCTTTTATTGAGTTAACCTTATCCTTGATAAATCGAATGTATATGACCACTTACAACCATCGTGACCAGGGCGATTAGTTTCAGCAATAGGCAAATTGCTGTTTCTATGAAATCCATGTATCGTTGCATAATCAAGTTGCCATTCATCGCCTATGAGAAAGTCAATATGATCGCCTATTTTAAATTGATGTTCAGTTAGTTCTTCGGATATATGTATAGGATACCAAACTTTTGCTTTAGTATCTGTATCAATACCATGGAACCAGACTTTCCCATTGTCTACAGTCTCAAAGGAAGTGATTTCAGCCTTCTTTATGTTTCCTCTCGTATTACGATAGGAAACTATATCTCCAATCTTAAAATTGTTCATTTCTGTTCAGTTTTGAATTAATCGACTCTTACAATTTTGCCACTCTCTAAAATCACATATAACTTGCAGTTGTAATCAATAGAGCTTGCCCATTGATGCGCATATCTTACATATTGATGTAGCTTATATCTGCTTGGGTCGGAAAGCATCTTTTTTCTAATCCTTTTTTTCATTTCTATCTTGTTTTGAGGGTTATTCATAAACTTCATTCCCGCACGTAGGGCAGAATGGATTTAAACAGTTACATTTAGGTTCTCCTAAAGTTTGGGATATATGCACTGGATACCAAACCTTTGCTTTAGTCTCCGTATCAATGCCATGAAACCAGACCTTCCCGTTGTCTACAGTCTCAAAGGAAGTTATTTCGGCTTTCTTTATGTTCCCTCTCGTATTGCGATATGGAACAATGTCTCCTACTTTAAATTTGCTCATTTCTATTCTGTTATTAGTTAAAAATATGCGCAAATACACTCTTCTCGTCAGACAGCTCAAGATTTAACTGGGACGGGAAACACTTGATGTAATTGTAGAATTCAAACATCTTCTTGTCGTCGTCACCGCAGCGATCTATCAGCAGCTTGATGAAGGCAAGGAGACAGTCTGAGTCGTTTCCGAAGTTCTCCTGAGTAGAAAGCTGGGTCTTATCTACATCTTGTTTCAGCCGGCGTATAGCTGCTATCGCCGTGTTGAAATTGTGCTTGGCATCATAACGCAGATCATAGCCCTGCTTTTTCATTTCACTTCTCATATCAAGGAGAAGAGTTTCTACGACATCTGCCAACACATACGTTAAGTTGAGGGTCGTATTAAGATTTGTTGTTCCTACTAACATAGTTAATTATACATTTTTCAATTCCACTTATGCGCCATGACTTATGAAATGGCTGTTTTGCTTTTGTATATAACTTGCACCGTTTACATATTGGTTTCAGGTATCTTCCCTGATAATGAATACCGTTACAAATTACTGGATAACCTTGGATCATCATCTGTTCGGTTATTGGTTTTGTGATTTAGTAGGTAGATAACAGGCATAAGAATAGATTGAGTAAGCCTGTTGAGTACCACTTCTTTTTCTGTTAATTTTCTAATTGTTTTCATTGCTCTTATGTTTTTATATGTTTCTGATTTACAGGTATAAAGTTACTTGTTTTTTAACTTGTAAACAAACGTTACTTTCCTTATCTGTAGGGCTTTAGATTAATTTAACTTGTTGTATATCAACTACTTCCTTCTACTATTTCCTGTAAGGGGTATCAGATTGAAACTCTTGAATCGGTCAACAAGTCGATCAGCAAAACGCTTTTTAAATTCTTCTGCATCAAGATTACTTGTTATGTGATACATCTTACCAAATTGCTGGTAAATCTCATATCTTGCATATAAAAATTCATCTATCACACTGTTTAGACTAGTACCATAACTTTTCTGATTCTCCGTTTCCAACCCAATATCGTTCAAACAGATGTTAAACGGTTCCGGTTTAAATCCTTTCGATTGTCCTTCATTGAACGTATGTCGGTCGATATGACCATTCATCTTGTAATAGTTCATCATTTGAGTAACCGATAGATTTTCAAAAGTATTCGGGTTATGAGTCAATCGTAGATAATCAGAAAAAATCTGCATCAGCATCGTTTTACCAGTACCTGGTTCTCCGACAAGTAGCAGGTTTTTATGAATTTTATAATCTTCATCCGGAAAAACCTGTTCTGCATACCGGCATCCATTGAAGTAGTAAAGCAGAAAAGACAACACTTTCGAGTTGTTTTCGTCTACTTCAAACTCTCTGAATTCACGCCCCATATAGTTATTCCCGATATACCTGATAAAATCACGATGGGCATAAAACTCATTGGGATTAGTCAAGTCATATTCAAAATCTTGAAGAATAGTCTTTCTGTGGCGCTCTATCAGATTCCCGATCTGCTCCTTTTTCAGCTTTGCTGCAAACGAATTTCTCTGTTGAATCTGTTGTAGTTGTTCCGATAATTTCTTTTCCAGAATTTCCATTTTTTGCCTTAGAAACGATTTCGTTATACTTCGAGTTAATATTAGCTACGCTAAAGTTATCCAGTAACCAACTATCCTTGACGGACGTCAGGAATACTTGAAGAGCGTACAACACAGAGGCATCATCAACGGGTATCTGTCTTTGTTCCCGTGAAAATGTTAGCTTACGAAGCAACTGGGACATATTGCCGGCATCTTTGGCAGTCCAGTAATATTCTTCGCCAAAAGTGTTCCTGAAATGATCTTCAAAAGCCTTTCGAGCGTTAGCATTTAGGCTATTAGCCCGTTTAGGCTTTGCAGGTTTGCTTTGGGATCTCTGTTTTTCAAGTTCTTTGATCTTAGCTAAAGCCTCATTCAAAGCATGATCTTTTTCAGAAATAACTTTTTCTAAATCCTCAACCCCCTTGGGGGGTGTGGGGGGAATAATAATATTCTCTTTACTTTCCTTTACTTTTCTTTCCTTTGTGATGTTTTTGCGCACATTAATATCGGCATTAAAAGAGTTATTGCATACATTTACTCCGTTATTGCAAACATTAACTGTATCGCTCGATAAATCTCCATCGTCGGAAGAAAAAACTTCCTTGTTTTCGCAACCGCTAATTTCGATTAATAGGTATCTAAAATCATCAACAGATTTACGCCTTTTAGATATTTTGAAATATCGTTTCTGAATGCCTACACTAGTAAGAACTCCCATCGAATCAAACAGGGATTTATCAAAGAAGCCCCATAAGACTAAACGGTTCAAAATACTGTCAAATAATTCAGAAGACACTCCGGGAAGATTTTTAAGAAGTTTGAATTTGAACAAATCACTCCACAGTATGAAATATCCATTTCGGTATATCGCACAAAGCAGTTTGATTGCAACAATTTCTCCTTTAATCCCGAATTCCCCGGATATGGCTACAATCTTTTCGTCATCGAAAAAATCTATATCTAAAGGAAAGTAATCCAATCCTGTTTTATTAGGTCTTGCCATGATTAGCCCTCCATTTTAGAAAATCATCAACGGACTTATCACGCTTTTGCCTATTGCATTTTTGGCAGGCAGTAGTCAGATTGTTCAAGCTATCACTTCCACCTTTAGAGAAAGGGAATATATGATCAACCTCTAATTTGCCACCTACTTTACCGCAATACTGGCATGTGTAATTATCTCTTTTAAATACAGCTCTTGAAATTCTCATCCATTCTTTTACGTTGATATTAAACATCCTCCTATATTCAGGATCCAACTTATATTTAGGGATTTTTATAGCGCTACCCAATAAATTCAACTTTGATGTTAGGAAATTATTACCAACATAATCTGTCAACTTAATCCATCGTTTCTGAATTCCTTTAGATGTTAAAATCTTCTCCTTATCATATAATTCTTTGGATAATAACCCTAGTGCCATAAAGCATTTAATGACCTCAAGTATATACGACTCTTCAAACCCGGTTTGTTCCGATATAATGAAAGCCAACTCTTCATCCCACCTCACGTAGTACCCACTTTTGTAGATAAGACATAGCAGGAGAGCATATACAGTTATAGCCTTGCCACTCTGGTACTTGATTAGTTTCCTTATCTTTATGTCTTGAAAGAAATTTATATCAAAAGGGAAATAGTCCAGCCCAACTTCTTTATTTCGAGCCATATTAAGTATTCATATATTAAAAACAGCGGCTTTCAAGTTTCTATACCTTTGATGTGGGATTAAGGTATGTACTCCAAGAAAGCCTGTTTAATATCTTGTTTATCATCAAATCCCACTAAGATGATTAATTATTTTCACGGTGTAAATCTACAAATAAATGACATTACTAATGCCACTTTTATCGGTTATTTTTCCGTGATTAACTTTTTTTTTCTAATATCCAGTCTTATTTAGCCGTAAAGCTTCCTTTTCATAACTCAATAGGGTGCGTAATGCGTCTAACTGATGCGTTGCTGAAGCGTTAAGTCGATCTAGTCGATCAACTAAGAATGATTCGTTTTCTGCAATACTATCAAGTAGGGCATTTTGCACTTTTGCAGACAAGCAGTTTTCCTGCGCTATCTTAATAATGGTGTTTTGTATTTCATCCGATTTTCTTTTGCGAAGCATTCTTTTAGCATCTGCAAGCATTTCACCGGTTCTTACTACATATACCATAGTAGCCGCAATCCTTTCCTGTATTTCTACAGGATTGTTTTGGCATGTAATATTCAAGAATCCACTTATTTCTTCCATTTCTTGTATGATGGGGGTTAGGGGACAGTCGTCTATATTGCACGCACCTGTACCATCATTTTTAGGGCAGTATTTACAGTTTATTTCCATGATGATGTAATATTAATCTTTAGGTGAAAATTCATATTTGATCTCTTTATCATCAAGTATGTATTTCTTGAATAACTCATTTGCATCTGTTCCGTTATGTTCCAAATATAAGATGTAAGTATAAAAAAGAGCAGCTGCGCTTCCTTCTGTCAAATACATATTCGTTTGGGTAGCACGTCCGGAACTTTGAGGATTTTCTACCGATAACAGGTAGGCATCTTCGTCTGTATGTGCAACAGTAACAAGACGGTGATCTGCAAATTCGCACCGAACCATATCTGTGATTCCAATTTTTCTTAACGGGCCATCCCCATATCCGAGGGTGACTTCGCCAATATTCTTTTTTTCTTCCATAAGAGGTGCTATGCTTTTATAGAGTCGTTAATGTATGATACCAACATTTCTCCCAATGGATGAAAACGCTTCAGTCCGCTAAAAACAAGCCCCGCACTCATGCCGCTGTGACCTTGCTTGGAGAACAAAGACCGACACCTCTCAAATCTTTCCAGTTCTTTTTTAGAGGTATCATTCAGAATCTCAATAAACGCTAACCAACAATCAAGCTCCATGCCATGATAGAGATCATTCAACCTGATAGGGACAATTTCATCCCAGTATTTCAAATGTTCTTCCGGAATAATACCCCTTGCACGTTTTCTGTAATCTTCGGTTAATTGCGGGATCTTAGCCTTAAACTCCGCTTCCTTACGATCATACTCTTCGTGTATTTTACGGATATATTCATCATGCTCTACTTTTGACTTACCAGTCACTTTAACAAACACTTCATCAAGAGAATCGGTAGAATACAACGTTTTCTCGTTAAATTCACCATAACATGGTGCATTGTCCTGCAATTCTTGATATGCTTTATCAAGATTGATTCCTGGGTAAAATTCAATTTTCTTCATTTCTTTATTGTTTTTGCTCATTACTATTCTTATTATCCTCTAATTAATAATTTTGCGCAAGATTCAACTCTCTCTAACGGAATTGCAGTAACAAAATCTTTTTCATTGAAATAGCTGCTTCCGCCAGGCATTCTTTTATGTAAACAGATACAATCTACCTCATTCACTTTCCTAAGACACCAAGCATATTCTCTGTTTAAATCAGTACCAAGTGTAACCATGGTACCGCCTAATTTTACATCTTCCATAATGTTTCTTTCTATTTTGTTTTACGGTTTTCTTTTAATTCTTCTTCACTGATATGTGTATTAGAATGGTCGCCAAGATTAGAAATAGTATTTGTATTATTGGGTTTGCAATACAAACACATTTGGGTAAAAGGTGAATATACCCTTCCACACTTCGGACAAATCCAACCTTGTTGCCCAAATATTCCGTTATACGGATTGATTATACTTGATTCTTGTTCCATATTTTGATATTTTAGTTATTTATTATGGTTCAGTCGTTTAATAGCATCCTTTTTAGAGTATGCCATAACTTTCTGTCCTTTTATGGTAAACTCTCTCAACTCTTTAGTTGATGACTTAACTTTATAGTCAGGATTAAAAGCCATTCCTTCTTTATGATTTATTGAGTATGGATTGTAACTTTGCGCTGCTGCGCACATTGCTGCTGTTGCCAGTAACATTTGCTTTAATTTACTCATACCACTCTATTATTGCATTGTAAATAAATTGTCGTTCCATCAGTACTGATACAGCCTACTTCAAATTGTGTCCAAGAGTTATCCCAACATTTTGTCCCGGGTGGAACCTGTATGGAGACATAAATATCTTCATTTTTATCGCATTGATCTAATGCTTCTTCAAACTTTTCTAAGAATTCATCTAAGCTCATATTATTATTTATGTTGTTAATAAAATTGTTTTATATACTATTTTTCAACTCTATATTACCTTAAATAATCAAGGATGATAGTTATTATTTCAAATCGCATGATTCTCTTAGAACCACTTAAAACCGGTAAAACAGTGACAACCATTTTTCAGATTGTCACTGTGTCGATTGGCATCAACTTAAAGTGTTGGGACGAATCCCTGACACAACTTTCATACTTAGTTAGCTCCCATTCGGCTACCATAATCAAAGTACTCGACCTGATTACGGGAAGAACGAGAAACCTTTAAGCTATCTAACAGCTTGGATCTCAACTTTTCGTTTTCAGCTTCTAACCGGTAACATTCGGATCTATATTGCGCACATTCGGTGAATGAGCTTAACATAGCCATGTACAGTTTTATATCTACCTTAATCATTGATCTATAGTTTATATTATTATCCCATTATACTTCCATTTAGACGCTGTGTGGTCCTTATATAGTCATCTAGTAATTCGTGGAGAATGAAGTCCGGATAAACATTGATTGTACCGAAACGCTCAATATTTACCTTGTTGACAGGATACCCCCTTTTCCTACATAAGCGTGCAGCATCATTACTAAGCTTCGATATGTCACTCACATAGATCGGCAATTTGTACCTCTGGATATATGATGACATCGTTGAACATCCATAGTTGCCGATACACTTTGAAGATAATTTCTTTACGCTCTCTTCAAGTGCAGCTAATCTTTGTTCTGTCAATTTAAGTCTTTTCTCCTGTTCCACATTCGTTTGAGCTAGCTGAAGGATAAGTTCGGCTTGGCTCATTTCAACTGTTGAGTTTAAAATATTGTCCATTGCTCTAAATATTTAATATTTAAATAATCAATCACCTACGTAGCGTGAACCGAATCTACCAGTACTGTTTACATTGTAATAAGCCGATGCAGGAATGTTCTTGTTATTGTAACCTTCGTGCATTGTAGCCTTAGCAGCTTTGCTCATCGCTTCTTCTCTTTCTGCCAAAAATTTATCAGTTCTTTCCTTTACAGCTTCTACTGTGAAGTTGGCTTGGAGTTTTGCAAGTCTCCATGCTGACTTTAAACATTCACCGAAGGTTTTACCTTGCTTCTTACCTGAATACTTGTAGTTTCTGTGAGCGTTTTTCATTATCTCTGATAAATTGTAGCGTTTCATATATTTAGGAGTTAAATTGTTATTAGTTCTTTTATTTGATGTAAAGATACAGTATTTACTGTATATTATCAAACAAAACAACCATAATATACTATTTCTTTTGCATAAATTAATATAGTATATACTGTATACTTCATAAATAATCTGTATTTTTGAAATCAAAAAGATAATTATGAGAATAAAGGAACTTTTAAAAGAGAAACATTACACACAACAAGAACTGGCAGATAAAATGAATGTAAGCCTATCTGCTGTTAGACAAATGGTTGCAGCAGAATCATTGACAACTGCTACACTTGAAAAGATCGCTACCGCCCTCAACGTTCCCATGTGGCAACTATTCGCGTCCCCAGAAGAAGTGCAACTACCGTCGAACACTCTTTCTGTCAAATGCCCACACTGCGGGAACGAGTTCCCAGTTAGTGTGAATGTTGAACTAAAGCCAGAAACCAGATAGGACAATAGCAAGCTATGGATACAAAAGAACTAAGGTTAGGCAACTATGTAAAGCTATCGAAAGATTACCAGTACGTAGGAGTTGAAATACCTGCAGGTACTATATGCAAAGTACATGCCATTAGTCTTAATTCCTTGTACCTGGAATGTCATGTAAATGGTGGGACTTTTTACGGTGAAGTTCCTATTTCTATGGTAGAACCTATTTCTCTCACAGAAGGATTGCTGTTAAAGTGCGGATTTAATATCGAGTATTATGAATTCCAAATAAAAGAACAACGATTATTGACTATAGAAGATTTCTGGATATTATATAATACTCGTACTAACTTCTATGGAGTAATGCTCTCTAACAGAGTTTTTAAGCAAATAGAATATCTGAATCAACTCCAAAATATATACTTTAATTTGACTGGGATAGAGTTGGAAGTAATTCTATAATTAACATACATCTTTTTACGATATTAATATAAATGTAAAACTTAAATTCAATAGTATGAAAAAGCTCCTAATCGTATTAATGTTTATTGCACCACTCTTTGCAAATGCGCAAGAATATGGCAATTTGACATCTAAAGACTCACTTAATATAAACATGGCTTCTTCACAGACTGTTGTTGATTCTATTATGGAAGCCAATTTAAAAAAAGAGCAAATAACAGTTATTGGCGGAATACCTTTTGGAATTTCCAGAGAAAAAGCTCTGCCTGTATTAAGAAACAAATATGGGACGGAAGATTATCTTTCCGACAATAAAGACATAGTCTTTAAAAACATAAAATATGCAGGTGTAGATTTTAACTCCGTATATTTCCTTTTTCAATCAGACGGTATTAATAGCTATTTTAATGCTTGCATATTTATCCTAAATGCAAAAACGAAAAAAGAAGCCATTGACAAACAAGAAGAGATGAGAGATCTTTTATCTAAAAAATACGATTTATCTTCTTTTACGGATGACAATGGATTCGATTTATACGTTGGAGGTGTATCCCCATTATGGAACGGTAGTTGGAAATCGTTTTTAGAAGGGAATTATGCAGGGGCTGTCCATATAGACATTATAAATTATGACGAAGAATTAGCAAAAAATGCTGGATTTGAATATTCTGTCCGTATAATTTATGGTCCTTTCGATTACGTAAAAGAAGAATTTTGAGCCTGAATGTATTAGAAATGCTCGTCTGGATACTTGCTCTTATCGTGTCTGTTATAGCCTTATTTATAAGCTACACCGCGATGTATAGATGAATAAGAGGGATGCATTTGCATCCCTTTATTTATATCAACTATTCAATATTCCTATATTTAGATAGGGAGAACATTAGGATATTTCCGGTAATACAATTTAGTCAATGTGGATTTAAGGCTGTTATAGTCTTTGATAAAGCCTAGATCTATCCATTGGGCTATCTGTAATTCCAACTCATACAATTCACGAATCTTAGCTTCATCGCCAATTTTATTACGCATTTCTGATTCATGCTTACCGTAGACTATGATATTAAGAGATTTAGCCAAATCCCTAACTTTTTGTTTAAATAGGTCATCAGGTAAAATAGAACTCACAGCTTTACACATGGATGGATATGCATCACCAGCAAGATTGCGGAATTTTATCATTTCATCATATACAAATTTGAGAACATCATATTTAAATGAGGGATTTATCCACATCGCAAAATCAATAAAAAGCAGTGGATGCATCCATGTGCCCGCGTTATCACCCTTATTTGCCCTTGATTTATGATAGGGGTAATTACCCGTATCATAATTTTCCCTTTCCATTATAGTGAAAATGAACTCTTTAGTAGAAGATAAATCGAAGTAGTCATTAACTTCTTTCTTCATTCCTTTTAATTGATTCCACTGTTTTAATAAATCTGTAGCATTGAAAAATGCATCTTTCGTTCTCTGAATTACCTTAAATTCACCCATTGGGCGAATCATAATCTGATTAGTCTTCATAATAATGTCTTTTCGTTCGAGGACGTACCGCACTTCTTCATGCGGAGATAAAAAGGCGAAAGCCATGCAGGGGGTTGTGACCTACACAGCTTTCTATATCTTAATCCTCTGATTAATTCTAATTTTAATAAGTACAACCCAACGCATTGCAAATATAATAATAATTTTTAAAAGTGATTATATAACTAACAATCAACATATTCTTTTAACTATTTTGTGATTCGATTCTCAAATGAAATTGATAACTTTGCATTGTGATACATATATAGCAGTACAACATGGGTAACTGGAGCGAAAGACAAGAAGAAAAACGAGAAGGAAAAGAGAAAGAGAAGACAAGCCGAGAAACGCTCGGAAAGTATTTCTATGACTTATCAAAACTTTCTTTTACTGCTTTATTCCTAGGTGGTGGAGTATCTTTAGTATTGGATTTCCAAAACATTAATTATTGGGTACTTGTTTCTTTTGGTGCTTTTACTTCTTTTATCTTTGCATATATTGGATATAAAATACTTAAAAAATAAATAGTTATGAATGGATTAACAATAATATTTATATTTACTAGCGTTGTTGGCGCAGGGATAGCTATTTGGCTTAACACCAAATCCGGAAAAAGATGGCTCAATAGCCTATGATAATTAATAGTATTAAACTTGTAATAGATAAAAGCGTCATGTAGAGTGACGCTTTTTTATTGCAGTTATACAATATAAGGCAGATTAAAAGCTGAAAACAAAATGTCAAAGAACGATTTGCCGATAATAGGAGTTGAGCCAATCGACACAAGTTTTATTTATTTAAACCAATTTGTGCAGACAATATTTCTAACAAAGCCTGCAATTGTCCAACGATGTAAGGTTTTATATCCTCACTACAATTACTTGTAAATGCAACAAGCTTTTCTGATAGCTTATGCCATTCTTGCAACTCATTCGGTTTCATCATTATCAGAAGACTTATGGAAACCTGAAAAGGAAGGAGGAACAATGTGCGATTCTATTCTTTCATCCAATATTTCCTTTTTCAACAATAGCATTATGCCATCATAACTTGACGATAGTTCTGATACAACTTCCCAACCTTGGCTACCTAAAACATTGAGTTTATCAGTAGTGTATTCTTGATAATTATGCCTATAACCATCGTCCATAGGACGAAGTAGAAACGTTCTATACTCGTATTTCTTCATTTTTCTATTTATTAGTTAATATTTCAAATTTGGTATAAAGCAGCGTAATAGGTTTTATGATCACATAGAAACTATTAATTTCATTGTTTTCGAACCATTTACACAGTTTAGATACAACCTGCTGTCTCGTGTAATCTGACTTGTTTATTAAGAAAGAATCATCGTTGTACATAGACTGGTTATTCCCAATATCGAACATCTTTTTAAATTCAATAATAGCCTGAGATTTACTAACCTGATTTATCATACATCATTCAAATAATCCGTTACTACTTTGATGAAATCATCAAGAGAACGACAGACAACATATTTATAACCGTCAGCAGTTATCTTAGCTTCCCATTCTTTTTGAGATTCGCGCTGAACTCCTTTTTTTGTCTTGGTTTCGATTAACAATGCCCCATAAAACCGGTTACTTTTTAAGAGAATTAGATCAGATACACCTGGAAGCACCCCTTCGGCTTTTAGCTTTGCTCCTGTAACAGCATCTCTTCTTCCACCGTTTGGAACGGAGAAAAGATTGTGACGCATCGAGGGATATTGTAGCCGGAACCAATTGACCATAGAGACTTGTATCTTATGTTCTTCATCTTTAGGCTTTCTGCGAATATTGGTTCCGCAATATTTAGCTTTCATTTCTTCGTATGTCATAATACCCTAGCAAGTTTAAAATCAAGCAACATCAATAACTCATTAAATTTCTCTTTATACCAAAGTGGATGCGTTTCTTTGGTATTATTAGGGTTGACTTGGTTCTCACCATAAGTAAGCCCGGATTCGGTTATGGATTTGAAATGCTTATCTCTACCTTTTGATGATTTCCTTTTCATATCACATAAGATACCTTTCTGAATCGCTCTTTGATTAAACGCCTGTGCACTGATAGACAGCCCCGCTTCTTTGAGTAATTCAGTAGCGGACTTAAGTATCCCATGCGACGGAGTATAATCAGGTGTCGGAAGTCCAAGAGGTGCAGCTACTTTACTAATTAAAGACAATTTAGAAGAATCATTTAGATTAAGCACTTCACTTACACCTTTTACCCATTCAAGACCAACACGGACCTTAGTTGTTAGTGATGGTTCACGTTTGGGTTTGTTCTGGTTTTCGATTACTTTCCGGACGCTTTGGTGGAACACTTGACGATAAACCTCAAACACAGGACGGACTTTTCTCGCGATGAAGAACTCCATGCAGGAAACTGTAAGTTTGTACTCATTTGTCGGTCTACCGCCTTTGGGGTTTCCCCCAAAAATGGGGAAAACTTGATAATCAACACCTTCAATGAACTGACTACCATATATCAACTCTCTAACGGCATGGTCTTTTCTTGGATAAACCAACATCCAAACTTCATCGAGATTGATTGGAAACTCATTGTCAGATTTTGACAGTTCAAGAACTGCGTTAAAGTAACGCTTGATTTCGCTTTCGCTACTCTCTTTAGATAAGATTAAATTCGTTGCCATATATTTTAACTTTGGCTATTATTTATTTCTAGACGCTTCCAAAACTGGAAGGTTTGTTTCCGTTGGTATGTATATCACAGTTTTATCATTCAGATTGCTTTGCTGACGCACCCACAAATATTGAATATATGCAGGGGTAATACTTCCATTCTCAATTTTAATCGCTTCGGCAGCACCTTTGGCGCGTTCGATTTCCGCTTGAGCGTTCAGCTTTTCAGCTTCCAGATTAGCTTTAGCTTCTTCAATCTTTATTTTACGGTTTTGTTCAGCTTTAGCAAATTCTGCCTTTCCAGACATTTCTTGTTGCCAAACGTTATAATAAGGGATGGCAACAAAACATCCTGCAACAATTGCGGCAAATATGATAGCCGCCAGAATTCCAAATTTATTCATAATTTCTAATATTGGGTTTTATAGAGCCTCCCAAGGCTCATTTCTGTATTGTAGTTAATTTGTAGTAGATAGCTTATCACATAGAGAGGAACAAATAACACACACCGTTCCTCTCTTTTAAACTAATCTTCAATTATCGCCCAATCTGGCAAATATTCTTCACTGTTGATCTCCTTCATTAGTATCTGATTTATTGTTAGGGATTACTTTTGTTTTACCACCAGTTTTATCAACAATAACCGGTTTGCCACCTACAGTGGTTTCGGTACATTGCCCTTCAGGGAACTTATTAATAAAGCGAACAACTTCTTTATCTTCTGTTGCGTTACTTTCTTCTTTGGCTTCATAAGGGAATACATCTACAATCGGAGTTTCGGATACCATGCCGATTTGATAATCCGCCATCGTTCCTTTCATGCCTTCATCCAGCTTCTTCACTGCGTCACGCAAGTCGGCAGCCTGAACCAGCACTTGGGTAGAAGTCTTTTTCTCTGCACCGCTTTTTTCGTCAAGGGTGATAAAGATAAGTTTGCACTTAAACCAGCGGTCGGCACTTTCCTCGTCGCTGGGGAAAAGTTCGCTATAGTTGGCACGTTTAATGTCCGATACTGTAAATTCTCCTGTTATAAATGGAGTCATCTCCTCGATAATACGTGCTTCTGCTTCTGTAAAGCTGAGTGCATCTACCAGATAAGGTTCAGTCACTTTCTTCTGCATTCCGTTTTCCATCGTTTTCTCGTAACGGATTTTGCACTCAAACCAAGTATGCATTGCCATAATTTAATCCTGCTTTTATTTATTAAAATTCCATTTTCTCTAGTTTCTCAATCTGCTTACGGAGAGAAGCAATTTTCTTTTTTCTCATATCCTCTGCTTTGTTCAGTGCTTCGGATTTATCGAGAAATGCATCCTTTCCTATGTAATAAAAAGAATATGCACTATCCCTTACATAGTTAGGAGAATCTTTGAAATTGGATTTATGAATTTCTGTTTCTACTTCCTTTATGCCCGATGTCAGGGCATATCTTGTTATAAATACTTTTGCCATAATATTCTTTTTTTTCTTATTTTGTACCAATCCTTGAATTTTCTTCAAGGATTGGCAAAGATTTATTGTTAAATTTATCTCCCAAACACTTCTTTAAACTTACGATCTAAAGCATCCAATATTCGCATCCTCACAGCAGGATCAGCGGAAAGATTATCAATTGAGTAAATCCTTGAAATCAACTGTTCGCGGGAACCACAGAAGCAACCACATGTATAAAATGGAGCAACATTGGGATAATTGTGTTTGTACCATAAGTGATTTGTACCCTTGATAGCCACATAGGTCTCTGTGATTATAAATTCTTCATCGGATGATGTATATCCAGGAGTGTTGGGATTGCCGGCGGCATTTCTGCGGACATCACAGTGGCTATCTTTCGACAACTTGATAAGGGTGTCGGCCGGAGTGTTGGGATTGCCGGCGGCACTGCTGCGGACATCACAGTCGCTATCTTTCGACAACTCGACAAGGGCGTCGGCCGGAGTGTTGGGATTGCCGGCGGCACTGCTGCGGACAGCCCAGTCGCTATTTAAAATTTCATCCTTTTCCATTGTATATTTTCTTTTTTAATTTTTTACTTAGTTTTTTAGCTTGTCTTGCTTTATCAAATTCGCAAGGCTTCTTACAATATTTATCAATTAACTCTGCACTCTTGTCAAGGAGCCGAATAATGGTCTGAACATCTGTTTTGCATACTTCCATTGCTTTTAAGTATATGTTTGCGAATCCAGGAAAAGCCACCATATAGCCATTTGTTTTGCTTACACAATAATAATCTATCACCTTTGGGATAAAATATAACCCATCCAAATCCTTTCTTAGACACAATAAATTCGAATCCAAAATCATTTCGCTGAATAACATCGTATCCTAAAGATTTGATAGCAGGAAGGATTGTATTAACAAATTGACTATAACGTTCTTCTCTTATCTGTTTTACAAATTGTCCGTATTCTTTTCCAGTTTCACTCATGCTAATTCTATTTTGTCAAAATCAATACCTTTTGCATTCATAAAATCACCAAGAGCAATGATGTTTTCACGAGTAGTGGTAACCTTGAATGCTCTCGTTAATAATTCAGATTGTTGCGATATGGATTGACTAAAAGGTACTTGTTCGTCAGCTTTTTGATTTGCCATTGAAAATGGATTGATCGGACGTGATTTGACTTGTTCTACTTCAACAACTTTACGAGCTTCTTCTGCTTGTTGCTTTTCTTGTTCCGCTTTAATCTTAGCTTCTTCCGCTGCCTTAGCTCGCTCTCGTTGTTCTTTAAGTCGGTTTGCGTATTGAATAGTAGAAGTGATATTGAGTGTATCCATGTAATAAGTACGGAGTACATCATAATCTTCACCAAAGCCTTTTAGCGTAGATAGCTCGTTTTCAACCTTAGCAAATATAACGTCAATATCAGAGCAAACAGACTTCATGCTTGCAGTCTTGTTTAGCCATTCCAGTTTGAACACCTTGTTAAAATCCACAAGATTGATGTTCATGCCATCAAAATAGGTTCTAATGTTTGCTTTCTTCTTTTCCTTATATTGCTGCTCGTTTTGTTTAACCACAGTGTCAATCTTAGCGGAGCATTCACCAATGAGTTTCACCGTTTCGTTTACTACCTCCTTGAATTCTCCAAAAGGTTTCATAAACTCCTTCTCTATTTCAAGGCGTTTGGAGTTGAGAGCTTTTGCAGCTTTGTTGAGAGAGGCTTTATCTCTCTTTGCCTGATCAATATTGTCATCCGTGTAGTTGGATATATCATACTTCGGCAAATTCGCCATTACAATATCTCGGATTTGCTTTGCATTGGTAGTAAGGCTACCTAACGTCTTTTCACTCACGACCAGTTCTAGGTCGCTTTCTTGAATTGCTAATTGTGTTTCCATTGCTCTATTTTTTATTTAGTTTATCAACAATACGTTCTATCACCTCTGCATTATCTACTGAAAGCCATTCCTTCGCGACATTCCAAGCTATACTTTTAGATGCTTTGAAATTGTCAATGCGTGTAGAATGATGCGACAAACGCCCTTCGGTAGGCTTCAATCCTTTGTCGTGAAGTTCACATAAACCATTATGGAAGAAAGAACAATAATCATCGCCCGATGCAATTTGGATCATAGGAACTGGGAAATCAATAACCCCCATTATCATTCCGGCTCCCCAAAGAGTGGGGAGTAACCGGTCTGAATAACCCGCATCTATCAATTTCTCAATATCTTGCGGGGTTCCTAAACAAGGAGTATGGCATTGCATTTTGCATAATGAACATTTGCATTCACATGGTTTTCTACCTGTTTTTCGTATAATACGCTGGAGTTGAGTTTCTTTTATCAATGAATCGCCCATTATTCTATATCCGCTATTTGGTTAATAATATCGTCCGCCATTCTAATACGCTTCTCCATTTCTGCAAAGACCTTTTCGTCTGGTAGTATACGAACAATGTGAATAGGATCTATTTGAAAAGGATTATATACAACAAAATCAGTCCAGTTTGCATTACAACACATCATGTGAGCCATACACTGATAAAAGTATTCATATTTTATTTGAAGCAAAGAGTCATTGTCGTATACTTCACTTTTATACTTCATGAAAGTATTTTGGGAAGGGCATTTTATCTCAATACATGCCCGTTCTCCCAATTCTTCATCATAAAAGAAGCCATCAGGACTACTTGCAAAGTTAGGGATAGTGGGGTGCTTACACGACCCCACTTCTACAATATGCCTTCCCGTTAACTTAGAATACAAATCACGTGCATTTGCCTCTTGCTCTGTTCCAAAACGCATAGCTTTACTTTCTACATTTACAGCAGATAAGTATTCTGTAAATGCAATATCATCATTTACTATTTCAGGATTCATAGCTCGCTCTGCCGCAACTTGAAAAATATAACTTTTAGCAGTATCACTAAATATGCCGTTTCTGCTGCTTTTCATAAGTAATCCGACATTTGAACCACTAATTTTGCCTATGCGTTGTCTAAACCATGAAAGAGAATGCTGACCGTTACCTTCTAATATTTCCATTATAATAATGTTTTTTGAACCGGTTTATTACTTGTATTATTTTGAGACTGATTTACCGGTTGTTCCGGTTTAGGTTGCTCTTCCACTCCTGCGGCCTTAGCAGCAATTTCTGCTATTTTTTTACCCTTATCTTCTTTGTCTGTGACATCTTCATATTCGGTAAATTTAACTTCTTGCTCTTCTTGTGTATACATTGCACCTAGTTGGGCCGGGAAAGCTTCACGCAATGCTTGGACTTTGGCTATCTTGGAAATCATAGTGGATTTTTTTTCATTCCATATAGATTGCTTTTTGTCATATTCGGAAAGATTAACTTTCGCTACAATCGGAAATTTGCGGTCAGATCGGTAAACTTCACACCATCCCCCTACAAGTACATCTGTCTTTTCATTATAAAAACAGCCTTCTACCTCTACAATCTGGTTATCTCTAATAATAATGATGCCCGCTTTGAAGCCTTCGTATTGTTCACTAGCGTCAGCACGTTTGAAAAACGCTTCCTTGCTGACAATCATCTGTGCCGGCTGTTGTCCGAACTTAACAAGAAATGCTTCGTTCAAGAATGGATTAAGCTGGTTGAATTTACAAATACTAATAAACTGAACAATATCTTGATCAGATACCTGCCCATTACCTTTAGTCAAATAGTTACGTACAATATCAAATGATAATGCCACGTCGTTACCTGCAACTTGATAAATGGTTTTGCCTTTACCAAACATTGCCAATGCATCATTTTCCTGTTTTGTTAATTTGTTTTCTTCCATTGCTCTAATATTTTAAAGTTTAACAATATCTCGCCAACCCCTGCATTAGACAAAGGTTAGTTCTCTCTTCTTCTAAGCTTTTCTCTGTATATCCTGATGAAATACCTGAAGAGTATAACTTTAGTCTTTTATTGATTTCTTTTTTGACATCAGATATATCCTCTTTGATAAGCTGGATTATTTCCTCTTTCCTTGAATATCCATATTCAGGAAGATATTCAAGGTTACTAGATTCCACCTTTTTCAACTCGGCTTCTAATTGCAGTAATTCATCATTCATGGAATTCTGATTTGAATGTTTCATACGTAACACCAATAGTGTCAAGTATTTCTCTTAATCTTTTGTTTTCTTTTTCCTTATTTTCAAGAAGACATTGCTCATACATTATTTTATATGTAAGTGAAGCCAAGTCTTCATGACTCATTGCTAATAATTCTTCTTTTGTTTTCATTGCCCTTATGTACGCTCTTATATGTACTTCACTTTTAGTTTTACATCGACCGGTTTGTCTTTCATTGAAGCAAAAGCATCGAGTATTTTGTTTTTCGTCAATCTGATAGCAATATCTATAATCTCCTTCTCCACAATTGTAAGATGTAGTTATCTTCCACTATACGTTATCAGGGTGATTTCCTGGATTACATACGGATATTTACTCATCTTCATGCTCAAACCTTTTATTATGCTTTTCGATATACACTGAGAAATATCCAAATAACCCAAATGAAATCCAAAATGAAATCTTATATGGATCTGCCAATACAACCATTGCAATAAATGACAAAACCCAAAGTGTTAATACAAATTCTTTTTTCATAACTAACTGATTATCTTTTAATTACAATGTAAAGTTACTTTATTTTTGACTTTAAAGCAAATTATAAACTTATAAAAATATTGTCTTTAACTTGATATAACTATTTGATTATCAGCTATTTTAAAGATGCATTTTTGATAACATCATAGGCATTGCAGTACCATCTTCCATTTTGACGATTAGAGGGTATCTTTTCAGCACGAATACCGCCCGAACCTATCAATTTGAACAAACGTCCTCTACTTCCTACTATTTCTTCAGCTTCACGTTGGCTAAAAGTTTTATCATTGAGAACTATCTTTAATACATCCTCATTCAACATTGTATCTAATCTTTAAAAAGGTTGTTCTTGTGCGCGTATTGAATAAACTCTGATTTTTCATGAATACCAAGTTTGATATACACTGACTTAATATGATTTTTTACAGTATGGGGGGAGAGATAGAGTTTTTCTGCAATATCTTCGTTATTAGCTCCTTCATATATCATTTTCATAACTCTCATTTCTGCATCTGATATACGACTGTAAAATTGGGGACAGCATATAATACCTTCGTACTTGCATTCTCCACGCATGGGACATTTTACACGTTCAAAATTGAATCCACCGTTTTTATCAATATCCCGGCTTGTGTTATCCAGTTCTCCAAAATTGCATTTGCAGAAACGTCTAACTATAAGGTATTGGAAATATGGGATATTCTGTGCGCTTTTTTGGTAACATTCCATCAGCGCCTTATATGCATCCGGGTAACATTCGCGTATACGATCCAATACACTTTTTATTAGTCCTATGTCTTTATCGGTCACAGGTTGGTTGCTTCCATCAGGGAACAGACACCAAAGTTCATCTTCAAATATGTAGAACTCTAAATCTTTCATTGCTCAATAGTTTTTTTATTCAGACCATAAATTATTGCGTGGAATTCCCGTGATTTCGGAAAGTACTGAGATATGTTCAGGATTGTTGGGTTTCATGCCGTAAATAACCCAATTTCTAGCAGTATTAAACGACACCCCTGTCCTCTTTGTTATCTCATTAATAAACTCCGTCTTGGGATGGACTGATTCCGGAAGATTTTTGTAATAGCCTTTTAGGGTCATTGTTTGACCTTCGTGCAGCAAATTGCTTGTTTTTAATCTATTTTCCATTATCTTTGTATTGTTATATATTATATCACATTGCAAATATATCTATTATAGATTAAATGCTACTATAAAACAGATATATTTAACTTATTTTAAACATGGAAAATAGATTAAAATATCTAAGAAAGTATCTGCGATTAACCCAGTCTCAATTTGCCGAAGTACTTTGTATGAAGCAAAATAGTTATTCACAGATAGAAAGTGGAAATGTATCTTTAACAGATAAGAACAAATATCTACTGGAAAACAAATACCATCTGACTCCTGGATGGTTAGATGGCAATGACGTAGACATGTTTGTCAAAGGAGACGCCATAGCTGGGATTATAGAAAAAAGCACTCCTATAACAAATAAGGAAAGACTAAGAGAGCAGATCTTAGATGAGCTTGTAGAACAGAGACTAGAATTACAGAATGACTCAGTTTCTATGAGCCGCGAAGTGTTTGAACAGATATCAAGATTAACTGAAACTGTTTTGTCACAGCAAAGAACAATCGAATCCATGCAGGAACAAAATAAAAAATTTCTTGCCCAGCAGGAAAATACTGCAAGATGTGTTCATGTAAGTGGGTCGGATATTTCAATGCAAGATACAAAGAACCAAAATATTAAATAAAATGGCAATAATATCAGAAGAAGGAATCGCTATAAGCAAGCGTTTCTTTGAAGCTATAGAAACCTTGAAAGCCCAAAAAAAAATACGAGGGCTTCAAACTTTCACTAGAAACAATAATTTGCATCGTTGGAATGTAAACTGTGTAAAATTCTATCCCGACAAACATATACTAAAGCCAGAGTGGATCGTTTATCTACATAAAGATTACAAAGTATCTGTCGAGTGGATTATTTTAGGAAAGGGAGAGATGTTTGACGAATAAATGTTCAAAAACTTATCTTCACCACATAATAGCGCTAAGTTATCATTTTTATTATCAGATTGTTATCCTATATTTTGGAGAAACATTCGTAACGCGTAGGTCGCCAGTTCAAGTCTGGCTAGCGGCTCTTGACAATAAAGCGCTAACTACAGAATAGTTAGCGCTTTTCTTATTAACCCCCAAAGCAAATCGCATGAAACGAGGTAAGAGCAGGAGATTATTTAAGAAAAAGAAGTCACATTCCAATCAAAGATTAGGGTGTATCATCGCTATCATCGTACTTATTCCCATTTGTTACGGGCTTTATCTGTATTATCAGCAATACAGTGTCCAGCACAGTAGCAAACCGCAGATAGAGACTTCCGTTTCCCTCCCCACTCCATCCGGCAAAGATTTAGAGATTCCCATTTCATTGATTCCCCGTCAGGAGCAGATCATTCGTCATAAAGGTTATACGGTTTCCTACAATAAAGATCTGAAGATTCCGAATTGGGTTTCTTACGAGCTGACCCGTCAGGAAACCAAAGGAAAAGAAAAGAGAGGTGACAACTTCATCGCCGATCCTTTAGTAAAAGGCGCCATTGCGACCAATGCGGATTATGCACGCTCAGGATATGACAAAGGACATATGGCACCAGCCGCCGACATGAAATGGAGTCCGGATGTCATGAAAGAATCCTTCTATTTCAGCAATATGTGTCCGCAGCATCCTCAACTGAACAGAAGAGGCTGGAAAAATCTGGAAGAAAAAATAAGAGACTGGGCGGTAGCCGATAGTGCCATCATCATCATATGCGGCCCTATCATCGACAAGCCGTCCAAGACCATCGGAAAAAATAAGGTGGCAGTGCCCGAACGATTCTTCAAAGTAATCCTCTCTCCTTTTGTCAAACCGGCTCGTGGCATCGGGTTCTTATTCAACAACAGACAGGCAGTAGAGCCCCTTTCCACCTATGCAGTATCAATTGACAGCATCGAGAAACTTACCCATATGGACTTCTTCTCTCCCCTGCCCGATGAAATAGAAAATGCAGTCGAAGCCAATGCCGATTATTACCAGTGGCCACGCTAATAGTTGACAAAATCAGCCGAATTTCAACTATTCACCGTTGAAAGGAATCGCTCCTATCCAAAATCTTCCTATCTTTGACGCAATTTTTAAAGTTACGTCACAAGATGAAAAAGAAAACAAGAAATATCTTATTATCCGTTCTGACCGGAGCTCTCCTTCTTTGCGCCATTGCCGGAGGAACAGTCTATTATTATCTCTTTGCTCCTCAGTTTCATCCCTCCAAAACCGTCTATGTATATGTAGACCGGGATGACACGGCAGATTCAATCTACAATAAGATCAGACAAACCGGTCATGTCAACAAATTCACCGGATTTCAATGGATGGCAAAATATAGAAAATTCGACCAGAATATACATACCGGACGTTATGCCATCCGCCCCAACGAAAACGTATACCATGTATTCAGCCGCTTCTTCAGAGGTTATCAGGAACCGATGAATCTCACTATCGGAAGCGTACGGACACTAGACCGGCTGGCGCGAAGCATCGGCAAGCAACTGATGATCGACTCCGCCGAAATAGCCCGCCAACTATTCGATTCCGCTTTTCAGGCCGAAATGGGGTATACGCCGGTCACCATGCCCTGTCTTTTCATCCCCGAGACCTATCAGGTATATTGGGATATGAGTGTCGACGACTTCTTCAAACGTATGCAGACAGAACAGAAACGATTCTGGAATGACGAACGTCTTGCCCAGGCAACCGCTATCGGCATGACACCGGAAGAAGTCTGCACCCTCGCCTCCATTGTTGAAGAAGAAACCAACAACAACGAAGAAAAGCCGATGGTAGCCGGACTATACATCAACCGCCTGCACACAGGTATGCCCCTGCAGGCAGACCCTACCATCAAGTTCGCTTTACAGGATTTCGGGCTGCGACGCATCACCAATGAGCATCTGAAAGTCAACTCGCCCTACAACACTTATATCAACAGCGGTTTACCTCCGGGACCTATCCGCATCCCCTCTAAAAAGGGCTTGGACAGTGTATTAAACTACACGAAACACAATTACATTTACATGTGTGCGAAAGAAGATTTTTCAGGTACTCACAATTTCGCATCCAATTATGCCGACCACATGGCAAATGCAAGAAAATATTGGAAAGCACTTAATGAAAGAAAGATTTTCAAGTAATTTTGTGATAAAACGAGCCAAAAAGGCTATCTTTGCCCGATATAATAACAAACTGTGATCAACACTAATAAAGGAAATATATGAGCAAGCAACTCTTACTTGGCGATGAAGCCATTGCACAAGCTGCACTGGATGCCGGACTTTCAGGTGTATATGCCTACCCCGGTACTCCTTCAACTGAGATTACTGAATATATCCAAATGGCGCCTATAACCACTGAGCAGAACATACATAATCGTTGGTGTGCCAACGAAAAAACTGCCATGGAAGCCGCACTGGGTATGTCATTTGTAGGCAAACGCGCCTTAGTGTGTATGAAGCATGTAGGCATGAATGTGGCTGCAGACTGTTTCGTCAATTCTGCCATCACGGGTGTGAAGGGAGGACTGATTGTGATAGCGGCAGACGACCCCAGCATGCACTCTTCACAGAATGAACAGGACAGCCGCTTCTACGGAGACTTCTCCCTGATACCGATGTACGAGCCCAGCAACCAACAGGAAGCATACGACATGGTATACAACGGATTCGAATTCTCTGAGAAAACAGGCGAACCGATCTTAATGCGTATGGTCACCCGCCTCGCACACTCCCGTTCCGGAGTAGAGCGCAAAGAGCAGAAGCCACAGAACAGCATTTCATTCAGTGAAGATCCCCGTCAGTTTATCCTGTTGCCGGGAAATGCCCGCAAACGCTATAAAGTATTGCTTGCCCGCCAGGACGAATTCATCAAAGCTTCCGAGGAATCTCCTTACAACAAATACATAGACGGCCCTAACAAAAAACTGGGAATCGTCGCTTGCGGTATCGGCTACAATTATCTGATGGAAAACTATCCGGAAGGTTGTGAATACCCGGTACTTAAGATCGGCCAGTATCCATTGCCTAAAAAGCAATTGCTGCAATTGGTTGAATCCTGCGACGAGATTCTGGTACTGGAAGACGGACAGCCATTCGTTGAAAAACATCTGAAAGGCTATCTGGGCATTGGTATCAAAGTAAAAGGACGTCTGGACGGCACACTGTCACAAGACGGAGAATTAAATCCGGACTCTGTAGCACGCGCGGTCGGCAAAGAAAACAAATCGGAATTCGGCGTCCCTTCTGTAGTCGAAATGCGTCCTCCCGCACTGTGTGAAGGATGCGGACACCGTGATATGTACGTCACACTGACAGAAGTACTCAAAGAAGAATATCCTTCCCATAAAGTATTCAGCGACATCGGTTGCTATACGCTGGGAGCCAACGCTCCGTTCAACGCCATCAATTCATGCGTAGACATGGGAGCTTCCATCACAATGGCAAAAGGTGCGGCCGACGGAGGTCTTCATCCGTCCGTAGCTGTAATCGGTGACTCTACATTTACTCACTCCGGAATGACAGGTTTGCTGGATTGCGTCAACGAAAATGCCAATGTCGTTATTGTCATTTCAGACAATGAGACAACAGCAATGACCGGTGGTCAGGACTCTGCGGGCACAGGACGTATTGAATCCATCTGTATCGGTTTAGGAGTCGACCCTGCTCATATCCGTGTCGTTGTTCCATTGAAGAAGAACCACGAGGAAATGAGACAGATCATACGCGAAGAAATCGAATACAATGGCGTATCCGTTATCATCCCGCGCAGAGAGTGTATTCAAACATTAGCACGCAAAAAAAGAAGTAAGTAAGCCATGAAAAAAGACATTATATTATCAGGAGTAGGTGGACAGGGTATTTTGTCCATCGCTACAGTTATTGGTAAAGCTGCTTTGAAAGAAGGACTTTACATGAAGCAAGCAGAAGTACACGGAATGAGCCAGCGTGGCGGAGACGTTCAGTCCAACCTCCGCATCAGCGACAAACCGATTGCTTCGGATCTGATACCATCCGGCAAATGCGACCTTATCATTTCGCTCGAACCGATGGAAGGTCTGCGCTATCTCCCCTATCTCAGTCCGGAAGGATGGCTGGTAACCAACGAAACTCCGTTTGTCAACATCCCCAATTATCCGGAAGAAGACAAAGTAATGGCTGAAATCAACAAATTGCCGCATAAGATCGTACTGAACGTGGATAAAGTAGCCAAAGAAGTAGGTTCTGCACGAGTTGCCAATATCGTTTTGCTGGGCGCAACCATTCCATTCCTCGGCATCGATTACGAGAAAGTACAAGACAGTATCCGCGAAATCTTCCTGCGCAAAGGAGAAGCTATTGTCGAAATGAATCTTAAAGCACTGGCTGCCGGCAAGGAAATTGCGGAAAAGCTAATGCAATAACTATCACAATCATGAGTACACAATACTGGGAAGAAGAAATTGAAATCATGAGTCGCGAGAAGTTGCAGGAACTGCAACTTCAGCGACTCAAAAAAACGATTAACATAGCCGCAAACTCACCTTATTACAAAGAGGTTTTCAGCAAAAACGGCATCACCGGAGATAGTATCCAATCACTGGACGACATCCGCAAAATTCCTTTCACCACTAAATCGGACATGCGTGCCAACTATCCCTTCGGGCTAGTGGCCGGCGACATGAAAAGAGACGGTGTACGTATCCACTCTTCCAGTGGAACTACAGGAAACCCTACAGTCATCGTACATTCACAACATGACCTCGACTCATGGGCAAATCTGGTAGCCCGTTGCCTTTACATGGTGGGGATCCGCAAGACAGATGTCTTCCAGAACAGCTCCGGATATGGAATGTTTACAGGTGGATTAGGTTTCCAATATGGTGCAGAACGCCTTGGCTGCCTTACCGTACCTGCCGCAGCCGGAAACAGTAAACGGCAAATTAAATTCATCAGTGACTTTAAGACTACCGCCTTACACGCCATCCCAAGCTACGCTATCCGTCTTGCCGAAGTATTTCAGGAAGAAGGTATCGACCCGAGAGAAACAACCCTGAAAACCTTGGTGATCGGCGCCGAACCGCATACTGACGAACAGCGCCGTAAAATAGAACGGATGATCAATGTGAAAGCATATAATAGTTTCGGTATGACGGAAATGAACGGCCCCGGTGTTGCCTTCGAATGCCAGGAGCAGAACGGAATGCACTTCTGGGAAGATTGCTATCTGGTAGAAATCATCGATCCTGAAACAGGAGAACCCGTTCCCGAAGGAGAAATCGGTGAATTGGTACTCACTACACTTGATCGTGAAATGATGCCGCTTATCCGCTACCGCACCCGCGACCTTACCCGTATACTACCCGGAAAATGTCCGTGCGGCCGCACCCATCTCCGCATCGACCGGATCAAGGGACGCAGCGACGATATGTTTATCATCAAGGGAGTCAACATCTTCCCCATGCAAGTCGAAAAGATTCTGGTTCAGTTCCCCGAATTAGGCAGCAATTATCTGATTACGCTGGAGACAGTCAACAATCAGGATGAGATGATCGTCGAAGTGGAATTAAGCGATCTTTCTACAGACAACTATATCGAACTGGAAAAGATCCGCAGAGATATTATCCGTCAATTAAAAGATGAAATACTGGTTACCCCGAAAGTAAAACTAGTAAAGAAAGGGTCTCTCCCGCAGAGCGAGGGAAAAGCCGTCAGAGTGAAGGACTTAAGAGACAACAAATAAATATTCAAATGCCCGATGTGCTAATATGCCAACCCAATACTGTATGATATCAGTAACAAATGGCATATTAGCACATTATTTAATTATCAGATTATAATGCAATTACTAAAAAAAAGAATTCTGCAGGACGGAAAATGCTACGAAGGAGGCATCCTTAAAGTAGATGGTTTTATCAATCACCAGATGGATCCTGTCCTGATGAAATCCATCGGAGTAGAATTTGTCCGCCGCTTTGCAGCCACAAACGTAAACAAGATCATGACTATAGAAGCAAGCGGTATCGCTCCTGCCATCATGACGGGCTATCTCATGGACTTACCGGTTGTATTCGCCAAAAAGAAATCACCCAAAACCATTCAGAACGCACTAAGCACTACCGTACACTCGTTCACCAAAGACCGTGATTATGAAGTAGTGATCAGTGCCGATTTTCTGACTCCAAATGACAATGTTCTTTTTGTTGATGATTTCCTTGCCTACGGAAATGCCGCATTAGGCATTCTCGACCTCATAGAGCAATCCGGAGCAAAATTGGTAGGCATGGGGTTCATTATCGAAAAAGCCTTCCAAAATGGACGTAAAATACTGGAAGAGAAAGGTGTCAGAGTAGAAAGCCTTGCCATAATCGAAGACTTATCCAACTGCTGTATTAAAATAAAAGATCAATAAGCTGAGTCGGGGTTAAAATAATGCCCCTTGCCTTTTGTCTTTTTACCATATTGCACCGCATGCTGAGGGCACACATGATAACATGCCAGGCAGGCGGTGCAATTCTTTCCCCAAACCGGTCTTCTTTCCTTCATCGTTATATTCCCTACCGGACAACTTTTTTCACAGCGCTTGCACCCGATGCACTCACTCGTTGCATGGAAAGGTTTGGGAGACATCTGATAACGAACAAATAACGGATTGATGATCCTCGTCTTGATAAAAGGCAAACTCCCCTCCTTGCATGCAAAGACAGTTTCTCTCCCGGTTATCAGTCTACTGACTTTTTCAAGAGCCGGAACCGCTTCTGCCAGTTTTTTCTTTTCCAGTTCCTTGCTATCCACATCAAATCCGAGGAACAACACATAGTTATTGGGCATAATTACAGAAAAGCCTGCATTACATCTCCATCCCCTCGCAGCCAATGCCTTTTCCATCACCTGCCGGGTCAGCCCCGTATCGTCTCCACACGAACACACAAAGAACAGATATTGCTGCTGATACCCCTTCAGAACCAGCTTCCGAATAAACTCCTGTACAATCACGGGAGGCGCCCACGAATAGACCGGAAAGACAAAACCGATCTTCTCATCCTCCCGCAAAGAGAACTCCCATGTGTCATTCTTCCATGCGTCCGGGATAAAAAACAAATCTTCCTGTTGTTCTTTAGAAAGCTGATTAGCAATCCATTTAGAGTTACCTGTACCTGAGAAATAAAATATCATAGAAGAGTATATAAAAAAGCCGCATCGACGATGTGATGAAACTCTGATAGAACAAGATTTGAGCGCTCGCCCTCTTTGTAATCCACCGGCTTAAAGCTGTCCCGAAGGATGTGGCCCGCCATTGAAGAACGAAGCTTTCTCGGTGCATCAGATTAATTTGAAGAGTTTCCCGATCCAGTCGATACGGCTAATATTTTTCTATCACAAATGTAATAAGATTCTCTGAGAATAGCAAGAAAAAGAAAGAATTTGTTCGTCCACTAACATTTTTTTTCATCCTTTCTCTCCGCCTAACAAAAGAAAAGTGCCAGTTATCGGATCGATAACTGACACTTTGTAAATCCTAAACTATTGAAACTTAAGCAGCTTTTGCTTTAGCAACTACAGCTTTGAAAGCTTCCGGATGATTCATAGCTAAATCAGCCAAAACCTTACGATTTATTTCAATACCGGCTTTGTGCAAACCGCCCATCAATTTAGAATAAGACATTCCTTCAAGACGTGCAGCAGCGTTGATACGTTGTATCCAAAGAGCGCGGAAGTTTCTTTTCTTATTTCTACGGTCACGGAACGCGTAAGTCAAACCCTTTTCCCAGGTGTTTTTTGCTACGGTCCATACATTTTTTCTTGCACCAAAGTAACCTCTGGTTAATTTCAAAATTTTCTTTCTTCTTGCTTTTGAAGCAACATGATTTACTGATCTTGGCATAGTTTTACTTTTTTTGAATGTTAGCGCCGTTACTTCACGCAACGAACTTCAGGCTAAAGCATTCGGTTAATACTTTAATAATACTTTGTACGCTTTTGATTACTTCATTGCTAAGAGTTCCTTAACCTGGCTTACATTTGTTGTATCAACAGTTGTAGAGTAGCACAGATTTCTTTTTCTCTTTTTCGATTTCTTAGTCAAAATGTGACTGTGAAAAGCGTGCTTTCTTTTGATTTTACCTGTTCCGGTAAGGGTAAACCTTTTTTTAGAACCGGAGTTAGTCTTCATCTTTGGCATCTTACTTGTTTTTAAAATTATTAAATATATAATGGTGACGCACTATACCTGCGCGCCACGCATTCATTCTTTTTTATTCTTCCTCGCCCGCTTCCGGCTTTTCAGCCTTCTGTCCCTGAGTTACCGGTTTGGAAGCCGCCGGTTTTTTAGGCATTTCCTTTTTCTTCGGAGAAAGCTGGATTGTCATACGCTTACCTTCAAGTACCGGCATCTGATCCACCTTTGCAAAATCTTCAAGATCGTTGGCAAAACGAAGCAATAACACTTCACCTTGTTCCTTGAAAAGGATGGAACGCCCCTTAAAGAATACATATGCCTTCACTTTATCCCCGTCTTCCAGGAATCCTCTGGCATGTTTCAGCTTAAAGTTGTAATCATGATCGTCAGTCTGCGGTCCGAAACGGATTTCCTTTACGTTCACTTTTACCTGCTTCGCTTTCTGCTCCTTCTGGCGTTTCTTTAATTGATAAAGAAATTTAGAGTAATCAATAATACGACAAACAGGAGGTTGAGCATTGGGGGAAATTTCAACTAGATCCAGCTCTTTCTCTTCAGCCATTTTCAAGGCCTGAAAGATAGGATATACTTTCGGTTCAATCTCGTCGCCCACGATGCGGACTTCTTTGGCACGAATCTGTTCATTGATTCTATATTGCCCTTTTAAAGTGTCATTCTTCATTAAAAACGTTTACTTCCTAGTTTGATTTTTTTATTGTTCTACTAAATATTTATCATGAAACGGCTGCAAAGTTACCATTTATTTATCATATTCTGAACTTCTTCGTTCAAAATTTTAGCAAATTCTTCATATTTCATGGTTCCTTTGTCGCCTTCCCCTTGTCTGCGAACAGAAACTTCACCATTTTCAGCTTCTTTTTCACCCACAATCAACATATAAGGAATGCGTTTCATTTCATTATCACGGATCTTGCGGCCGATCTTTTCATTACGATCATCCACAATAGCACGGATTTCATGCATTTTCAGATACATCTTCACTTGCTCTGCATACTCATTGAACTTTTCACTGATCGGCAGGATAGCTACCTGATCCGGAGTCAGCCACAACGGGAACTTACCGGCAGTGTGTTCGATCAATACAGCCACAAAACGTTCCATTGATCCGAATGGCGCACGGTGAATCATCACCGGACGGTGCTTCTGGTTGTCAGAGCCCATATATTCCAGTTCAAAACGTTCCGGCAAGTTATAGTCTACCTGAATGGTTCCCAACTGCCAACGGCGGCCGATGGCATCTTTCACCATAAAGTCGAGCTTGGGACCATAGAAAGCAGCTTCACCGTACTCAATCTTAGCCGGCAAGCCTTTTTCCTCACAAGCCTCGATAATCGCCTGTTCAGCTTTCTCCCAGTTGTCATCGCTACCGATGTATTTTTCACGGTTCACTTTATCACGGAGTGATATCTGAGCCTCGAAATTCTGGAAATTCATCGAACGGAACACGATAGAAATGATATCCATCACACGGAGGAACTCATCTTTCACCTGATCCGGACGACAGAAAATATGTGCGTCATCCTGAGTAAAGCTGCGTACACGAGTTAAACCGTGAAGCTCACCACTTTGTTCATAACGGCAAACCGTACCGAATTCTGCAATACGCAACGGAAGGTCCTTGTATGAACGCGGAAAATTCTTATATATCTCGCAGTGATGCGGACAGTTCATCGGTTTCAGGAAATACTCCTCTCCTTCTTCCGGAGTATGGATCGGCTGGAACGCATCCTTACCGTATTTTGCATAGTGACCGGAAGTCACATACAGCAACTTATTACCGATAGGCGGAGTAATTACTTCCTGATAGTCATAGCGGGTCTGGATACGACGCAAGAACTCTTGCAGACGCAAACGCAGTGCAGTACCTTTCGGCAACCACATCGGAAGTCCCTTACCTACTGTTTCAGAGAACATGAACAACTGCATTTCCTTACCGATCTTACGGTGGTCACGTTTCTTGGCTTCTTCCAGCAACACCAGATATTCATCCAGCATTTTCTTTTTCGGGAATGTGATACCATAGATACGGGTCAGCATCTTACGGTCTTCGTGACCGCGCCAGTAAGCACCGGCAACAGTTGTCAGCTTGATAGCCTTGATCGGCGCAGTCGTCATCAAGTGAGGACCACGGCAAAGGTCAGTAAACGCACCCTGGGTGTAGGTAGTAATATGTCCGTCTTCCAGTTCTGAGATCAATTCACATTTATACGTTTCGCCACGGTCGCCAAACATTTTCAGAGCGTCCGTCTTCGAAATACTTTCTCTGACTACCGCTTCTTTCTTTGCCGACAATTCAAGCATCTTTGCTTCGATGGCAGGCAGGTCACTTTCTTTAATCACAGCTTCTCCCGGATCCACATCATAGTAGAAACCGTTTTCGATAGCCGGTCCGATACCAAACTGGATACCCGGATAAAGTTCCTGCAAAGCTTCAGCCAGCAAGTGGGCGCTTGTGTGCCAAAATGCATGTTTGCCTTCTTCATCGTCCCATTTGTAAAGTACGAAATCAGCATCTTCATTAATAGGACGTCCTAAATCATAAGTCTCACCGTTCACGCCACATGCAAGTACATCCTGTGCCAAGCGCGAACTGATACTTTCTGCAATCTGTAAACCGTTCACTCCTTCGTTATACTCACGAACGGAGCCATCGGGAAATGTTATCTTTATCATAATATGATGATGTTATATTTTCATAATGAGAACGCAAAAGTAACGAAATCTTTTGAGTTTTCTATTTTTTATCAAAAAAATGTTATTCTGTCTGATCCGTGAAACGCTTGATCACGTTGTAAGCAGAAACAACTCCTAGTTCACCGGCCTTGCTCAAATCTGAGATTCCCGCCTTATTATTACCCAGGAAAATATGCGTAAGTCCCCGGTTGAAATAAGCGTCAGCAAAGTCCGGAGACAGCTGAATCGCCTTATCGTAATCGACAATCGCAGCCCTGTAATCTTTCAGCATAGCCGCCACATTGGCACGGTTATAATAAGCGTAAACGAAATCCGGAGCCAGAGTTATCACCTTATCCAGGTCCTTTCTGACAACTTCATAATCCACCGCACTCACTTCCTTGGCAGCAGCGCCACTCGGCATATCCGCTTCGGCAGCCTGTTCAGCCTTCTGATATTCCAGTTGTTTACAACGAATCAGTGCACGCATGAAATAGGCCGGGAAGAAATCTCCGTCCAGCAATATCGCCTGAGTCAGGTCGGCAACCGCACTGGAGAAATCCTGTACCAGATAAAAGTCAATGGCACGGGCAAAACGCTTCGGAGCACTCTTGTCATCGTCCACAATAGCCGATGTATGCGCATCAATCAGGGCAAAATGGAATTTCACCTGTTCTTCCGTCAGCGGGGCCTCCATATTTGTAATACGGATACGCTTCGGAAGTACATTCGCCAGATTCAGGTCTTCAATAAACTTATGGAAATTCACCGAACGCTTCACTTCGCTCGACTTTTCATAATAAGTCAAGGCAAACATCGGTTCCAGTTTTATGTTCACATTCTTATCCTGTACGCGTCCGCGATAATCACTTGTATAGCGTTGATCCGCTTCAGAATCATCGGCAATCACAATTTTGCGATAGTTGTTCATGTTCTTGTCAGACTTCTTACGAGTTTTTCCTTCCTCGCTTTCGTCACCGTTCTCGCCGCTCTGGTTTTCTTTATCCTTATTCTGATTCTGGGCAACGTCTTTGTTCGTCCCTCCATTCTGCTTGTCAAGCTGAGCCTTCAACAGTTTGAAGTCATCCTGTTCGGCCCCCTTCTTGTCGCCGATCTTCTTGCGGGCTTCCGCACGATGATAATATCCTGCGAGGAAGTTCGGATACTGGTCGATAACTGTCGTATAGTCTTTGATAGCACCCCGGTAATCTCCCGTCTGAGCACGAAGCAACGCACGGTTAAAGATAGCCATCATATTATCAGGTTCCATCTGAATCACAAAATCGAAGTCCTCGATAGCGCGGTTGTCATCCCCGACACGGGCACGAAGCAAACCACGGTTATAATGCCCGATAAAGTTATTGGGATCAATATCCAAAGCCAGGTCATAATCGCTCATAGCACCCCTCAGATTATTCTGATGGAATCTGGCCAAAGCACGGTTTATATAATTGCCCGCGTTCTTCGCACTCAGATGAATCGCACGGTCCAGATCCGATTCCGCTTCTGCATAGTTGGACTGCTGCAAGCGGACAATAGCCCTTGCCGACCATGCGTCCGGATCATACTTATCCAGTTCGAGAGCCGTATTAAAGTCCTTCAGTGCCGCAACCGTATCCTTCTGCTGCAAAGAAACCTCTCCCCTCATCAGATAGGCACGTGTATAGCGCGGAGACACTTTCAGCAAGCTCTCCAAATCCTCCTTGGCTGCGTCATAATCCTTTTTCTGAATATGAGACAAGGTCAGATTGTGCCACAAGGTGATGTTTTCCGGATCATAATGCAATGCTTTCTGATAATCCTCAATCGCCCCGTCGAATTTACTCTGACGAATCCGTGCCAGTCCACGAACCTGATATGCACCTACTACAAACGGATTCCGTTTGATAGCCTCGTCACAATCCGCTTCCGCTCCTTGATAATCCTCCAGGTTCACCTTTGCCAGCGCCCTGAAAAAATAAGGCTCATACAAATATGGCTTCGCATTAATTACCTGGTTGAAATACTGAATAGAAAGCACGTAGTCCTCAAAATACAGCGCATTGCGGGCAATAGTCATCACCCGCTCCGTATTAATCTGAGCACAAACCAGTGTGGGGAACAGCAATAAAACTGTTAGTATTCTTTTAATCATTGATATTTTATGCTTGTAAACGAAACAAAAATAATGCTTTTCGCTTACTTAACAGGGATATAAACGTTTTTTATCTTTATTTCACCTGTTTCATCTTATATGAACTACGCGCTTTTCCTTTCAGCATCGTATTTAATTTTCCTCTTATCATTTGTTTGCGCAACGGCGAAAGGTGGTCGATAAACATCTTTCCGTCCAGATGGTCGAACTCATGCTGCATCACCCTTGCCAGATAGCCTTCCACCACTTCATCATGCTCTACAAAGTTCTCGTCCATGTATTTCACACGGATCTTATCTCCTCTTTTCACAGACTCATGAATGCCGGGCAGACTCAGACAGCCTTCTTCCATACTGACTTCCTCCCCACCCACTTCGATGATATGAGGATTGATATAAGCTTTATTAAAATCCTTAAATTCCGGATAGTCTTCCGAAAGCGGGTCTAATGTAATCGTAACGACACGGATAGGCAAGCCGATCTGTGGAGCAGCCAATCCCACGCCATCGGCGTGCACCATTGTTTCAAACATATTCGCGATCAGCTCTTTCAGGTTCGGATACTCCGGGGTTATGTCCTCTGCCACCTTTCTCAAAACAGGCTGGCCATATACATAAATTGGTAAAATCATACTTTATACTCTACTAAAAAATTAAATTATTCTCTGTCTTATTATTAAAAACGTTTACTCTCCAAATATGTTTGCAGAATAATAGTGGCACTTATCTCATCCACCAATGCTTTGTTTTGCCGGTCTTTCTTTTTCAGTCCGGCTTCCAGCATCGTACGGTGTGCGAGAACAGATGTGAAACGTTCGTCCACATATTCTACAGGAAGTTCCGGGAAACGTTTCTTCAATGAACGAACAAAGGGTTCGATGTTCTTCATATTTTCCGAAGCTTCATTATTCATCTGCTTGGGCAATCCTATAATAATCCGCTCTACCGGTTCTTTTGCCACATACCCACCGATAAAGTTCAGAAGTTCATGCGTGGGTACAGTTGTCAACCCGTTTGCAATCAGTTGCAACGTATCGCTCACAGCTATCCCTGTGCGCTTCCTTCCATAATCTATAGCTACTATTCTGCTCATATGGGGTACAAAAATACAAAAAAGACGCTTCCCGCGAAAGGAAACGTCTCTTTTATTCTATTATTTCAACTGTGGATTATTCTTCCACGATAGCAACACGGCTCAACTTAGCGTCATCGTAGAACATATTGCCTACACCACCCTTGTAATCAACCTTCAGTTGAGAAGCAGGTACACCGAATTCATTCACCATCAGGTCACGTACAGCTTCAGCTCTCTTCTTACTTAACTTCATGTTGTACTCAGCAGAACCAGTACCCTTGTCAGCATATCCTGTAACAGTAAATGTCTTTTCCGGATTAGCTTTGATACCCTTAGCCATTGCTTCGATGTTCATGTACTCTCTCTTGCTGATGTTGCTCTTACCAATGTTGAATACAACAACCAGACGTGGAACGAATCCACCTTCTTTCTTAACGATTACTTCCGGCTTCTTGTTGCGTGCTTCAACCAAGTCACGTTTCAGAGATTCGTTTTCACCCTTCAGAGAGTTCAGTCTGTTTCTCATGTCGTCCAACTGGCTTTCCGGTACCATCGGTACAGTAGGAACAGCGTTGAATCCGCGTTTTTTGAACTTGTAAGTTACACCTACAGTTACACCGGCCATACCTTCTTTAGAAGTTCCGCCGAATGCATCCTTCATCAAAAGGCCACGCAATTCAAGGTTGATATCCCAAGCATCCGATACACGGAAGCGGTTGATCAAACCGGCATTGATACCTAAGTTTTGTTGATGAGGTTCTGACCAAGAAAGAGCCACACCTGCACCTACATAAGGAATGAATGAATAAAGACGATCCTCGTTGTAACCGCAGAACATGTTAGAAAGGTTGAAGAGAACATCACCATGGAAGTTAGCCATGTTCCATTTCTGCTTGTAGTAACCGTTAGAATACTTGCCACCTTTTGTATACAAGTCATTAGCACTAGGAGCAGCTCCCTTAGCTTGAAGACCGTTGTATGCGACACGCAATCCGATACCCGGAGTAAACCATTTACCTACGGCAATATCAAGTGCCGGAGCAATGCGTTTTCCGAAATCCGCTTTACCGTCGTTGTCGCCAAAGTACATTTGACCACCAACGCCACCACTAATGAACCAATTGGCCCCAAAACGATTAGTCTCTACAGTGTAGGCTTTACCTTCTGTTTTTCCTTTTTCCTGAGCAGACAGGCACACAGAAGCCCCTACCATTAAAATAAACAATAAACCCTTTTTCATCTCAATTTATTTTAGTAAATAATATAATGCAGTTTGTGTTACGCTATAACCACAACTCTACAGGCTCTAAATCTTAAACAAAGAGATATAAATCTCTACCCTTTTTCTTTAAATTTAGTGCAAATATAGATATTTATTGTAATACACACAAAAAAACTCGTAAAAAAACATTTCTTCGTGATATTTATATGGGATGATAAAAGTGTTGGATAGCCTACAAAGGGTATAGCCAACATTTTTGAAAGAAAAATAAAAGCAAAAAAAATAACCAATGATATCGATTATCATTGGTTATCCCTTATTTTTTCCGCTACCTTAATTAATATACCAGTTTTACATTATCAATCCACAATGAATTTCCGGGTGAACCGACGTAAGCTCCGCCATGACTGGATGTGAACTGGAGATACAGATGAGTCGGCTCATCATTTTCATCCCCCCATGCCACTTCGTGGATAGGCACGCTTTCACCTTTGCTGTTGACTGTATAGTTCTCAGTCACCTGCAGACGCATCATGTGAGGTTTATATTCGGGACGGCTGGTAATGTCTCCATACATAATTTCATACGTGGCATTATTCTTCCAGTCGGTAGAGTGATAGTAATAAGTCACCAACGTTCCGATACGCTTGGCATAAACATTTCCGTTGGCATCCTCCCAGCGTTTCTGCAAAAATAAAATAGCAGCCGGATAATCCTTGCCTGCTACATCTGTAATTTTACTGAAACCGGTAGCACGTATACGTTTTTCCCTGTCGGACATCTTCACTTTATAGTCAAACTGAAGGGCAACCGGCTTCTTGGTAAACGGAATCCCCGTCTGAAGCATCTTCTGCGGGTTTTTGGTACCCTTGATCGGTTCGTGCACAGATCCCGTAAAGATAGAGCCGGCAGCCAATACGGTTATATTGACAAGCCCCAGTACCTTCACACTCTCCATACGCGTATCCAGGCGTGCACAGTAACCGTCTCCCCGTTTCTCCGGAAAAACCGACGTATTTGTCTTGGTAATACCTGCCACTTTCGCCATCACATTCGAAGTCGCCCACGGTGAGCCACCCATATTCTTATACACCTGATCTCCCTTAATTACAGTCGTCGGACCAATCTCATACACATTCTTCGTATTCCCTCCGATAATCCCCGACTCTTTTATCTGGCGGTCCACCCATTGGTCCATATCCCCGAAGGGGACCATCTCCACTTTATGCTGCGCCATCAAAGACAAGGAAGAAAAAAATGCAACGAAGCCTGTCAGAAACAGGCGATGAACCATTTTCTTAATCATCAATACTTATCCTTTCTTTTATAAATTATAGTTCCATTGTTTCAAAGCAAAATCCCAGTTTTCCTCTACCAATCGAATCGTCCGGTCATCATATTTATACTTATTCTTCTTATATCCCTTCTTGCCGCCGACATATTTTTCGATATCTCCTTGTGCTTCGGCGAAGCCGGGGATAGAAAGTGACTTATAAATATTCTCCGTCATTCCCATCGCATCCGCTTCAAAGTCTTCAAACTTCACTTCGATCAGATTGCCTTCCGGAATGAATTTCTTATCCGATTCATACTTATGATACAGCTTTGCATAAATAGAAAGGATATTCTCCTCCAATTGTTCATTGCTGACATCCTCCAGTTTCAGAGGCTGGATTGTATTTGTAAAGAAACTGCGTGTAGATTCAAATACCGTATACGGATTACGCATCAGGTAGATAAACTTGGCGTTCGGGAACATTTTCACCAATTCTTTCACCCTGCCCGTATGAGGAGGGTTCTTGCTGAGGAATTGCGTACCCTTGGTGTTCCACAAAGAAATCTTGATCAATTTCGTGAATACCTCTTCAAACACTTTCAGTTCTTTGTCCGTGATATCATCAAACAGCAGATACTTGTCCGCATATTCCTGTTGATATTTCGGCAGGAACCAGAAATTATAATAGGTATACGGCATCATGTTCGACAATGCAAACTCTTCCTCCTGCGGAAGATCCACTGCCAGCTCCATATTATCCGTCGGACGCTTGTCCGGCATCAGCCAGCTCATATTCTTCTTGAAGAAAGGCTGTCCCCACATCATCAGATGCGGGAATACGGTCTGATAAGTTGTGTTATACCCAAAATGCTTGTCGCAGGAGAACACGTTATGTACAAAAGTAGTTCCACTCCGCCAGTGTCCCAGAATGAATACCGGATCATGTTCCAGCGGCTGATTGGCCAACAACTTTTCGTAGCGTTTATCCTGCAATGCAGCCAACGGAGAAAGCAGGCGGCACACCGCTTTCGTCAACCGGTACTTGCCTTTATAAGCAGCATCAATATCACGGCCGGCAGTGATTGCCTTAAACGTTTTCCAGTCGGCACCTACCAACGTATTAATCGGAAGTTTATTAAATTCAAGTAATCCCACTTTAATTGAAAATTGAAAATTGAAAATGGAGAATTAAAACGGTAGATGACCGTCATTTCTGGTTTTCAATTCATTGTTTAACAATCTATTTTATTAATTTCACTGCAATCCCCTGGCGTTCCAGTTCCTTCACAGCTTTTTCTATGGCAGCGTGATGTTCCGGAGCGATGTCCAGTTTCGACAAATCCAGTACGGGGATGTCGTCCGTGGCAGCCATATCTTTCATTTCCACCCGGTCGATAATCATACCTACGGCAGAGGTATTATTCGTAATCGGATCGATCAGGATAAAAGAACCGCAAGATTTATTCTTTTTATAAGGATCGAAGAAAAGCTCCTTGGCAGTAGTCAGCACAACGCGGGCGATCTGATTGAGCTGCAATGGCAAATTGTCCTTTGTCAGTTGTCCATTGTCAATGGAAAGATGCTCCATCGTGTTGACATCCACTTTATATTTGATCGCGTCGATGCGGGTACGGCTCAAATTGGTAGTCTGCTTGATAAAGAACGATTTATTGATGTCCATCGGTTCTTCATCCATCCATACCATCATCGCTTCGAAGTTGCGGTCAACGATCGGCAAGTTGTCCGGATGCACCAGCATTTCACCACGGGATACGTCGATTTCGTCTTCCAGTGTCAGTGTAACCGACTGCGGCGGGAAAGCGTAATCCAGTTCGCCGTCGTATGTCACGATACTCTTCACCTTGGAAGTCTTTCCGGAAGGCAATGCCATCACTGTATCTCCCTTGCGGACAATACCCGATGCCACTTTACCGCAGAAACCACGGAAGTCAAGGTTCGGGCGCAACACATACTGCACAGGGAAACGGAAATCCGTGAAGTTATGATCATTATCGATATGAACCGTTTCGAGGAAGTCCAGCAAAGAGATTCCTTTATACCATGGTGTGCGTTCGGACTTATCCACAACGTTGTCACCGTCCAAAGCAGAAAGAGGAATACAGTTCACATCCGGAATACCCAGCGGTTCTACGAATTTCTTGTATTCCGATACAATCTCGTTGAACCGTTCCTCGGAGAAGTCCACCAGGTCCATCTTATTGACCGCCAGCACCACGTGCTTGATGCCCAGCAGAGATACCAGGAAAGTATGACGACGGGTCTGGGTAATCACACCCGTACGGGCGTCTACCAAGATAATTGCCAGATTGGCCGTAGAGCCACCGGTAATCATATTACGTGTATACTGTTCGTGTCCCGGAGTATCCGCAATGATAAACTTACGGCCATTGGTAGAGAAGTAGCGGTAAGCCACATCAATCGTAATCCCCTGCTCACGCTCCGCTTTCAATCCATCGAGCAACAAAGCATAGTCTATATGTTCGCCTGCATTACCTACACGCTTACTGTCACGTTCCAATGCATCCAGCTGATCTTCGTACAGTTTCTTACTGTCAAACAACAGACGTCCGATCAAAGTCGATTTTCCGTCATCCACCGAACCGGCAGTCAACAGTCTCAGCAAGTCTTTCTGTTCGTCTTTATCCAGAAAGGCCTTTATATCCAGCTTATTATCCATTTCCAACTTTTAGTTTTTTTAATCATTCATTTTTAATTGCTTAAAAATACCCTTCACGTTTCTTCTGCTCCATGCTGCCTTCCTGGTCAAAGTCGATCACACGGGTAGTACGTTCGCTCTTGGTAGTCGTCATCATCTCTTCCACGATCTCTTCGATGGTAGCCGCACCGCTCTCTACTGCGCCCGTCAACGGCCAGCAGCCCAGAGTACGGAAACGCACCATCTTCATTTCGATCTGATCACGATATTTTTCCGGCAGACGGTCGTCATCCGCCATGATGATATTACCATCCAGATTGATCACAGGACGTTCCTTGGCATAATACAGCGGAACGATCGGAATATTCTCCAGACGGATATACTGCCAGATATCCAGCTCCGTCCAGTTGCTGATCGGGAACACACGGATACTCTCACCTTTGTGTACACGGGCGTTGTAGATATCCCACAATTCAGGACGCTGGTTCTTCGGGTCCCACTGGTGGAATTTATCACGGAAAGAGAAGATACGCTCCTTGGCACGTGACTTTTCTTCATCCCGGCGCGCGCCGCCGAATGCAGCGTCAAATTTATATTTATCCAGCGCATGCAGCAATGCCTGAGTCTTCATCAGGTCCGTATGTACCTTGCTTCCATGCGTGAAAGGTCCTACCCCTGCATGAAACGCTTCCATATTACTTTCCACAATCAGGTTCCAGCCATGTTTCTTGGCATATTCGTCGCGGAACTGGATCATTTCCTTAAACTTCCACTTCGAATCGATATGCATCAACGGGAAGGGAACTTTTCCCGGATAAAACGCTTTTTCAGCCAAGCGCACCATCACCGAAGAATCTTTTCCGATGCTGTACAGCATCACCGGATTCTCAAATTCCGCCGCCACCTCGCGGATGATATGAATTGACTCGGCTTCGAGTTCTTTCAAATGGCTCAGTTTATATTCTTCCATCTTTTTTGAAATTTCTTCATTTATTTCTTTTCTATTTTCGGCAACACCATCTCCAACAGGCGGTTGACCGACTCTTCCAGACTCAGCTTCGAAGTATCCAATGACAAGGCCGGATGTTCGGGCACTTCAAACGGTGCGGAAATTCCGGTGAAATTCTGAATTTCTCCCTTGCGCGCTTTGGCGTACAGTCCTTTCACATCCCGCTTTTCACACTCTTCCAGCGGGGTGCTTACGAAAACTTCCAGGAAATCATCTTTTCCGATAATATTCGCTGCCATTTCACGGATATCATTATTGGGACTGATAAATGCCGCAATCGTAATGATGCCGCTGTCCAGAAACAACTTGGATACTTCGGCGATACGACGGATATTCTCTACACGGTCAGTTTCGGAGAAGCCCAGATTATTGTTGATACCGCTGCGGATATTGTCTCCATCCAGAATACGGCAAAGCAGTCCGCGCTTATGGAGTTCACGTTCCAATGCAATCGCAATCGTACTTTTACCTGATCCGCTCAGACCTGTAAACCAGATCATCACGCTATGCTGTCCCAGAAGTTCTTCTTTGTCCTCCCGCGTCATCATGCGGTCAAAAATCGGATATATATGATTTTTTTCTTCCATTTATAGAATATGTTTATTAAAAGTTCCAGATCAACGGGATCAGGATCACAGAGATTAAGAAAGTGATGATATTGAGCGGCAGACCGATACGGACAAAATCCGTAAACTTATAGTTGCCGATACCTTGCACAATCAAATTAGTCTGATAACCGATCGGTGTGGAAAAGCTGGCAGACGCAGCCATACAGATCACGACAAAGAAAGGTGTCGGACTTACGCCCAACTGCGCCGAGATGGACAGTGCCAACGGAAATGCCAGAGCCGCAGCCGCATTGTTCGTGATCAGTTCCGTAAACAAATTCGTGATGACAAACAATATAGCAAGTAATACATGCGGTCCGTAATCGTCACTCAAACCGATGATAAATCCTGCCACACAATCGGCCACACCGGAGTTCACCATAGCCTTGCTGATGGCAAATGCGCAGGCAATCGTAATCAGAATATCCCACGAAATATATTTGGTATACTTACGGGCGGGGAAAATATTGGTCCACGCCATGATAATAGTAGTAATGCAGACAAAGAAAAACATATCCAGCTTGATATCGGGAAACATCTCTTTGGTTGCCGGCAGTTCGCCCACCGTAGCACCGACAATCATCAGTACCAGCAAGATTAGCGCCAACCAGCGCTTCTTCTTTCCCGAAGTATCCGGATCATTGCCGTTGGTAAGCAGCACGAATACCGAAGATTCTCCCCAAGTCGGGATAAACGTATCATCCGCCATCACCACAAGCGTATCACCCTCACGGAGCACTACATCCTCCAGATGATCGACATAGCGCTGACCGTTACGTGTTTTGATCTCTTTCACTTCCGCACCATAGTGACGCTGGAAATTGAAATCACTCAGTTTCTTGTTGATACCGGGGAAACGGGCTCCCAATACAGCTTCTACACGATGCAGCTTCTCTCCTTCCTCCACTTCTTCATCGGGTACAGCCGTATCCGGACGTGCATCGGGCAAGAGCCGTTTGGAGAAAATGAAAAGATATATGATACCGGCAATGGCAATAAAGATGCCGACCTTTCCCAGTTCGAACATGGTGAAGCCTTCATAGCCGGCTTCCAGAATCATACCATGCACTACCAGATTGGTAGAAGTGCCGATCAGCGTACAGATACCGCCGAGGATAGTCACATAAGAAAGGGGAATCAGGAACTTGGTGGCCGGAAGTTTTACCGATTTCGCCCAATGCTTGATGATCGGGGCAAAGATGACTACCACCGGAGTATTATTCAGAAAGGCAGAAATGAATGCAACAGACGGCAGGATACGCAGCTGCGCTTTAAACACCGTCGTCTTCCCCTGCGGAAGCAGTTTCTTGATCACTTGCCCTAATGTACCCGACTGACGGATACCTTCACTAACCAGGAATAACAAGGCGACGGTAATCATTCCTTTATTACTGAAACCTTCAAGCATTTCCTTCGGAGTCAGAATGCCGACGCACAGAAATAAAACCACTACCGAAAAGAGCACCATGCCCGGCCGCATCTTATCCGCGATCAGGGCAGCCATCATTCCTAATAAGGATAATAGTACAAATACAATTTCAAATGTCATATAAACATTAATTAGCGTTCTCTTTTTGCTTCAACGATAAACCACGGATTCAGCAGATCCTCTTTGTTATATCGCAAAGGTTCCTCCTTCCCTGCCTGATATACTTCCATCCCTGCGGCACGGGCTATCGCATGTCCGGCAGCCGTATCCCATTCCATCGTCGGAGCAAAACGCGGATAGACATCCGCCTTTCCTTCGGCAACCAGACAGATTTTAATAGAACTTCCGCTTGATATCAGTTCCACATTGCCGTGTTTCTTTTTTAAGTCTGCAATATATGTTTCAGTTTCAGGCGTCAGGTGTGAACGGGAAGCGACAGCAATAAAATGGTCGCGCGCATCCGCCAATGGCATCCGTTTCGATTTCTCAATCATCTGCTGTAAGGTCACTCCCTCGTCTTCCAGACCGACAATGCCGGAACACTTATAGGCACCTGTCCCCTCCACTGCAAAATAAAGTTCTTTTTTTACAGGCACGTAAATAACACCCATTACAGGTACAGCGTTCTGCACCAAAGCTATATTTACCGTAAATTCTCCGTTACGCTTGATGAACTCCTTCGTTCCGTCCAGCGGGTCTACAATCCATAAAGTATCCCAGCCTCGCCGCACTGCATAGTCCATATGCTTTCCTTCTTCACTAAGAACCGGAAAAGGAGTTTCATTCAAAATGGCCACAATCGCCTCGTGGGCTTTCCTGTCTGCTATCGTTAAGGGAGAGTTATCCGCCTTCCTCTCTATTTCAAAATCCGACTTCGGATCTTCATAGATAGAAAGGATTTTTTCACCCGCTTTCAACGCTGCATCGATAGCAGCCATTACATATTTCTGTTTCATAATGACAAAAGTAAAAACTTTATTTACGAAAAAAGTTTCCCACCTGCTATTTATAACTTCTTTTAGTAGAATGATAAAAATTTCTAAAAAACGAATTTACAATGTGTAACAAAAAAGCAGTAACTTCCCAGTTACCGCCTTCTTATTTCGGGAAAACAGGTTATCCATCCCGATATATATTACCAAAAAGAAATCAATAAATACGATACAGCAACCAAGCTCCCTGGAAGTCTGTACGACTCGGGTATTTAGCCTTGAATGCGTCACGTGCATCGACAGCAGCCGCTTTGTCAGCGAATGAGCTTACAATCACACGGTACATTGCTTTTTCCGCATTGAATGCGATTGTTGCGTTGTAACCTTGTCCGTCCAACCAGTCTTTCAAGCCTTCAGCATTCGCTTTCACACCGAAGCTGCCTACTACTACGCTGTAATCCTTCAATCCGTCGGTACCGGAAACGACTGTCACCTTTTCCTGACGAACGCCGGTTGTATCTGTAGCCTTAGGTGTTGTCACAGGAGCTGCAACAACCGGAGTCACTTCTACCGGAGCTTCCACCTGCGGTTCTGCCAATTCTTGCTGTTTTGCTTTTTCGTAAGCTTTTTTATAGGCGCTTTCACTGGATTTACAAGATGCAAACGCAAGCACCATGCATACTCCCATTCCTAATACGACCAATTTTTTCATATCCAATATTCTGTATTTAATTAATAATTCAATAATCTTGTTCGTTCACATTTAGTTTTCGGGCAACAAAATAATAGAAATTTTATCATCCGGCAAAGAAAATGAGCGAAAAAACGTCTATTCTGCCTTCTTCTTATAAGAAATAGTGCCCGTTGCCTGATAAGTCGGCATCAAAAGCACCTCTGCAATCTGAATATGCGCAGGAGCCGAGGCAGCATAATATACCGTTTCGGCAATATCGTCTCCGGTCAGCGGGCGGATTCCCTTGTAAAAATTGTCAGCCGCCTGCTTGTCACCACGGTAACGGACCACTGTAAAGTTTGTTTCCACCATGCCCGGTTTGATATTCGTCACCCGCAGCGGCGTATCCACCAAGTCTATCCGAAGTCCGTCCGAAAGTGCCTTCACAGCAGCTTTGGTGGCGCAGTAAACACTGCCTCCGGGATAGGCGGCATCTCCGGCGATAGAACCTATATTAATAATGTGTCCGCACCCCCGTTCCACCATGCCCGGAACTACCAGACGTGTCATGGCGAGCAAACCTCTTATATTCGTATCGATCATGATATCCCACTCGTCCAGACTACCTTCGAACTCTTTGTCCACTCCGATCACCAGTCCGGCATTGTTAATCAATACATCAATCGATTTCCATTCTTCCGGCAACGCTTCCAGTGCGGCGGCAGCCTGTTTCCGGTCGCGAACATCAAAAGGCAACACACAGACCTGTATTCCATACTCTTTTTCCAGTTCAGCCTTCAGTTCTTCCAGCTTCGACACTGTACGGGCATTCAAAATCAGGTTCCATCCTTCCTTAGCAAATTTACGGGCGCATCCTTCGCCGATTCCGCTGCTCGCTCCGGTTATAAAAACAATCTTCGCTTTCATTATGTTTTGAATTACAATATTGAATGACAAAAGTACGCCTTAAGTCTCATTTGTTAGTCCAAAAGTCTAGTTAAATAAGATTAAACCATAAAAGAAATCAAGAATGATAAAAAGGAAGTACTTTTTTTCTGTTTTTGCGAACAACCTTTGGAGAAAAATGTTATATTTGTTGTATCATAATCATTTTAAACAGTATAAATTATGAAAGGATTAAATGTATTAGCAGCTTTTCTGGGTGGTGCAGCCGTAGGTGCAGCCCTTGGTATTTTGTTTGCTCCTGAAAAGGGAGAAGATACCCGTAATAAGATCGCAGAAATTCTTCGTAAAAAAGGAATCAAGCTGAACCGCAACGAAATGGAAAATCTCGTTGACGAAATCGCAGCTGAAATTAAAGGAGAAATAGGAGAATAAGTAAGTAAAGGACTAAAACAGAGCGACCATGTTTGCAGACGATAAAAGTATTGAGAACTTTCAACAGTTGTTTTTTGAGTTCAAAAAGTATCTGGAACTTCAAAAAGAATACACCAAGTTAGAGTTGACGGAGAAGCTGACCATACTTCTTTCAACGTTAATCATGATTGTAATACTTATCATCCTTGGCATGGTAGCCCTGTTTTATCTGTTATTTGCCTTGGCTTATGTATTGGAACCTCTGGTAGGCGGACTTATGGCAAGCTTCGCTATCATTGCCGGCATCAATATACTGATTATGGCTTTAGTCATTATTTTCCGCAAACAGCTTATCATCTCCCCGATGGTAAACTTCCTCGCTAACTTGTTTTTAACCGATTCAAAATAAATGAAGTTATGAGTGCGCAAACACCTGCCAAAATTACATTAGAAGAGATCACCCAACGCAAAAAGAAGCTCTTGAATGAAATTCAGGCTCAAAAACGAGCTATGACGGCCACCACCCGCGAAATATTCTCGCCTCTTGCACCCGCCGCCAACAAAGCGGATTCGCTCATGCGTTCGTTCAATACCGGCATGGCCATCTTTGACGGAGTAGTTTTGGGTATCAAGATCATGAAAAAAATGCGGACGTACTTTAGAAGACTAAGATAGCAATCCGGGTATGACAAGAAGGATCAGACCCCTACCCCGTCCCATCTCATCACTACCACCCATTCTGCCGGCTGTCCGTTTCCGTAAAGCCGATGTGGAATCGTACCGATCACCAAATCACAATGGGTTGCAAATACATTCTTCAACTCCTTCAGCAGTGCATTCAACAGAATTTCCAGATGTATCTCATCCATGATACAGCTGATGACACGCACGTACTGATAAACGTGTAAATCCTTCCCCTGCCGCATGGCACTCACATCCCTTCTGGAGATATGCAACTCATCTTCCAGAAAAGAATACGAAATCGATTTGTCGATATTCATCAGGTTCACTACCATACTTCCCAAAAATTCATAAGGTCCATGATTTTCTTTTGTCATGTTTACTCTTTGTTTAAAATTTAATAAAAAATAGATATATATTTGGTTATTCAATCTGTTTCAACCTATGAAACAAGTTCTAACTCCCCCTCCTTTACCTTTGCACCCGCTACCCCGATAGTGGGATAGAGAATCATAAAACATCAAAATCAAATGCAAGTACTCGAAGAAATTAAAGTTTCCGTTTACGAAAATGTGTATTCCAAAAAGCCTAAAATCATGTCTTTCCTCGAAGTCATCTTTATGTGTATTCATCCGGTTTATGCTTCCATCATCCAATCCATCCGGCGGTACCATCAGGAAGGCGACCATGAAGCCGCCCAAAAACTAAAAAGTCAGCTCCCCTGCTTCACTCCTGCCGGCACCTTCGACGGAGCGCATGCCATCCGAAATTTCCGGTTGCCCAGTCACATTATCGGACTCGACTACGACCACGTTCCCAATCGGCTGGAGATCATCCGTCTTTGCGCTGCCGACCCTCATACCGTAGCTGCTCTGGAAAGCCCTACGGACGGCGTGAAAATCTTCGCCTATGTGGAAGGCATCGAAGGCCGTCACCGGGAAGGGCAGCTACTGGTCAGCCGTTACTACGACCAGCTGACCGGGCTCACCAGCGATCCCGCCTGTAAAGACGAAAGCCGCCTGTGCTATTTCACCTATTCACCGGACGGATACGTAGCCAGTCTCTATCAGTCATTCGTTCTGGAAGCAGCTGTGGAAACACAACCGTTCCAGCCGACAGCAGAAAACCTCCCCTCTCCTCCGCTACCTGCAAAAGCAAACGAAACCTCCGAGAACTTCTCGGAAGAGGAAGTCAACTTGTTCCTTTCGTCCTACATTTTCTTAAATCCATTGACCGCCGGGCAACGACACACCAATCTGTTTAAACTCGCCTGCGAAGCTTGCCGGAGAAGATATTCGCAAGAAAGCATATTACGCGGGATTACGGTTTATTTTGAGCACTCCGACTTTCCCGCACAGGAAATCAGGAGCATCCTACAATCTGGTTACCAAAAAGTTACCTCTACTCCATCCGTCTCCGCCTCTCCGCTTTGCTCTTCTCTTCATAAGGACAAAATGACAAAAGTGACATATAGCCCATCCGAAAACGTCTATGAAGCAGATGAAGCGTATTGGCAAGGCGAAGAATTCAGAAAAGAAACGCCCTGTTTTCCCAAAAGCGTGTACAAATATCTGCCCGATCTGCTGAACGAATGTATCCTCGAAGAGGAAGGTGATCGTGAACAGGATCTTTCCTTTCTCTCCAACCTCACCGCATTGAGTTCCGTACTGCCTGGCACATTCGGCATCTATAATCACAAAAAGTATTCTCCCCATTTCTACAGTTTCGGCATTGCCCCCGCCGGGAGCAACAAGAGCATTGCGCAAACAGGACGTTATCTGCTGGAAGAGGTCCACGACTGGATACTTTCCAATAGCGAACTTCAGCAGAAAATTTATAACCATAAGTACACCCAATGGAAGCTGGACTGTACTTATAAGAAAAAGGCACATGAAGAGTGTCCCGAAGAACCGGAAAAACCAGCTTACAAAATGCTTTTTCTCCCTGCCACTACCAGCTACAGCCGTATGCAGATCCAAATGCGGGACAACGGTCCGCAAGGAAGCATCATATTCGATACCGAGGCGCAGACGCTGGCTACAGCCAATCATCTGGATTGCGGTAACTTTGACGATATGCTCCGCAAGGCATTCGAGCATGAGAATATCGATTCCGCTTTCAAGATCAATGGTTTAACCCCCATTTATATCCGTTTTCCCATGCTTGCCATGTTCCTCACCGGCACCCCGAGTCAGATGGCTTCACTGATAGAGACTTCGGAAAAAGGACTTCCGAGCCGTATCATGCTCTACACTTTCCGCAGCATTCCGAAGTGGAAGCCCATGGGAGATGACAGTATCTCGCTTGAAGAGTCTTTCAAGCCGCTGGCACATCGTGTCTTCGAGCTTTATCATTTCTGCAAGAATCATCCTGTATTGTTTCACTTCAGCCGTTCTCAATGGGATTATCTGAATCATACGTTTTCTAAGCTGCTTGCCGAAGTGGTTCTGGAAGGTAACGATGACCTTCAGGCCGTTGTCAAACGGTATGCCTGTCTTGTGATGCGCATCAGCATGATCCAAGCACGCATCCGCCAGTTCGAGGCGAATGATGGCGCACCGGATATCTATTGTGAGGATGTAGATTTCGAGCGTTCTCTCCAGATCGTTCTCTGCTGTTATGAGCATAGCAGGCTATTATTGTCTTCCATGCCGTCTTCCCAGCTCCATCCGTTGAAAGATCCGAACAGTACACGGAAGTTCATCGGCGAGTTGCCAGAAACATTCACTACCGAAGATGCAATGCAGATCGGCGTAAAATACGATTTCAGCCACCGCAAGATCAGCAGGCTGATAAAATCGTTCATTGGCGTCAAAATCAATAAGATATCTCATGGAAAGTATCAGAAGATCTCATAAAATAGTCCTATCTGTCATTTTTGTCCTTTTGTCCTTTTGAAGACTCTCTGAAAACATTGGGAAGTTTGAAAAAACCTTCTCAATGATCGGATGCAAACATTGGGAAGATTCAATACAATCTTCTCAATGTTTTTTCCTTTTATCAGTGCGTCTGTGTGCGTCACTGCACATCACGGGCACTTGCCCATGTAGTATCTTTGTTGTGTAATCGGTTACAGGTAATAAGTATTAAGTAATAAGTATTAAGTAATAAGTATTAAGTATTAAAAATTATGGCACAGAATTATGTTGTTATGGCTCGCAAGAACCTGTTGAAACCTAGTGAAGCTCCCAAGTATTATGCAGTGGCACGTAGCGGACGGAAAGTGACCGTCAAGGAGGTCTGCAAACGTATTACCGAACGTTCGTCTTATTCAAAAGGCGAGTTGGAAGGTTGTATCGGAGAGTTTCTACTCGAAATCGTCAATGTACTGAATGAAGGGAATATCGTTCAGATGGGCGATCTGGGGAATTTCCGCATGAGTCTTAAGACGGCAACGGCTACCGCAACGGAGAAGGAATTCAAGGCATCGTGTATCGAGAAAGGTAAAGTGCTTTTCTATCCGGGAAGTGATCTCCGCAAGTTGTGTAAAACGCTGGACTTTGCACTGTATAAGAGTGACGGTAAGCCCGATTCGGGAGACGAACCGTTGCCGGACGATGGTAAGGGCGATCAGCCCGGCGGTGGTTCAGGTGACGATGGCGATGAAGCTCCGGACCCGACTGTTTAATCAATCATTATTTACTATTAAAGATTAAAATTGTATGAAAAAGCAAGTTTGGAAGAATATTCTTCAGTTCATTGTGACAATTGCAACGTCTATCATTTCTGCTATCGGGGTAACGTCCTGTACGGCTCATCTGTAATACATCCGCATGGAAAGTTCTAAAGATGAGTATCTCCCGAGAGAGATTAAGTTGTTGGTGATTCATTGCAGCGCTACGCGCTGCAATGTTTCCTTCCCTGTAGAACGGCTTCGAGAATGTCATTTGCAACGGGGTTTTCGTGATATTGGCTATCATTTTTATATCACCCGGGACGGAGTTCTTCATCATTGTCGTCCCGTCTCCGAAATCGGTGCCCATGTGCGTGGATTTAACAGGCATAGTATCGGGATTTGTTATGAAGGCGGGCTGGATGAAAATGGCAGACCGGCGGATACGAGAACTACGGCACAACGCTTTGCTCTGCTCGATCTGTTGACGATTCTCAAGCATCAGTATCCGGAGGCGCAGATAGCGGGACATTATCAGCTGAGTGCTACGATTCACAAGGCATGTCCTTGCTACGATCCGAGAAAAGAATATTCAGGATTATAAAAAAACTACGGGAGATGGCGAAAGTGCTGCCTCCCGTAGTTTTTTTGTTGAATGAATAAAAAAGATTTGAGGTTACAAATCTCCCGGCTTACCCAAATAGTAGGTGATTAACCTTACTTCCCGCACAGAAAAAGCTTTCGTTTTCGGATGAAAATCCGTAGAAAGTATCTCATCCATTAATGGTTGACATCTACGCATCCAGCGACGAAGTTTATTTACTGAAGCGCGAACAGTTATATCAGGGAAATACATTTGGGCTAAGTCTTGTTTATTGTAGCATTTCACTACAAAATCCGGTTGATTCATTGTCTCTTTATGCTTGGTTTATAAGCAATAAAGATACAAAATAATTCACCCATTTCCTACGTTTTTTTCATATTTTATTTCAAATTTACTAGTCTTTTCTTTCACTTTTGGTCTGACCATATCCATAGCCGTAACCATAACGTTTGCCATAACCATAATGCTTGCCATACTTGCCGTAGCCATAGTAATAACCATATTTTCTCTTCTTCAGGTCTACACCGTTAATGACGGTACAAAGATTAGGCAGCTTCTTCTCAAAAGACAGTTCATTGATCAATGTATATTCCGCCTTATGAGTATAATCAGCACGGCATACGTAAACTGACAAGTCTGCTACACGACCTATTAATAAGGTATCCGTTACCATGCCGATAGGAGCAGTATCAAGGATGACATAATCAAAGTTCTTCTTCAAGGTTTCTATTGCTCTGTCCAGACCGTTACGAGCTAACAGTTCTGTCGGATTAGGAGGAACAGTACCACCCGGAAGAATAAACAGATTCTTATTCACATCAGAAGGTTGAACAAGTTCCATCAGGTCCGTTTCAGGATTGGAAAGATATTGAGTAATACCTTTCTCCTTATTGGAGAGATGGAATACTTTATTCAGTCCCGGCTTACGAATATCGAGTCCGACAATTACCACTTTCTTTCCCAAAAGAGAAAGACTGATTGCCAAATTCGACGAAACGAATGATTTACCTTCACCACTGACAGTTGAGGTCACAAGGATAACCTTCTGATCATTATCGAGCATAAACTGAAGATTGGTACGAATATTACGGAAGGTTTCACTCATCAGATTATTCTTGTTCTCGAAGACAGCAATAGAACCATTCTTATCATTCTTCTCATCAGTCAATGGAATATCACCGACAACAGGAACACTTGTTAGTTTCTCCACATCGGCACGTCCTTCAATCTTGAATTTCGTCAGTTCAATCAAGTAGATGATACCCACCGGAATCCCAACACCAAGTACCAATGCGATCAAATAGATCATAGGACGTTTGGGAGATACCGGAATATCGTCAGCTATCGCTTCATCGATAATCTTCGCATTATTCGCAGTAGCAGCAAGAGCAATAGCATTCTCTTCACGCTTCTGTAACAACATCAGATACAACCCGGCTTTGATCTCCTGCTGACGGGCAATACTGACATAAGCACGTTCCTGTCCCGGAGCGTTGCTGATACGACGGGAATAACGACTCGCTTCACGGTCAAGGCTCTCTTTAGTAATCATCAACCCCTGCAAGGTTCCTTCAAGAGTAGCCTGTACATTGGCTTTCATGGCACGGATACTTGTATCTAGATTCACAATCGTAGGGTTATTCTCTGTTGATGTACGCAGCAGGCGTTTACGCTCAACAAGCATCTCGTTGTAGCGTTCAATAGCTCCGATCAAGGCAGCATCCTGCAAACCTACATTACTTGGTAATACTTCATATTCATTACCTCTCAAGTATTTACGCAAGTCATTTACCAAGCTGATTTGAGTACGGTTCTCCACACTTTTCTTTTCATACTCAGCATTACCGGCCAAAGCTATCTGAGCTTCACTCGTCAAATCCGTGATACCGGCATCACGCTTGAAAGTCTCCAAATTAGCTTCTGTACTACCCAATTCTTTTGAGATAATGCCAATACGTTCATCGATAAATTCTGCCGTCTTCTGAGCGATCTCGTTTTTATCATTGTTCGTATTGCGATTATACATCTCAAGTAACTGGTTGATAAAGTCCTGTCCACGCTGCAGACTGGAGTTCTTCAAGGAAATCACAGCGACAGAAGTCGTTTTAGAAGTAGGAGCAATAGACAGACTGTTACAATAGCTTTTTGCCACTCTCATCGGTTTGTTTATTGTCGCAGTTATATGGCGTACGTCCTTCTCTATCCGAGGAACTTTCGTTCCATCTTGCAAAGTTACCGAATCAACAGCCTGAAAGAAAGCCAATGTACCTTCATCAGTCGGAAAAATAGCAGGCAGCTTCTCAAAATGCTTCTGATAACCCTTCTCACCTACAGTCACATTCACATCCATACTACCTTCAGGCTGCAAAGTCATTTCCACCATCATCGGTGCATTCAATTTTTCAGCCTCTTGAGGTGTCAAGCTTACCTGCACCGGAGATGTCTTATATAAACCTTTAGCAGGAAACTCATCCTCATCTTTATAAGTTATATATAGCCCCAACTGATTAACCACCTCTTTTACAAGTGTTTTCGAACGCAGCACCTCCAGCTCGTTATCAATGTTTTTAGAAGATGTCATCAGACCACTTAACCCCATATCCTCCAGTTCCGAAGAAAGTCCTGCACCTCCACCCTTCTTCTCGTCTTTTATCAGAACTGTAGCGGAAATATTATAAATGGGTGTAGCCCAGTGCAAATAAAACCATGCACCAACAAAACATAGCAACACAGCACCCACAAACCAGGGCCAGTGAATAATATATTTAAAAAGCAGTGCCCGGAAATCAATCTGTTCCTCAGTTATTTCACGTCCCTTCACGTTTTGATTTTCTTCTTTCATGCCTCTTTCTTTTTATTTCAAGATGTTAAACAACAAACTGGCAATAGAAACAAGGATCGAAGTAGCAGAGAACCACAAGCTTGTACTAGTTCCGATATCCGAATTTCGTGCTTTTGCCTTATTGGGAGTTACGTAAATAATATCATTCTGCTGCAGATAATAGTAAGGAGAAAGAATAGTCTCCGCCTTATTCAGATCCAAAGGAATAATTTCCTGCTTACCATTGGCATTCTCACGTATCAGCTTAACATCATCACGCAGACCATATACAGTCATATCACCTGCCATAGCCAAAGCTTCCAAGATATTCACTTTTTCATTGGAAATAGTAAATGTACCGGGACGGGCAACTTCACCAATCACGGAAATCTTATAATTCACCATTCGTACCGTTACAATAGGAGTTTCCGTAATATAAGGTTTCAGTTTTTCTACAATCATCTGTTCAGTTGCCTTCTTTGTCAATCCACCCACATGAAGTTCGCCCAATACCGGAAAGTTGATATTACCTTCATTATCCACCAAATATTGCTGCAGAACCGGTTGGGTAGTTGTATAACTCAAAGCAGCATTATTCTGCGTAGCCACCGTCAAATTGAAAGGCGCTGCCAATTCAGGACTGGTACATGACACTACAATCGTCAGCAAGTCTTTGGGCATGATCTTTGCATCATACAACTGTTCGTTCTGGTTACTATACAGTACCACTTCCGCATCCTGCAGGTAAGGTACTTTCTTATAAGACTGGCAAGCTGTTAACAGAAAAGCTGCCAATACGCAATAGCCTAATTGTTTTATTCTTTTCATATATTTATTTAATTGTTCTTATGTTATTTTACTAAATTCTCCAGGATCAGGTTATCTTAACTAATCATCAAATATTTCTTTATAGAACCGTTTTTGTCAACCTTTAAATACTGTACGATTCGTCGGTCAAGACTATTTTGCATCTCTATTAGTGAGACTTCTAATTTTTCAAAAACAGCTTCTTGCTCCTCTTTCATCTTTTGTATTTTTTTAGATTCAAACCATGAATCCTTTGCTGATAATTCAAGATAAGTGATAACATCATATTTCAACCTCATAAATTGATCTTGATAATTTTTCCAGTAGTCAAATTTCAATCTCTTCATAAAAATTTCAGCATCTTCTGTAGCATTCATACTTTTTGCGATTTTCAAAGAGACCACATTCGCAATATAAGATAACACTTCAGATTGCATAGCCATTTCCAAATAGTCCAAATAGTGGGAACCCTTCAAACGTGCGATTTTACTTTTAGCCTCTTCTATATCTTTATACTTAGATTCTATATTTAAATTCTTTATGTCATTCAGAAGACTTCTGTATTTAACTTTAGCTTTTTCTACAGATTTAGAAAAGTCTGATACAATATTTTTATCTGCAATATCAAATGACGTTTTCGAATTAAGCTCTAATAAACGGTCGTATGCAATACGTAGTTCAGCTTTATCATCAACTGAAAGGAAGTTGAAAATTTCATCCAGCTTTTGGTCTATCGCACATAATCTCTCCGTTATCACCTGCAAATAATACTGGGAGGTTATTACCGCCATACACTGATAAATCATTAATGGTGCAACAGAAGCACTCCCAGCTTTTTCAAATTTAGCCTGCTTTGAAACTTTTCCGTATTCAATAGAATATCCTCTCATTAAAGAAGGATTGTCTTTAACTCTGCACAACTCTGACACAGAAAGATCACATTTTAGCAAACCATCAAAAGAATAAGCTGTCAATCTACCCCGTATGGTTTCACCTCCCAATAAAGAAAATAAAGATTTCCATTCCATTTCTTCTGTTTCACTCAAAGGAATAGTTGTATATTTATCTGACGGAAATTCCATATCAGATTCAACATCCAACTCCAGATATTTTCTTTCAACCGGGCTATTGCATTGAGCCTTTCTCAACCAGCCATCATCTACTTTTTGCTGACGTTTTTTCTGAATATAATTTCTTAAATGCCGACGTCCTGTTTCTACAGTAATAATTGCTATTACTGATATTATAGTCATCACAGCATTAATCGCCAGACCAATAGGTTCGTTTTTTTTATTATCAGTACTCATACTTTCGCCTTTAAATCATTGAATGTTATAATAATATCATTCTACAATAGCTTCTTTAATTGATTCTACAATATAACGTACATCATCATCCGTTACATAAGGTCCTGCAGGCAAACAGAAACCTATCTTAAAGATAGCCTCCTCCACGCCATTGGTATAAAATGGCGCATCCGTATACACAGGTTGCTTGTGCATAGGCTTCCAGACAGGACGTACCTCAATCTTCTTCGAGAGCATAAACACACGCAAGGCTTCTACGTTCTCATTCGGCTGGCAGTCGGTCACAGCACTATCCACAGCCTTAATCACACCGGCTGCACCTCCTACAGCAGTCTTTATAATTTCCTTGTAAGCATTTTCTTGTCCCACAATTTTGACCGAAGGATCTATGGTCGCAGTACACAGCCAAAAATTAGAGTCGTAACGTTCATCCACAGGTTGTTTATGGATAGACACGCCTTTCACCTCCTTGAACAACTCCTCATACAATGCTTGTACATGCTTATGATGATCAATGTGTGCCTGCGCCACAGTCATTTGACCACGACCTATACCGGCACAGATATTCGACATACGGTAGTTATAACCAATAGCAGTATGCTGATAGTAAGGATAAGCATCGCGTGCCTGCGTAGCATACCACATGATAGTATTTTTATCTTCTGCATTTTGGCATATCAACGCACCACCACCCGAAGTCGTAATCATTTTATTTCCATTGAAACTCAGTACACCGAAACGGCCGAAAGTACCCAGTACCTTACCAGCAAACTTCGAGCCAAAACCCTCAGCAGCATCCTCTATCACGGGGATCTCGTAACGGTTAGCAATCTCCATAATTCGTTCGCAATCATAAGGCATTCCATAGAGTGCCACAGGAACAATCGCTTTCGGTTTCTTACCGGTCTTTGCAATGCGATCCTTGATCGCTTCTTCAAGAAGAATGGGATCCATATTCCATGTTTCGGATTCAGATCCTAGAAACACAGGTTTGGCACCAAGATAAGTGATAGGATGCGATGATGCGCAAAAGGTGAAACTTTGCACCAATACCTCGTCACCCGGTTTCACACCGCAAGCGATAAGGGCAAGATGCACAGCAGCCGTACCGGCACTCAGTGCCACTACTTCACTCTGTCCCCCCACAAACTCCTTCAGATCCGCTTCCAATCCGTTTACATTAGGGCCCAAAGGCACCACCCAGTTGGTATCAAAAGCCTCTTTTACATATTTTTGCTCAATACCACCCTCACTCATATGCGCAAGGCAAAGGTATATTATCTTTTCTGGAACGTAACTCATTTTGATTTTCTATTTAAATTAGTTCACCATTAAATTTTACTTTGAATCCAAGTACTGTAGCAAAAATCATTTCTATGTCCTTTATAAATGAATAATGCTCGTAGTAATACTTATTAAGCCTTACTTTATCTGGATAAATCACATTATCGTTGTACCATACAGCTAACTCTTGATCAGACAGCTGTTGATAGGATGAAGGCAATACCATGTCTTGAGAAACCAATCCTTTGCGTACATTATCCACAAAAGAGGCTATCATTTCATCTTCCAATCGATACTTCAAGGTAGCAGGACCTGTTATACCTGGACGGAGTTTGAGAACTACACGGTCATCACCCTGCAGTTGGTCAGCATATCCAGGTACGTCAGGACGAGGACCAACGAAGCTCATGGTTCCGATGAGAACATCCCACAACTCTGGGAGTTCATCAATCTTGTAATGACGCAGTTTGGCGCCAAACGGAGTGATGCGACTGTCGCCTGCCACCGATACCGAAGAACCGCTGTGCTTCACTGTCATCGAGCGGAACTTGTGGCAAGTAAAGAGCTTACCATCCTTTCCCACACGTTTCTGGCAAAAGAATGCAGAACCACCTGGCATTTTTACTTTTATCAACAAAACGACAATAGGATAAACCCACCATATTAACAACAAGCCAAACAAACTTGCAAATATATCAAATAGTCTTTTTTTTAACATATTGATAATTAATCATGTTTTCAAAAAAAATGAGCTCTACATATAATAACATAAATGAACATAAACTTATGTTTATTAGTTTTTCTATGAATCTGAAACTAAAGAACAAGAAAATAGACCGCAAGCTACACTTTTCTCCTAATAAATGGCAATTTTAATAAAGCCACTAAAGATCCACACCCATATGATACGTGCAGAACAGCGAATGTGCAAAGGAGAAAGAAAAAGTTTAACTTTTTAGCAACAACTAATTTAACACTCACAATGCCTAATGTTATTAAATACAATAATAACACTAATACGGTCATCGCAACTGCTGGACGCCAAAAAATTCCAACAATCAGTGGAATGAATAAACCTATAATAAAACCTAATGGCACAAAATGCCGAAGAGAGAGAGAGCGAATCTCGCCTGTATAGAAAACCGTCAAAATATTCCACTTACCATTACCAAAGTTATTCTGCGCTAACTTTGAAAACGTTTCACGAGCCAGATAGGTGCTGTAAGTATCTGGGATTATCACAATCTTACCACCACCATGGATTATACGCTTATTCAACTCTATATCCTGATTACGAACAAGACGCACATCATAATAGCCATACTTCTTGAACACCACACGCCTCCAACATCCGAATGGAACGGTCTCCACCTCCTGCACACCGTCAATGCCGGTGCGGAATGTAGAGTTGCCTACACCAAACTTGTTACTCAACACCTCACGAATGGCAAGTGCCTTAGGCGTCTTATTCAACACGTCCGTCTTACATACAGCACCAATATTATCAGCACCATACTTGCTAAGTCCATAAGCCAAGGATGAGAAATAATTGTTCTGATAGGTTGCATGAGCATCCAGTCGCATTATAACATCACCCTTTGCCTCCTTGATGCCGATGTTCATCGCCCAAGGTGCAATACGGTTAGGATTGTCAATCAAACGGATAAACGGATACTTTGCCGTATAGGTGGAAACTATCTCACGCGTCTTATCCTTACTCATACCGTCCACAAGGATTATCTCCAAGTCATCCTTTGGATAATCCTGCTCCAGCATTGAATTAATACACTTTGCTATGTACTTCTCTTCATTGTAAATAGGTACTATTACTGATAACATATTATTATCTACATTTTTAATTTCGACATTGCGTATTCTGGCATAAACTCGTATGCCTTGCGCAAGCAATTCTCTTTTAAGTTATTCAACATTTCAGGAGTGTCCTTCGCTTCATTCAAGACATTATAAAGATCGTCTACATTTTCAAACTCGTAGCCAATGCCGGTAACGCCATCATCCACAACATCAGCAAAACTCTCCCATTTGGCAGATACCACAGGTACACCAGCTGCATACGCATCAATGATAGTCCCGGGAATGCCTTCGGTGAAGAATTTTGTGGGGAACAGCAATGCGAAATATGATTTGATTATCTCGACACTATCCTGAGGATTAGCAACACCCCTATATTTTATGTATTCAGGTAGAGATGCTTTTATTTCATCAAACCATTCCGTTTCGTTAGGATCTACCGAACCATAAATATCAAGGTGGTATATAGCTTGACTACACTCATTGTTAATGCGTCTGACTACATTTATCGCATCCTCAATTCCTTTCTTCTTCATGACTCGGGAAAACGTAATCAGCTTAAGAGGTTTCGCTTCTGATATAATAAGATCAGACTTTTCAAGAACATGAAGATTCTTAAAGTTTGGCATCACAGTGATATTAGTAAAGCCCAATGCCTCAAGCTTTGTCTTCATGGTATTCGTTTCCACTAATATCAAATTAAACGACATCAGTTTACTTTTGAGACCTTCTGCTGTTTCAAGCATGCTTGGGAGCCATCCACCAATAACTGAATACATAAGGTTACGTTTAGCTACCTTATTAAAAAAATAAAGCAGTGGCGTGAACACCTTCAAACCATTCTGCGCAGGTAACATGATGATTGAGTCACACCTGAAATATAAAGCTATGACCTGTAGCATAACCTTTAGTTTGCCTGCTTGAGTGTCGATACTGATTACATTGTCAGTTCCCATTTTTTTTTGCAGTTCAGCAGAAAGGTTTCGAGTCTTTACAGACTGCCCATCAGATGTATTAACGCCATTCGTAAAGGCGCCTACGATACAGAGTTTATTCATTATTTTCTATACTTGAGGATTCTAGCAGGTACTCCACCTACAACGGCATAGTCTGGGACATCCTTTGTAATCACAGCACCAGCACCAATTATACAGCCGTTGCCAATTGTAACACCAGCCATTATGATTACACGAGCTCCTATCCACACGTCATTCCCAATCCTAACAGGCTTTTTCTCAACATCCCCTTGTTTGCACATTGGAACGTCTGTTGATGATGTATTGTGGGCACTCGTGAATATTATAACGTCAGGCCCCATCATGACATAATCTCCTACGGACAAAGGTCCTCGTACTTTGCAGTTAATACCAAATCCGGAATCATTACCTATTGTGAAACTTTCTCCAGAACCAAAATCGGCACCTTTCTCAATATTGGCATTTTTACCACATGAATCAAACAGGTGTGATGCTACTCCAGAACGGAACTTTCGTATCCATCTGCTGTAAAGCCTTCCATCTGTTGCAGGTAAGTGAGCACAAAATATCTTATAAATGAACAGCCAAAAATATCTCATATAATTGCTTTGTTATAATAAATTTATGAGTCCACTAAAAAAATCATAAGCCTTTCAATTTAGAAGTAGATATGTAGTTTTCTCCCATTTTTTTTATGGTAATGCTTGCAATTTTCATCTTATAAACAAAGATTCTACAGTGCATGTTTTATAGATTGAAATCAAAATTTATTAATCGAAATTTTAGAGAGACTTTTTGGAGCGGACTCATTTATTAATTCAATATACTTTTCAACAAAAGCATCTTCAGTATTATTTCGAAGAATCTTTGCCCTGTTTGTTTTGCTCATATCAGCAAGCTCAATCTCGCTGGTATTTAGCAGACGAGCGATTGCATCTGCTATACTCTCCGGATTGTATGGATCAAACAAGTAACCATTCTCAGCATCCTTTACAATACGAGGCAGTTCTACAACATTACTACAGATAACAGGAAGCCCGCAACTCATCGCCTCACATAGTACATTCGGATACCCTTCATATATTGAGGGCAGACATAGTGCATCCGCATTATGGTATTCCTTGACAATTTGCGAAGATGGAGCATGTACGGTCACATAATCCTCAATACATAACTCTTTTATCTTAGCAAGCAATGACTCAAAATATCCCGTATGATAATTGTTACCAAACCAGTTACAATGGAATTTGTATCCTTTGCTCTTAGCTATCGCTATACCTTCAGCATAGTTAAGATAATTCTTTTGAGTAGTATATCTTGCGACCGTTACAATATTGAATACATCATTCGAGGATTTCTCAAAAGCAGGTTGGAATTTCTCTACATCCACAAAGTTCACAATGGGATAAACTTTCTTTGCGAGTCCTGGATAATGCTTTGTAATAAACTCGCCTTGTGAGAAAGAGTTTGGAACAATAGCGTTAGCTAAACGATAAATATTGAATCTAATTCTATCAGTTCGTTCAAGAGTGAGATTGGTATTTCGTTCTCCAACAATGAGCTTATACCCGCACAATAATTTTGCAGCACATGCCGTTAAATTTGGAGAGGGCAAGAATGAGATCATAACATCAGGATTGAATGCTTTTGCAATCTTTGAGAAACGCCATATACGAGTCTTTGAAGGAGTTAACTCAATATGTAGCTCATAATCAACTCCTGCATTACGTAAAAATGGCTCATAAAATTGTGTAAAGTCTGCCTTAAAATATGTTACAACCTTCACGCAATATCCCCGTTGGTGAAGAAGAATTGCCAAACCACATAGTTGGCGTTCTGCTCCACCTGGGCCGAGGTTTTCTGTAAATAAGAGTATCTTTTTCATTATAGTTCATTGTTATAATACAGAATTGTAAAGATCAACATGCGCTTTTACTACAGTTCCTATATCAAAGTCTTCTATACTATGATTCTTAGTTCTATCAGTATTGTTATCAAGGATAACTTTTGCCCAATCCTTAGCGCTATCAGATAAAGATAGAGCAAACGTGTTAGGATTCCGAAGGACTTCTGAAGGTATGGCATCCGATGCCACTACTCTTATGTTAAACACTTGAGCCTCCACAGCGACCAGTGAAAAAGACTCTGAACGAGACGGAACCAGACACACATTAGAAACACTTAATATAGCGGTTGCATCTTTTCTTAATCCCAGGATTTTGACTTTGTCTATCGGGATGTTATATTTTAAAATTCGCTCGTCTATTATTTTTCTAACACTCTTTTCTTCTTGGCCAACATATAAAAGATAAGCATTCGACTTGTTTTTTAAAACCTCATCAAGAACATCTATTGCCCACTCTTGGTTTTTTACCGGATGGAAACGTCCTACCATGGTGATTATAAAAGAATCCTCTGGCAGGCCTATAGAGGATACGAATTCTTCCTTTACATACCTTTTCGAACGAATATCTCCTATAGATAACCCATTGGGAATTCTATGGATTTTGCTGTTTTGAAAGAGTTCTTGTGCATCTTGATACATTGTTTCATTGAGGACAATAGTAGTCAACCCTAATCCTACGCTTTGTCTATATACTAATCTTTCTTCTTCTGTAAAGAGTTTCCATATTCGCTTAAAATCTGCGTGAAAAGTAAAGAACTGTTGGCCTAACGGGAGTGTTATGAATTTGTTATAACAGATGGTTGTATGCCAATGTATTATCTCAGGTTTTTTGCGTCCTACTATCTTGGAAAGTCTTTTGTCAAAATAAGAAGAATACTTATTCAGTTTTTGAAGAAATATTCTAATGAATAATGAAACATCATTATTAATGACATAAGGGGTCAAATGGTAGATTGGGATATTCTGCTTCTCTAGTTGCTCCGACAAGTAAAATTTTCTTGCATCAATTGAAATAGCAAGAACATCATGACCCTGTCTCTTTAATTCACAAAGATAATTGGCTACAATGTTTTCTGCGCCACCCATCTGGAATCCATGTACTATATAACAAATCTTCATTTTATTATAATATGATATATCTTTGATACGATTGGCTTAATCCCGTACTGCCAAAACAAGTAAGCTTGCTCGTCTATTTTCTGAAAGAACGGCGATCCTGATTCGATGCTCGAAAACACGTCAAATGACACTATGTCATTCGAATAATTAATCAGCAACTTCACAAACTCCTTAAGGCAATACTTTTTATCTTCTCTTTCCCACTCGTGGGCATGAAAAACAGCCGTATATATCCCTTCTTTTGACACATTAGGACAACCGCTCGCTCTACACGGTAACAATTTTAAACCATCAATTTCATAGGGTCGAGAACTTTTCGCATCCGACATATACTTGAAGCCATTCGCTGCAAGTGCCTTTATTGTGTTTTCGTCATAAGAATGTGCTGGTGCAAAAAAGACATCAGTATATATACCATGTTCATTTAAAATTTTTTTGCCCTTCTTTATCTTCTCTATCTGAATTTCTAATGAGTGCCCCGCAAACTCTGAACCATATCTATTATTTACAATACCCTTGTTATGAGAGTCAAATACATGCTGATAACCATGCATAGCAATGGTGTAGCCCTTCTCCTGCAAAGTCTTAATATTATTCCAAAAGTCAAGATGCTCAGCCTCTATCTGTAAATCAGGATCCTTACAATCTGGTATAACCCCTATCAGTGGTTTTATGTTATATTTATCCAATAAATCGACAGCATATTTCCATTGAACGTAATTCATTGTTGGACATATATCATCGAAACGCACCAAAATTCTTCTCATAGTTTATCTGCAATTCTATTAATTATGTACTATTTTCTTCAAATGATTCTCAGATATACGAATTAAATCATCAACTTTTGGCGAGACTACACCGTAATCTATCCGTTCAAGTTTAGTCGGTTTTATATCGTCTTTACAGAATCTATCAGTCAAGCAAAATTCATTGAGTACTTCTGAAATACGGTCGTTGTCATTATTAACCTCGTTATCTGACAATTTTGTAAAGACATAGAATGGTTTCTGCAGTTTTACAGATAACATTATGCCATGAAACGAATCAGTAACAAGACACTCACAGTTATCGATTAGGCTTATAAACTCTTGTGGCCCAACATCCATAATACAATTTTTCTTGGAAGCATAATATGGGTGTGTTAGAATATAGTGTACAGGAAGACCCGTTTTTGACCCCAGCATTTCTGCATATGCCGACACGCAAGGTTTTGTTCCTAATATGTAACAAAGAATATACTTACCTATTGGATGATTATTGTCGCGCCTAGATACCTCTCTCCACTGTTCTGCAGTTAATAGCATTGTAGGATCTAGTACAAATTCAACTTCACGCTTCAACTTTTTTGCAAGCAATTCTGAATTTGATCTCTCCCGACATGAAATCAAATTGAATTCATTAACTCGAGGAACAAATGCTTCCAAAAACTCTATTGAGAGGTGTGTAGTTCCAAAGCTAGGAGCATAGGAGTATTTCTTACGATAATCTGTAACAAAGTCTAACAAACGCATAGGATCTCCTCCTCGCAATATTGCATCCGGAAACCACATTTGGTCGCTACCTACGATAAACTTATCATATACATTATTTGCAGAGTTTAGGGTAGAAGGAATAAAAATTTTCCTTCTTATCTCTCGCAAGCGGAAATCTTCTGTACGCTTTGCCGTCCCTTTAAACATGCGAGTTTCCCAGTGATTTGTATTGAGGTCGGCTAATTTAAGCGCACGAAGTAAACTTAAAAATGACTGCTTTATTGCCGATGCAATAATACGACTTTCTGATCTTGGTATTGTATAGTCGATATATTCATTATCGTAGCCAAGGTCAAGCAGTTTTTTATGTAGTGCATAAGCTTGTAGTGCTGTTCCAAGGTTATTCCAATGTAGTTGTGATATAAGCGCAATCATAAACTATTTCTTGCGTATTGGTTTTAAAATCCATCTTATTACATCCTTCATCGTTCTGATAGGGTGCTTTATCCATTCTCTATAGATGTGCTTTCTGCGTTGTCTCAAAAGAACAGCCAACATATCGTCAAATGAGATATTGGGATCAGTAACTGCACAATGGATTACATCATCATGCAATTTGATTTTTGGTGATTTTCTGTGTTGCCCCTCTGCTGCTATCTTGAAAGGATATTCTTTAAGCTCACAGTTAGTTTGTTTCACCAACTCAAGACCCTTCTCTGTGAATGTGATAATGCAGTTAACACCATCTTTATTCTCACGATACTCCTCACCCCACATATCGCCAATACGAATATCTGCAGACGAATTATCATATCGGTACTTACAATGAGTATAACAAGCCTTTCCCAAACAATCTTCGGCCATAAAGAATTTAAAGAAAGGATTGCCTTGAGAATGTCTTTTCTGGTACTTACCATTCTCGCCTCTAGCAATTATGTTGTACGAGTCATGCCAACCAGTATATACCTCGTTGGCTTTTTCGTCATAATCGTTTTCTGCAAAACCATCTTTCCAGACTACTTTATTTCTCCATGAGGCATAATATACTTTCCCTATATGTTGCTCAAGGCAGGATACATATTTCTGCCAGATAAACATCGATGCTACACCATGACAATATACGTCAACTAATATGAAATTATCTCCAATGCGCTTTAGTCTTATAAATCTTCTAAAAGAATCGATTTGACATGGTGTACCGACAACAAGATATTTATCATTTTTATTAATACTTCTGAATCCGTCAACAGTATAGCTTTGAATATATTTGCTGCCTTTAGATTGAAGCAGTTCTTCTAAACTTGACGCAACATAATGCTCTGCAACATTACGTTCTCCATTATACCTCACTCCACATACTTTATAGCCCAAAGTGAGTGCAGTTTTAGCCAACTCATATGCCGCACCGCCTGAGGTGCATTCTTTCCTAGTTTGAGTATCATTACTCCATGCTGCAAATGACTTCAAAACTGGGGCTTCTAACGCTCTTTTTGCGAAGTTGTATGCACATGTTTTTGAACAAAGCCCACAATCAACACATTTTTTTTCGTCCAAATGAGGCTCATAAAATCCATTGGGACTTAATTCTATTTTGATTGCATCTTTATTACAGATAACGGCACATAAGCCACATCCATAGCAATCTTCATTATCCTTGACTGTCATTTATCTATGAAGAATTTTCTTTAATAATCTCACAGGTAGCAACCATCTTACCGACATATAGCAAGTGGATATGATATGATTCTTTCTGTTTTGCTTCAACTCTGTCTGTAGACATGTTTTAGCAGCCTTCCCAAAATTTTTCTGCACCTTGTAGTTTTCCAAGAACAGCTTTCGATTAGGATGTCCTTTCGCTGGAGCTTTGAGTTGTCGCTGTGGCTTTACAGCTTCTTCCAGCGATCGCTCTTCTAAAAAGAGTTTGTCTGATACTGCAGAAAGATACTTGTCTCCCTTTTCTGTATTTACCAAGCATAATGAAACTTGTCGGTTCCAATGGTTAAATGGCTTTGATTTCCCAAGTCCATCAAAATCACCAAATGTCAAATCAGAGACTCTTTCGGTCCTTGCATAATGGCATTGATAACAATTCTCTCTGTATTGGAGTTCATGCATATACCCGATATAGTAGAGATTCTTGTCATAATGATTTTGGTTATAGAATGGTTTGCTTTCACTATTTGACTTTAGAGTGAACTTGAATGTCTCGGTACCCAAAACCGGATCTCGGAAAGAAATATGATCGCCTTTCTTGCCGTATCTTTTTTCTATATCATTCAAATATTGAAAGAAATAATCCTCGTTGACTACACCATGACATAGTATATCAGCCGTGAGTAGATTATCTGAATCTGCTATTTTCCCCAAGTATGTTTTCAGAGCTGCGACATGACAGGGTAAGCCAACAAAGAAAACAAATTTATTATCTTTTAATGCTAATCTAATTTTTTTGAATATATCATCCATATGTGCATAGAGATACTTCGAGTTCTTTACTCTCTGAATATCTTCGCATGATTTGAGTTCAATAAAACGGGCTCCTCTTTCACGTGTAAGTTCAACACCAGCCGTGAATCCCCCGTTCTCTATGGTATACTGATAGAATACAGATGTGATTCCTCCCGAGGCTGAAGTTCTACGGTCTTCTTTATCAAAGCTCCAGGCTGCGTAAGTCTTAATAGGCGTATTGAACTGCAGATTCTTTGAGTTGTTATGGCAAGCTCTTACACATGCATTGCATTGAACACAGATACTGTCATCTACCTGAGGAAGTAGCGTATCATACTCATCCTTATACCACGATATGCAACCTTTGGGACAAGTATTTATACATGCTCCACAAGCAGTACATTCTTTCAGATCACAAATTGTCATATTACGAGTTTATGGCATTTGCTAATTGATTAATAGAATAATCTCGGTAAGCCTTAAGATTCTGGTCAACAAGAGTGTAGTCTATATCCTTCATATTGAAAATATCGACCTTTGTTGCATCTCTTTCTTCTACGCCTAATCTATTAGCAGCAGTAAGCATTCTACTTTCGGGATGTCTTAAATAATAGTAGAGTTCTTTGTGGAAATAGAGAGAGAACAACATTCCATGGTATGACGCTGTGAAAACTGCTTCTGCATGATATATGAGAGATAAAAAAATTTCAATAGAATACGCAGGAAGACATTTGTATCCATCTTTTGCTATCTCAATGCCAATCATGTAAACCTTGCATTTATTCGTTTGAGCGTAAAGTTTTGCATCTTCAATAGTTTTGTTATCCTTGCTATTGAAGTACACAACCACATATTTTTCTTTTATCTGACGTGGAGCGACAAAGGGCATCCATTCTTTGCTGGTAAGAAGCATAGTCGGATCACTCACAACATCTGGTCTTTTGCCTATCATACGTTCAAGTTGATCTGCTGTTTCAGTTTCACGAACAGACAAATACTCAAAATCTTCTAGTAGATTAGCGATTTTCTTCCTCTCATCCTCAGTCCAATCTTTTCCGATAGAAGAACCATACGTCAGTTTCTTTGTAGTTTTTTGAACAAAATCCAGAAAATATGTATAGTCATGGTCAGTCACATCAAGCCCCCATACCATATCACTTCCCACTATGTAAGCATCAAAGTTTTCCGAAATTGATTTTATCGAATCAATATCGTATTGCTTCGTTTTATTTGTTACATATTTGTCTTGGAACTCAAGTAACTTTTTATATTTCTTTCTTTTCTGAGACCCATAAATTACGTCAATAATGAAGTTCTTTAGGTTCCATGTAAACTTAAGGGGATGAGGAGCACCAACTCTAAACACACGCTCGCAGCGATAATTGAGAAGGTGACAATCATAGCCTATATCATTGAGCTTTCGGTACAGACCATACATCTGCAGGTGTGCGCCAAAATTATTGTTCTCATGGAATGTGATTATTGCTATTCTTTTCATTCTTATTTTTATTGTTTTTTGAAGACTATCCTTAAAACATATGATTTTATGAAGTCACAATCATACTTACTGAGAACAATATAGTAGTACGCTATGGAAGTTAATAGCACTGCAACCATTGAGGATGTTATAAATATAGTAAGTTGGTTTTCAAATAATGTTGAGACAAAATTCGATAAACAATATGAACTCACCGTTACAACGATTATCTTTATCAATAACAAAAGATGTGTACTGCTGTTAAACAATGGGATGATTTCTTTCAAAAGATAAAGCCTAATGAATACAAGAGCAAGAGAAATCACGATTGATACAATCACGGTTGTCTCAGGGGTTGCACCCATTCGCAATGCCAAATATGCAATAGGAATATTCATAGCTATCATAACGGATGATATAATCTGGCATTTTTTTATTTTACCAGTAGCAGCAACGGAGACAATTACTCCATTACTCATACTATCCACAAATCCATTAATCAAAGCGAGAACCATAAAAAGTTCTGTGTGTACAGGAACCTCTTTCAACCATAGCCCTAAAATGTAACCACCGTTCAGTATTAATGGTAACATGATCACAGCAAGCATATAGGTACACATAATAGTGCTCCTATCAATTAGACGGAACAATGGCTCAATCTCCTTATTTGAGTAAGCTTTGTAAAGTTGAGGTCTTACTGCACTAAAAAAGTTCTCTGAAAAACGAATAGAAGTGCTTTCTACCTGATATGCAATGGCTCTTGCCGCATTAACAGCAGGATTAAAGAATGCGTTTATTAATAGGTTTATACCTTGACCTCTTAATACAACTGCAAACTGCCCCATGAAGTTCCATCCTGTATAACTGAGAATTTCTTTAAACTTCGACTTTTCCCACACAAACTTATAGTGGCTCTCCCTGAAATTGACTCTACAATATGAATAATAGAAGACCAATAAGAGTATATCAGTAATTGTCATTAAGATTGCATACAGAATAAATTTGTCTATAGGACTATTCTTGATGGCAAATGCAAGAAATAATTTCAGTACAACTTCAGCAATACCTATGTACGCATAGATATTCATGCGTTCATGTGCAATTATCATTGCATTATAAGAAACGGTCAAGAGTTGAGCAATAAAACTCAATAATGAAAGTTGAAATACGATTTGTACAGCTATGGCGCGCGCTGGAGGATAGTTCAGCTTGTTTATCACATACCATAAACCAAGGGTTTCTGCTATAACAAGAATAACAAGCGCAATAATCACATAAATATTGAGACTTATACTAAAGGTCTTTCGTAAATCCTCAATATTCTTGTTAACCATCTCTACGGAGAAGAAACGGTTAGATGCAGAAACCATTGTACCTCTAAGAAATGCCAACATTGCGACAACGCTACCCACAACATTATAAATACCATAATCTTCAATTCCTAAAGCATCCAGTATTACCCTAACCGTATATAAGCTAACTATCATTATCAACATCATACGGATGTATAGGTATATTGTATTTACTGCAATCTTCTTATTATTAATTACACTATCTGCCATTATTCAATTATTATAGAGTAACAATTATTTTGAGAACACTTGCTTGCACACTTTATCTGTTTGTTTCTTATAACATGATGTGCCAAATATTAACTGTTCAATACGCATGTCTGGATTAGGGTTAAATTCAATTATTATTACATTACCTACACTATCGACACCTATATCCCATCCGCATAGATCAAACATCGGCAGGTTCATATGAGCTTTGATAGCCGTTTCCTTAATCTTTTTGAAATCTTCAATAATATAACCATCCAAAAATACATCCGAATCAGTTTTATCATAAATGCGATAAGGGTAGCATGATATACCCTTTTGAAGAGAACCATCAGCGAACACTTCAACACCCATACCCCCTTGAGCCATATTATCTCTAATTGAGCCTTTTTTGCCTATTCTCATGTACGAAGATAGGAATTCTACTTGATTCTCTTTTCTGTTCCTCCAAGTATGTACACGCATAGTATTGCAAGAATCAGAATTTAGTTTTGCCAAATTCTCACATTCGAATATTCTATCTTCAACTAAAAAATTTGGATAATAGGAATCGAATATTTTTTCGATCGAATCCCCGGTTCTATTATCTACTCCATTTTTTAATTCCAGCAATCTTACCCCATTTCCACCATCAGTACCGATTGATGGTTTGATTACGCAGGGGCCTAAGTTTTGAATTAACTTGCAACATTCATGCCGACTCGATGATACAGCTACTCCGTCAAGAATTCGACTCCATACACCATTTGAGCACTCAAGATACCTTTTTGAAATAACAAAGTCCTTCAAAAGATATCTGTACAAATTCTTGTCGTCAAAATATGACATTGTTTTGCTCGGGGAAAGAGTTTCTTGAATATCTCTACAGATTTCAAATGGCATCCATTCTTTTTGATATACTCCGGTAAGAGCGTAGAATAGTTGATGCCACTTGGTTGATACCTTCTTCCCCGTTAATTCAAACCAATATGATTTGATTTCCTCATTTTGCTCTGCAGTTAGTGGGGTTATTATTAATCCTTTAGAAAACTTCTTCCAGAGTTTATTCATTTTTGCTCGGTAAAAGTATTCTTTGTATTGTCCAAGAAAAAAGTTGTAAGTTTCTATTATCATGTCATTTAAAATATTTATTAGTAAGCATCCAATTTTGACGCATTCCCCTTTGAAAAGGCTCATTTTCAGAGCCTTTCTAAATTTGGGTACTAAAATAAGACTTATTTTTAAATTCATTTAACTCAGCCCGGCAACGCTGGAGTTAGATTCTCGTAATCGTTTCTACCTGAAGCGACTGCGGATAGTAGTTTGTGGTAGTACTTCTTTATCGACTTCCCCTGCAGTTTAAGTCTCCCGTTGATCGGGTGGAACGCGCATGAGTTCATGGCTCCTTTCTCACTTCCAAACGCAACTTTGTTCTTGCGTTCTACGGTCATTGGTCGGATTGCTCGCTCTGCAATCGAGTTGTCTATTTCGTATCTACCATCATTTCTGTATGCTATTATCTGAGTCCAGTAGCTGTTCAGATAATTCAAGTTTTTTTGGAACACTTCGCTCTTTTCAATACCATCACTAAGAAGTTGTGTTACCCTCTGCCTAATATCCGAGATTATCTCTATTGTCACTGCAGAGTTCCGACCTTCCTTGATTAACTCTGGTGTAAATCCGTGTTCTTTGTAGGTCCTTTCAAGATTATTATAAAGTGCCTCTATCTTAGCGAGGAAGAACTTTGCTTCTTCACACTTGCCCTGTATCCAAGCTTGATAGGACTTAGCTCTTGCATGTTCCAAACAGCACAAGTGCTCTATTCCACACTCCTTATCATCAAGATAATAGTAGGCATTGTATGCGTCAGATTTTAGTGCCTTGATATTAGCATCACCCAAGAATTCCGTAAGGACCTTTCGACCTCGGCTACCTTCATCGAAGAAGAAGATAACAATCTTAGCAGCCTTATTAATCAGACACCAGATGTAGCCTTTCCTCTGTTTCTTGTTATTCAAACGAACTCTACACCAAGTCTCATCACAGTTCACTATGGCATCCTTTACTAGAGCTTAAGTGAAGAAGAACATTTTTCAAATAATCCCCGACCTTGCTCATCCAATTAATCAGAGTCTGGCGACTTGTCTTGAAGCCATCTTCCATGTAAGCTACCATCTTGCGATAGAACGGGAATGACATCGTTGAACTATTGTAGATGATATCCACGAGCAATGGGATTGATGCATGGTTTCCTTGCCAGCTTTCAGAAACTCTTGTCAGTTCCTCCCAGTCTAGCATTGTCCCCTTCAGTGACTCGACATCGGCATACTCACCTTCGATTGGTATGTATTCCTTGTGTTGCAAACGTCTTTGTATAGAAGTTAAACGAGTTCCTTTCGTAGTATACCATTCGTACCTTTCGGTGATCTTTCGACATGTAGAAGAATACATCTCCTTCGTTAGTTTTTCTTCCGAATCTTGTTTTTACTATCTCCATGATTCTGTGGTAGCCACATCTCATGTCGTTCATTCCTAGCAGGAAGTAGAAGTTCTTGAGGCCGGTGATCGTCAACATAGTACCTCCATCTTCTCTACCAACTTTTTCAGTTCCGGGTAGCTTAGGTTTACCTTAGTCAGCTTTGTTCCATTTTGAAATTCAATAGAGAACTCTTTAACTTGAGGCGTCGTCGGTTCTTCTTTCGCAGCTGCCGCTTTTACAGTTTCTGACTGCGCTTCCGGCTCCGGCCGTCCTACGATCATCACTGGCTCTATACGTCGCTCTCGCTTTCTTAACCATTTTATAAACACCTTGGGGTTGACATCATAGCTCTTACTGAAATCTCCAAGGGTGATGTTCTTCGGTGCCCCTTCCATCTTGTAGAGAAACCATAGCTTCTCCAAATCTGAGTTTGTTAGCATGTCGTTTACATTTTAAATTTCGACATGCAAAGGAAGATTTTGTTCTTGTCGTGGGCAAGACGTCTAAATTGGACGCTTACTGTTTATTAATAACTATTGTTGCTCCTTCTCTTTATAAACACAGAACAACGGCATTGTAAAAAATATCAGGCAATTAAAGAAAGTGGTAATATTCTGTCTTTGATAGAAAGATAGCCAAAACACAACGAAGAATGCGATTACAATATTCTTATTCTTCAACACTACTGACTTAAGATTATTAAAGAATATGATAGTATAGGATATAACCATGGCTGCAACTCCTAGTATGCCATATTGGTAGATAGAAACTTGAACGCCAGCATTTCCACCGTACTCTTGTATGGCATCAAATTCCTGATTACCCTTGCCAAACCATAGGGATCCATCTTCCCATGCTTGATTAAATTTTATCTGCATATAATCATTTATACGGTTATTGCCATGTCCTTCGGCATTAAATCGATCCAGAATAAGGACATTGAACATGTCTGCAAAATAACTATAAAGAAGCACAACTATTATAGCACCTACAATGAGATATTTCAAATTCTTCTTGCTAAATTGAACTGCAAACGACAATGCAGCCATTACATAAAAGGCATAGGAGAATGATAATATTCCTGAAATCCAAAATATAATATACTCGTACTTATAACTTTTGGAGTTTGCTGTAGCAAAGAGCATAAAAGCACTAACAGTTCCTACTGCTCCTGGTTCACTTGCTATTGACTGAAAACGTCCAATCATGAATATATCAACCCATATTTTTTCTGAACTGATAGGTATAAAGTTAAATAGCGTCTGCATATATGTAATCTTATACCTGGACACTTCCGCAATAGCGACATGAAAGCCAGTCAGTCTCCATACAAGCCATTCTATCGCAGAGAGAAAGAAGATGATAGCAAGCACACGAATAAAAACATCTACCACTCTAACTTTTAAGTCGTTTCTTATGGTAAAAAAAGCTGCTACAATTATTGCATCGAGAAATAAACCAATATCTTGCAAGCCATAACCTGACATAATAGGGATCATACCCATAAAAAACAATGCAAAAATAATAGACAATGATGATTTAGAAGTCATCATTGTAGAGGCATACACCTTTGGTCTTGAACTGTGGTAATAGAGCAATACGCAGAAAAGGAACAAAATTACAGGAATTGAACCATGGAGCATCTGGATGACATCCATCAGACCTCCTTTGAACCCCATAAATCCTCCTGCAAATGCCCATATCGCGTAGAATACAAAAGTGTAAACCAGCAAGTTCTCGCCTTTATCAATTTCTCGTACTATAGATTTCATTATTATTGTACAAACAGGATTAAACTTAGTAGTTGTTGCCAACTAAGCACCAGCCATTTTTATTATTTGTAGCTACCAAGGGAATCGAACCATTGGCAGCTTAGTTTAAATCTTCTCCTCAAATCCACGGAAGTGAACATTTAATTCGTGGAGAGGTTCAAGAAGGCGTCCGAGAGGAGTGCCCTTTGTCATCATAGTGAATGCATTCACATCCTTAGGGAAGCACTTGCCACCATAACCGAACTTACCGTCAGGACCAGGAACGTAAGTGTGAGTGTCGTTGATGTAGCCAGAGAGGAGCATACCGGTGTGAACATTACGCCAGTCGCCACCCATCTGCTCACAGTACTCCTTGCAAGCATTGAAGTAGGTTACTTTGTATGCACCGAATACGTTGTGCATGTACTTGGTGAGCTCTGCTTCGAGTGGAGTCATGACGGTGAATTTCTTACCGACGAAGATCTTGGTAAGGAGCTCGTGAGCACCTGTGAAGACCATGGTCTGCTTCTTGAAATCCTCGATGTGAGTACGCTCGGTGAGGAACTCTGGCATGTAGCATACCTGATGACCAGTCTCCTTAGAGAGCATGTCACTGGTGCCAGGTAGGATGGTGGTACGAACGAATACAGATACGTCAGGAAGCTTAGAGATAAGCTCCTTCATGAGAGTGAGATCCTGTGTGCCATCGTCATCAGTAGGTACGTGGATCTGCAGGAATGCGATGTCGATGTTACTGAGGTCATCATTGTAGCCCTTGTAAGGGTCACTGATGAACAGTTTACACTCGGAGTTGTTGTGCTCCAACCAGTCTTTGAGGGCTCCACCTACGAAGCCACATCCGATAATTCCAACGTTGATCATTTCTTTTGAAATTAAATATTGAGTCCACTAAAAAGGTTATAAGCCTTTCAATTTATAAGTAGATATGTAGTTTTCTCCCATTTTTTATGGTAATATTTGTAATTTTCATCTTAAAAAGATTCTACAGGGCTTGTCTTATAGATTGAAATCAAAATTTGTTAATCGAAATTTTAGAGAGACTTTTTTGAGCGGACTCAATGTTTATTTATACTTGTTTATGTAGTAGCGATAGTACCATTCTGTAAAGGCTCTCAGACCGTCTCTCAACAAAGTTGAGGAACGGAAGCCGAAATCTTCCTCCAGTGGTGTTGTGTCTGCAAATATAATTGGAACATCTCCACGTTGTGAAAAACATTACAAATATGGTTTGTTTAGAAATTTATCATCTGAAAGTGATTCTAAAAGCCTTCTCTTCTCGATTTGTGATAAACTTTTAGTACCTACATCCCATTTAAGATTCTTTTCTATATAACCATCTATATGACCTATTATTTTTGCTGGGTTACCTGCAACAATGCATCCTGCCTTTATTGACTTAGTAACAATACTACCCGCAGCAACTAAAACATGATCTTCTATTGTAACACCTGGCATAATTTGTGAACCAGTTCCAATATATACCCAATCGCCAATAGTTACTTTCCCAAACATGTCAAAATTCGGATAAACATGTCTAATAATATTTCCACCACCATGTGTATGAATTTTACAATCGGTCAATTGGCAATTTGAACCTATTGATATTAAATAAGGTTCTGATGACCAGTGATTTTTACCCATAAGATTATTTTTTCCACATTTCACGCCAATTCTTCTTGCATATTCTTCTGGAGTAGACACCTTTTTAATAATGGCACTACATAATGTTTTTGCTATTTTGTTAAATCTCATTTCGTAACTGTCCGAAATTTTGGTCACTAAGTTTTTACTACCTGAGTTACAGGTAGCAAAGAGATAGAACTAAATTTCGATTATTTGTATTTTTAATATTATTTATGTTAGCGTCCAATTTTGACGTGTATCCAAGGAAAGTCGCCACAAGGCGGTTCCCTCATAAATAACGTCAAAAAGATACTGATTTTTAATATTTGTTATTGATCCAGTCCAATTGTCAAGGGTAATAAATGTTCATAATCCCTATGTCCTTTAACAATTTTGCTGAAAAATCTCTTGAAATAATCCAGCACTGACACACCCTGCATCTTACAAGTGGAGATGATGGTATGATATACCGCTGAGACGCGGACCATCTTGTCTCTTCCGAAGAATAACGAGTTCTTCCGCTCACCCGTCAATGGACGAATAAAACATTGTCGAGTAGACCAAGGGAATTTCACCCTCAGCCGCCGAGTAAGCAAGGGGAGTTTCACCCCGAGCTTCTCAATAAACCGTGCGTGAAACTCTCGCTTCACACGGCTTTACTTATTTAACCATTATCAATTGGGAACTCACCTTTTCTTTATTGGTAAATCTTGGCAGAGCGCCACATTTCCAATGATAAAAGATAAGCCCCTCTTTCTCTGCAATACGGGCAAGCCATTCTTGAGCAGGATAGAAACGATGTCTATAACGCTCGAACTTACACATTACCCAACGGGCTAGACGTCCGTTCAACGTCTGCATAAACCACTTCAAACGGGTAGGATAAAACTTACCATAATAAGTCATCCAACCTCGTACGATAGGATTTATATCAGACGCAAGGTGTTCCAATGTGAGATTTGAGTGCCTGTTTAGGTGCCAACTGCGCATCGTCTCATTGATTCGTTTCATTGATTTTCGGCTGATAGCCGGCAGGAAACCCGTAAAACGGTTGCCATACTTATCTACCGATTCCCGGGGTTGAAACGTAAATCCAAGAAAGTCAAAAGTCACATTGGGATAGCACTCCTTTTGACGGCTACTTTTGCAATAGACGATTTTCGTTTTCTCTTCATTGAGCCGCAACCTGCAGCACTCAAACCGTTGTTGAATCATCGCTTGCATATACTCAGCCTGTTTAAGACTATGGCAGTGACAAATTGTATCATCAGCATATCTCTCAAATGGAACACGGGGAAAGTTCTTTTCCATCCACTTGTCAAAGGTATAATGAAGAAACAGATTCGCAAGAACCGGACCTATGACACTGCCTTGGGGTACACCGAGAGCCCTGTCAACCTGACTTCCATCCGATTTCTCATAAGGAACTTTCAGCCAACGTTCTATATACATCAATACCCATTTTTCTTGCGTATGCCGTTTCAAGGCTTTCAGCAGTAGTTCATGGTCTATGGTGTCAAAGAATTTACTGATGTCCATGTCCAGAACCCACGCATACTTCCAACAACGCTCACGAGCTTTGCCAACAGCATCATGCGCCGAGCGATGGGGACGGTAGGCATAAGAATCCTCATGAAAACAAGGTTCGATAGAAGGGGTTATCAGCATTACTACAGCCATTTGAGCTACACGATCAGATACCGTCGGGATACCCAATGGACGTTTACCACCAGTACTCTTCGGTATTTCTACCAGCTTCACCGATGGAGGAAAGTAACTGCCGGAACTCATGCGATTCCATAGTTTATAAAGGTTACCTCGCAGATTCTTTTCATAATCTTCAAGAGTGACCTTATCAATCCCTGCACTTCCACGGTTTGCTTTCACACGCAGAAATGCATCATAAACCAATTGCTTCGATATTGATATTGGTTTTGCGTTGTCGTTTTGCATCTTCCTAATTGTTTATCAGTTGTACTAACTTTTACGCTAAATAAGCTGACCCCTTCGCTCCATACCCATTACAGGCACTTCTACACTACTACGAGTCAGTCCGCCCCTACTATAAGCATCCGTACTTTCTTCCTTGAAGGTTCTGCCCCTTGGAATTTTCCGTTAACATCTTATAGCAGGTTCCCACGTTCCACATAAGAGCCTCTTAACAGGTCATGCCATCTGTACACCGGATGCCATAACGACAATAAACAGGTAATCTCGTTACTTATCCCAAAAGAGTGAGAAACTCTTGGTTTTGACATCATCTACGGTTATTTTCGATGCTTCATCAATGGTTCCCTTGCGGTCATCTCCTATTAAGCTACCTGACAATTTATACATTGCCTTTTCATATATCGTTCACTACCCTGACCATGGAGAAAGAGCAGCATATACGGGTTTGCAACCCACTCCTGCAAGTTGATTGCGAGGGACCTACCCTCATCTCCTACATAGTTGCGAAGCATTTAGCACATGCTTCTCGTGGCACAATCTCACGGAACCGTACGTGAAAGTCTCCCTTCATACGGCTCTTTATATTCAAATCATTTCTTTGGATGTGCATATGGTATATATCCGACTTGCCAATGATAAAACAAATTGGGTTCTTTCTGAGCAATATGAACTAACCAATAATGGGCAGATATGACACCACAGCTACGGAATCGTTTATATTTCTTCTTTGCCCAATAGGCAATAGAACGATTTAGGTGAGACATAACTTTCCAGAATTCAGTTTTCCAAAATTTTTCATAATAGTTTATCCAACCTCTTACTACATTGTTAATATATGCCGCCAGAAAACGTAAACTGCGATTATGAAGATGATACAGTTTCCATGACTTTAGCCTTTCTAATCATGTTATAGAGTCCTCGTGACACACCGGCAATGGAATTGTCGATGGAATAAGAGCCGTCATTCAAGTAGGCGAACAGCTGAGTCCAAAAGTTATTTATATAATTTATGGTCTTTTCCATCAGCTCTCCGCAGGGTGGATGATCATCGCTGAGCAAGACCTCAAGCTTACTACGTAACTTTATGATTATTTCTTTTGTTTTTAAACTATTCCGGCAAAGCCTTATCTGTTCGGGGGACAACTTGCCCTCTTCATACTCACGCTCCAGTTTTTAAAGCTCACCTATCTGCTCCAATATGAATGTGGCATCCTTATCATCGCCCTGCTCTAACGCATACTTGAACTTCGCACGAGCATGAGCCATGCAACAAAGATGTTCTATATCGACCATATGATCATCCAAATACATATAGACATTGTAGCCGTCCGACTGAAGGGCTTTCACGTCCTCGTCCTGCGCATGAGCCTCACCTGGCTGCGACAAGGAAGATCCGAGGGATTTGGGAGTGCCGTCGAAATCATCCTTGTCACGTGTATGGTCCTCTTCGATCTCCCGCTTCTTTTTATGGATTCCTTTCTGGCTCTTACCACCATAAAGGTTTTTATTACGGACTTTAAGACGCTCTTCCAAGACTGTTATTTTAGACAGCAAATTGCTGTTCAGCTGTTTATAATCATCCAGCTGTTTTTCAGCTGCCATGGCGGCTCTCTGCAAAGACAACAGTTCATCAACCTTGGACAACAGTTCATCTATCCGAGCCTCGTCCCGTTGGATGCGTTCAGCGTCCCGATCACGGGCAGCCATCAGCTCTATTATCATTTTTGATTTTTCGTCAGGGGCATAGCTGAATATGAATGCCTTCCAATTTATAGCGTACAAATAGACGCTCAAAATCATTGTAACTATACATAAACTTTACTTTTGATTTAAAGAAAGGAAAGTTCTGACTTTTATATCGTTTCTCTTATACGTCATTTTTGGAAGCTAACTCATCATTTCATTGAGCACACATAAGGATATCCATAGTCTTGAAAAGCTTCCATCGAAGCTCTCTCTGCTATGCCTTTCTTTAGTTGTGCATAATAATCATCATTCATCTGGCCTTCGTTATAGGCTTTGATAAATTTCTCAAAAGTATATTGCAACGTGTAGTCCGGATTATACATGTCATCGAAGTAGTCATAATGACAATCATCGACAAAATGGATAGAGACAGACTTCAATATCTGAAGATAGTATTGTATTGTTGCTTCGAAAGCACCAGCAGCAATACTCTCATCGACATAATCAGTCAGAGTTGAGATTACTTCGTCGAAAGAAACACAGTCTGCATCAAGAGGCGCGGGCTTAATACTCTTTTCTATTTCTTGTTTTATTGTAATCAACATATCTTATATATTTAATGAGAAACTGTGAGTCTTTTTGAGACTCTTGCAGCTATAGCATGTAGAACATTTTATACCACTCGGCAAACCTTCTCAATCCTGCCCTCAAAGAGGTTGAAGGTTTAAAATCAAAATCCTGCTCCAAAGGTGTTGTGTCTGCGTAAGTCACAGGTACATCACCGGGCTGCATCGGCACAAGTTCCTTATGAGATTCGAAATCGTAATCAGCTGGCAATACATTGGCACGAATGAGCTCTTCTTGGAGTATCTGAACAAAGTCGAGTAGGTTTTCGGGTTGGTTATTACCGATGTTATACACCTTGTAGGGAGGAATAGGCAGACCATCTTCACCTATCTGACGTTCCGGAGCCTTTGCCATAATACGGATCACACCCTCCACAATATCATCTATATAAGTAAAATCTCGTTTGCAGTTTCCGTAGTTGAAAATCTTGATTGTTTCACCTTTTAGCAGCTTATCAGTAAAACCGAAGTATGCCATATCAGGACGACCAGCCGGTCCGTAGACAGTGAAGAAGCGGAGTCCCGTACTCGGAATATTGTAGAGTTTACTGTAAGCATGAGCCATCAACTCATTGCTCTTTTTAGTAGCAGCATAGAGTGATACAGGATTGTCAACCTTATCATCGGTACTATACGGCACTTTCTTATTACTACCATATACTGATGAGGAGGAAGCATATACCAAGTGCTCCACTTCGTGATGACGACAAGCCTCAAGAATATTGTAGAAACCAATGAGGTTGCTCTGTATGTAAGCATCCGGATTAGTGATGGAATAACGCACTCCAGCCTGTGCTGCCAGATTCACAACAACTGAAATTTTATTTTCAGTGAAGGTTTTCTCAACTACATTTTTGTCGGCAATAGAGGCATGAACAAAAGTCCAATCACGATTTAGAGTCTCTATTTCTTTCAGACGATCGTACTTGATATTGACATCGTAATAATCGGTAATGCTATCCATTCCGATGACTTTAATGTCTTTTATTTCATGGAAGAGTCGCTTAACAAGATTGCTACCTATAAATCCCGCTGCACCTGTAACGAGAACAGTTTTACCTTCCAAAGACACATTATAATTTACCATCATCAATCTCTCTGAAAAATATCACGAGTGTAGACTTTTTCCATCACATCGTCCAAGCAACTATCATAACGATTGGCGATGATAGCATGGCTCATCTCTTTGAATTTAGCCAAATCATTCACCACTTGACTACCGAAGAAAGTATCACCGTCTTGCATGGCAGGTTCGTAAATAATAATAAATGCTCCTTTCGCCTTGATGCGTTTCATAATGCCTTGGATGGCACTTTGGCGGAAATTATCGGAGTTAGACTTCATAGTCAAACGGTATACACCAATCACTATCTTTTGTTCTTTGTGGGCATCCCATTGACTGGATGCAGTGTAATATCCGGCTTTAGACAGGACTTGGTCAGCTATAAAGTCTTTTCGAGTATGGTTACTCTCTACGATAGCTGTCATCATATTCTGAGGTACATCCTGATAATTGGCCAATAGTTGTTTCGTGTCTTTAGGCAAACAATAACCACCATAGCCAAAACTAGGGTTATTATAGTGCGTACCAATACGAGGATCAAGACCAACACCTTGTATGATTGACTGAGAATCCAGACCTTTCATCTCTGCATAAGTATCCAATTCATTAAAATAACTAACGCGCAAAGCAAGATAGGTATTAGCAAACAATTTAACAGCCTCTGCCTCCTTGATACCCATAAAAAGGGTAGGAATATCTTTCTTGATTGCACCTTCCTGAAGCAATGCGGCAAAAGTATGCGCAGCCTTCTCTAGGATAGGAAGATCCGCAACAGACTTAATCGCTTCGTTTTCCTCATCAAACAGCTCGCCATCAATCAGCTTCGGATAACCGACAATGATACGACTTGGATATAAGTTATCATAAAGGGCCATGCTCTCACGAAGAAACTCCGGAGAAAAAAGCAAATTAAGCTTCCTGACTCCCTTTCGGGCATACTTCAAATAAAGTCCACGACAATATCCTACTGGAATAGTAGACTTGATTACCATCACAGCATCAGGATTGACACTTAAAACCATGTCTATGACATCCTCTATATGATGGGTATCAAAATAATGCTTCACCGGATCATAGTTAGTAGGAGCTGCTATAACCACAAAATCAGCATCACTGTAGGCCTTGGCACCGTCAAGCGTAGCGGTTAGGTTCAATGCTTTTTCGGACAAATATTTCTCTATATACTCATCCTGAATAGGCGATTGTTTACGATTAAGCATATCTACTTTCTCAGGAATCACATCGACTGCCGTCACCTGATGATGTTGCGACAAAAGCGTTGCTATGCTAAGACCAACATAGCCGGTACCCGCAACAGCAATCTTCAAATCTTTTGTATCCATTGTTGATTTATGTTAGTGTTCAGAATCATTCTAGTTATCTATCCAAGACCTCAAATCTCGGTGAGTTCTTGGATTTAAACTCAGGTACCACTCTCTTCATTAGTTTCACTGTGTCCATGATCTTTACCGTACGGGATAAATTCTCAAATTCTCCATAAGTTTCAAGAATATCAGTATATTCATAATGACGTACCTTCGCTATCATTATCTTCTTATTCTCGGTAGGAATCGTATTCTCCTTATCACTCAAGACTTCTTCATAAAGCTTCTCACCCGGACGCAAGCCCGTAAACTCTATCTCAATATCTTCACCCGGACGATAACCGGCAAGTTCAATCATACGGGTGGCCAGATCAACAATCTTCACAGCCTTGCCCATCTCAAAGACAAAAATCTCATTGCCTTCACCCATCGTAGCAGCTTCCATTACCAAGCGACAAGCTTCGGGAATAGTCATAAAGAAACGAATGATATCGGGGTGAGTCACTGTGACAGGACCGCCATTCTCAATCTGTTCCTTAAAACGGGGAATTACAGAACCGTTACTACCCAAGACGTTACCAAAGCGGGTAGTGATAAATTTGGTATGGCCTTTTACTTTTCCCTCACGGATAGCACATCCCAGACTCTGTACATAGATTTCGGCCAAGCGTTTCGAGCATCCCATGACATTGGTAGGATTCACCGCCTTATCGGTAGAAACCATGATCATCTTCTCAGCTCCGTATTCCACAGCCATATCGGCAACCTGGCGAGAGCCGACAACATTGACCAGTACAGCTTCACAGGGATTCTCTTCCATTAATGGAACATGCTTATAGGCAGCGGCATGAAAGATGATCTGAGGCTGATAAGTTTCGAAGACCATACGGAGACGTTCTTTCACGCGGACATCTCCAATGACAGGAACAAAATCAAGACCGGGATAATTCTTCTCAAATTCCAGACGGACATTATGCAAAGGTGACTCGGCGGAATCAAACATGATCAGCTTCTTGATGTTCATCTGAGCCAGTTGCCGGCAAAGTTCGCTGCCAATACTACCGGCAGCTCCTGTCACCAGCACAACCTTGCCACAAAACTCAGTCATCACCTCCTCCATATTGATATGAATTTCTGAACGACCCAGCAAGTCTTCAATTTTGATAGGGCGTACCCATTGGTGGAAACTTCCGTTTTCGTCAGCCTCACTGATACTCGGAGCAATCAACGTTTTCAATCCACTCCTTTTACAATACTGAAGCAGGCGGTCTTCCTCTTCACGGGTATTCTCGTAACGGGCAAACAGGATACCGCCGATACACTTCTTATGAATAAGTTTATTAAAGCACTCTTCATCCTTAAATGAATAAACGGGAAGATCAGCCACGCGTCGGATGGAGTCGCCTGTTCCGTAGATGCAGAAGCCTACCACTTTATAGTGGGAGCTGTTCATTAGCCGGACTTTCAATGCCACACTCTTATCATCAATACCATAGATCAGAATATGCATATTCTTCTTATTCAGCATATTCAGCAGGAGTTCATAAACCAGAATCAACTGAATACGGAAGCCTACCATGGCAATAAAAGTCAGCATACCATCAAACAGTACAAAGACTATTTTCTGACTATTATGCAGTCCCGTCTGAGGCAGGAAAAGCCAGATAGCCATTGCGATACAGACAGCCTTTATCAGTGCACTTCCGGCAATTCTCCATAATTCCTTCAACTGGGAAAAACGGATCGTATTACGGTAGGTATGAAATAAAAAGGAACCTAAGACACTGGAGATCACAGAAATCGCCAAAATATGAAAGAGAGAAGTGATTTCTTTAGAAGTCTCCGTTATATAATGAATGCCGATAAATGACACCCAGGTACAAATCAAAGCTATGAACGTATCAATTCCTAATACAATCCAATAACTAAAATAGTTTTTCTGCAAATATTGAACAAAACGGTCAAATGCGTGTTTCATAATTTAAATACCCCAATAAATTATAAAGTCTGTTTTTAAAAAAAGTAGATTTACTATGACAATAGTTTATCGTAGATTGTGTGTAACTGAATTTTCAATGGTGAAGGCAATTGGTTTTTCAGAATCTTTTGCGAACGCCTCAGAACAGTTTCTTTCTTTGCCTCATCCTCCGAATTGGCATACATAGACACACTATATCCCATCAGAAGAGACAGACACAAAGCAGCTTCCTGCTCGGCTGTCTTACCGTGACAAGGATACAGATCATTGATCTGTTCATGGATCTCTTTATTAAGTAGTGAAAGATCGTCGACACATATACAGTCCATATTCTCACCCATATGAAGCAATGTATCAACTGTTTTTTGTAGTTTTTCTATTTTCCCCTGTATGCTACTATTGAAGGTCCCCATCACCTACTTAGTTTCTTTCGCCAATTTGCTCTACATATCCGATAGGCATATCGACACAGGCACAGCCCAACATATCCAGCCGGACAGCAATCTTACTTTTACCATCTAACGCAACTAGTTCTCCAACCAGTCCCGTCAAAGGACCTTTGATAACACGAACTTTCTTTCCACGAGCTAATGGAGAATAATTCATACAGATTGCCTCTTCCGAATAATCGAGCATAAAACGGAAACGCGCCATCTGATCATCAGGAATCACAGCAGGCTTTCCCTCACCACGCAACACCATGTAACGGCTTACCGTGGCAAGAGTTAAAGCAGCCATCCGTTCCTTCGGATCGGCATGAACAAACACCATCATCGGAAGAAGAACTGTTTCAACTAATTTACGGCGATCACTCCATTGATGGATTTCTTGCTGGACAGGAACAAAAGTCTCAATTCCCATTTTCCCCAAATATTCGGCTACTTTTTTTTCGTGATGTATGCGAACATGTGCCACATACCAGCGTTTTAAGCACGCTACGCCCTCCCCTGTCCCATTTTTGGTCCCGAGGATGGCTGATTTCTCTTTTGTTAGAATCATGTTTTTTTACCCCATATGTTTCCGTTACTTCTTAGGTAACGGAAGTGTATACAGCATAAACGAACAATGAAAAAAGGTTGAAAAGCAGCAGCAAATATGTTGTCAAGAGAGTTACACCCTAAGTAGAAGGGTATATACCAATGGAAATTAGGTATATAAGGAGTGGGGCATGAAAATAAGTATTTTTCATGTCTAAAGATGTTTTTACCCTATATTTTAGATAAAACTAAAAAAAGTGGGCTTTAATTTGTTTCTTATTTGTGTTTTTGTCTATCTTTGCATCAAATTTACTTCCGTTACCTAAGAAGTAACAGAAACAGATCCATGCTGACTATCAACTTATTAAATATTTTACACCCGTCCTATCCGACAGTTCTTCACGTAAGATAAATTCATTCGATTCACTTCTGTACGTTCCTGCAGACCAAAACCTTTCAGATAAATCTGAGTAGTCTTAATAGACTTATGCCCCAGCGACTCACTGATCATCTCAATAGGAACACCACGATACTTAGCGGTAGTAGCCCAGGAATGACGGATAGTATAGGAAGTGACGGGAGAAGTCAGCCGAAGAGCCTTTGCAAGTCTCTTCAGACGATTATTGAACCTGCGGAGAGCGGACTGATATTCCCGGTATGCACTTTCATCTTCTCTCTTCTTGTCGCCAAGAAGGATACTGAACAGATAGTCGGGACAATCCGGATGAGAAGGCTGACAGTTGCGAAGCCGACTGATTATATCCTGTGCAGTATCCAGTACTTCCACACTCATCGGAGTTTTCGTCTTGATACGATTATACCGGATGATATTCCGTTCCAGCGAAGATTTCTCCAGATGAGCAAGGTCAGCGAAAGACATTCCGCAGAATTGAAACATCAGGGCAGCGATAGCCTGTGTACGACGCAAACGTTCCGATTTGGGATCTTCATAGAGGAGGCGATTAAGTTCTCCGACAGGCAACGCTTTCTTCTGGCAAATATCCACTCCCGTATAAACATCATGAAACAGACGATGCACATACGGAGCTCTGCCCGACTCCACTCCTCTATTATAGATGCTACGAAGCATACGCATATACGTTGATACCGTATTCGGCTTCAGACCGGAACTATAAAGATACTGCCCGTAACAGCGCAAGCGTTCACGGGTGACTTGCCGGAAAGCAACATGGGTAGTGCCACAAAACTTGGTAAAAGAAAAAAGAGCATTCGTATAAACATGGGCCGTAGAATGACGCCCCTCTTTTCGTAAACGACCGATGTACGACTCCGCACAACGGCTAAATCCATTTTTATTCATATATATCACTAGTAAATTTATACAATGATAAGACGAAAAAAATGATTTAGCAACAGAAGTTTAAAACCTTTCCAAAAAAATTATATAAAACTGAATGGGGATAGAATTGATGCTACTCCACTATCCACTTCTCAATATTGCGTGTTTCTGAGCTAAAATTGACACCTATCTTGAAAAGTCGGCGTCCGTCTGCCTCAAAAGGAAGTGCATAATGCTTTTCATTAATCTGTTTGATAGCTTCTTCAGCAGTACCATCCAACTTAAATTCCATCACATATATGAATTTGTCAGTCTGTAAGACAAAATCGATACGCCTTTCTTTCTACAACGCAAAGCAGGCGAGAAAGTTTTTCTCGCCTGCCCGGTCTATACTTTTATCAATAATATTGTCTATTATTTACACGTATGTTTCCAGCAATTTTACGTTTCCAGCTTCCGGAGTAATTGTTACATCCTGTGTTGTAGCAGGAAGCAGAATAGATTCTCCGGCACCTACTTTCAGTTCATTACCTTCATTGTCTTTTATCTTGCATGCACCTTCCATACAAATGAAGATCACGAATGAATCGAGTTCTGAATAATCACAGCTGATTTCTTCGGTCATATCATACACGGAAGTAGTGAAGTACGGACAAGCTACAAGTTCTACCGGCTCATCTTTCACCGCTTCGTATTTGGTACGATAATCATCCAACACTTCGTAATTGATGGCTTCACGCGCCAGGTCAGTATGCAATTCACGAGTCTTTCCGTTTGCATCCTTACGGTTGAAGTCATAGATACGATAAGTAATATCCGAAGTCTGCTGGATTTCGGCAATAAACGCACCGGCGCCAATACTGTGCACACGTCCGGCAGGAAGGAAGAATACATCTCCCGGCTTGATCTCATACTCCTGCAATACGTCAGTGATCGTATTGTTCAGCACGCGCTCTTTATATTCTTTCGGGGTGATTTGCTCGGAAAATCCAGAACGCAGTTTCGCTCCTTTATCAGCATCCACTACATACCACATTTCGGTTTTACCCATTGAGTTGTGCCTTTTCTTTGCCAAATCATCTGCCGGATGCACCTGAATGGATAAATCCTGCTTTGCATCGATGAATTTGATAAGCAGTGGGAATTTATTGCCAAAACGAGCATAATTCGCTTCGCCAACCAGTTCCTCGCGATACTTTCTCACCATATCAGCCAGAGTTAAACCTTTGTCCGGGCCATTAGCCACAACAGATTCATTGTCCTCTACGCCGGAAATCTCCCAGCTTTCTCCTACTCCTTTCAAGTCTGAATTCAAATGCTTGAACGGAATAATTTTGTCGCCCCCCCAAAGCGTCTGCTTCAGAATAGGTTCGAATTTTAATGGATACATTTTTGTTTTTCTTGTTAATAAACTTAGATTAAATTCTCCCGGATTATAATAATCCGGGAACAAACATACGAAAAATTGTTCACTTTAAAAGAAAAGAAGGATGAAAAATACAGAAACCTAAGTGAGAACGCTAAACTTTCCTAAACTACCCACCATATTTAGCCGGAATAATTTGTGAGTAACAAAGAATTTACCTTTATTTGCAAGAAAATTTTAAGAATACCAGACATGAATAACACATTCCCAACGGAAGGGAATCTATCAGGGCTCAGCCGGAAAGATTTCCAAAAGGAGATAAATAATAAAGAAACTGATTTATTTATCCTCAAAAATAAAAAGGGAATGGAAGTCGCCGTAACTAATTACGGATGCGCCATTCTCGCTATCATGGTACCGGATAAAGATGGAAAATATGCAAACGTTGTCCTCGGACACGACAGCATAGACCACGTTGTCAACAGCCCGGAACCCTTCCTCAGCACTACTATCGGACGCTATGGCAACCGCATCGCCAAAGGAAAATTCACATTGTACGGAGAAGAGCACGAGCTCACCATCAACAACGGACCCAACTCCCTGCACGGAGGACCTACCGGTTTTCACGCCCGCGTTTGGGATGCCGACCAACTGGCTGAAAATATAATCCAGTTCAATTATGTTTCAGCCGACGGCGAAGAAGGTTTCCCCGGCAATCTGGAGGTTGAAATGGTTTATCGCCTGGAAGAAGAAGAAAATGCACTGGTAATCGAATATCGTGCCACAACTGACAAAGCTACTGTAGTCAACCTGACCAATCACGGTTTCTTCAATCTGGCTGGTATCAGCAATCCTACTCCTACTATCGAAAACAATATTGTTACTATCAACGCTAATTTCTACACGCCTATCGATGAAGTTTCTATCCCAACCGGAGAAGTTGCCAAAGTAGAAGGTACTCCAATGGACTTCACCACTCCGCATACCGTAGGCGAACGTATCAACGATAAATTCCAACAACTGATTAACGGTGCCGGATACGACCACTGCTACGTACTGAACAAGATTGAAACAGGTTCACTGGATTTGGCAGCTACTTGTTTCGAACCGAATAGCGGTCGTACCATGGAAGTATACACAACTGAAGCAGGTGTACAACTTTACACCGGTAACTGGCTGAATGGTTTCGAAGGTGCTCACGGTGCTACATTCCCTGCAAGAAGCGCTATCTGCTTCGAGGCACAATGTTTCCCCGACACTCCGAACAAACCTCATTTCCCCTCGGCTACTTTATTGCCGGGCGATGAATACCAGCAGGTGACTATCTACAAATTCGGTGTGGAAAAATAAAAGATAAAAAATAACTAACCTAATTTTATAAACTAACATTTTTAATAGAACCATGACACAAGAAAAAAAGAATGGAAAAATCATTGCCATTATCACGATGATTTTCCTTTTCGGTATGATTTCATTCGTTACTAACCTCGCAGCTCCTATGGGTATTGTGCTGAAGAACCAATTCGACGTATCCAATGCTTTGGGTATGCTGGGAAACTTCGGTAACTTTATAGCTTATGCAGTAATGGGTATCCCCAGCGGTATCTTGTTGCAACGTGTGGGATATAAGAAAACAGCACTTATCGCAGTAGCTATCGGTTTTATCGGCGTAGGTATCCAGTTCCTGTCCGGTCATTCAAGCCCTGAGATGGCTTTTGCCGTTTATTTGATTGGTGCATTCGTAGCAGGTTTCTCTATGTGTTTGCTTAACACTGTAGTAAACCCGATGTTGAACAAACTGGGTGGTGAAGGTAACAAAGGTAACCAGCTTATCCAGGTGGGCGGCTCTTTCAACTCTGTAATGGCTACCATCACTCCGATGTTCGTTGGTATCCTGATCGCCGGATCTATCGAAAAAGCTACTATCTCTCAGATTTTCCCTGTAATGTACACCGCAATGGCTGTATTCGCTTTCGCATTCTTCGTACTCCTGTTTGTACGCATTCCGGAACCGAACGCTGCTGCTACAACTGAACCAATCAGCACACTGATGAAAGGTGCTTTGAAGTTCCGTCACTTTGTATTGGGCGCTATCGCTATCTTTGTATATGTAGGTATTGAAGTAGGTGTACCGGGTACTCTGAACCTGTTCCTTACTGACCCTGTAGAAAAAGGCGGTGCCGGTATCGCTTCTACAATCTCCGGTTTCGTAGTAGGAACTTACTGGTTCCTGATGTTGATCGGTCGTCTGGCCGGTGCTTCACTCGGTGCAAAAGTTTCCAGTAAAGCGATGCTTACATTTACATCCGCTCTGGGATTGATTTTAGTATTCCTTGCTATCTTCTCTTCTACAGGAACATTGGTGAATCTGCCTGTACTACAACAAAGCGCAACTGGCGGTTTGTCATTCGGTTTTGCAGAAGTGCCCATTAACGCTATGTATTTGGTATTAGTTGGTCTCTGTACTTCTATCATGTGGGGTGGTATCTTCAACCTTGCTGTAGAAGGACTGGGTAAATATCTGGCTGCTGCTTCCGGTCTGTTTATGGTACTGGTATGCGGTGGAGGTATCCTGCCTGTAATTCAAGGATGGGTAGCTGACGTAGCCGGTTTCATGGCTAGCTATTGGGTAATTATCGCTGCTCTGGCTTACTTGCTGTACTACGGTCTGGTAGGTTGCAAGAACGTAAATAAAGACATTCCAGTAGAATAAAAAATCTGAATTTAATTTATTCACCTTATAAAATTGATTTATCATGGATATAGAACACGTAAGAAGTCGCTTCATTAAGCATTTTGATGGAACTACAGGATTTATATATGCCTCTCCGGGTCGTATCAACCTGATTGGCGAACATACTGACTACAACGGTGGATTCGTATTCCCCGGAGCTGTAGACAAAGGTATGCTTGCTGAAATCAAACCGAACGGCACTGACAAAGTAAGAGCTTATTCTATCGACCTGAAAGATTATGTAGAATTTGGTCTGAACGAAGAGGATGCTCCCCGTGCAAGCTGGGCAAGATACATTTTCGGTGTATGCCGTGAAATGATCAAACGTGGCGTAGACGTGAAAGGATTCAATACCGCTTTCTCCGGCGATGTGCCTCTGGGTGCAGGTATGTCTTCTTCTGCTGCTCTGGAAAGTACATATGCTTTCGCATTGAATGAACTGTTCGGTGAAGGTAAAATCGACAAATTTGAATTGGCTAAAGTAGGTCAGGCTACTGAACACAACTACTGCGGTGTAAACTGCGGTATCATGGACCAGTTCGCTTCTGTATTCGGTAAAGCTGGCAGCTTGATCCGTCTGGACTGCCGTTCACTGGAATATCAATATTTCCCATTCCATCCGGAAGGTTATCGTCTGGTATTGATGGATTCAGTAGTGAAACACGAACTGGCTTCTTCTGCTTACAACAAGCGTCGTCAGAGCTGTGAGGCTGCTGTTGCTGCTATCCAGAAAAAACATCCGCATGTAGAATTCCTGCGTGACTGTACAATGGATATGCTGGAAGAAGCGAAAGCTGATATCAGCGCTGAAGATTATATGCGTGCCGAATATGTAATCGAAGAAATCCAACGCGTACTTGATGTTTGCGATGCGCTGGAAAAAGACGATTACGAAACAGTAGGTCAGAAGATGTACGAAACTCACCACGGTATGAGCAAATTGTACGAAGTGAGCTGCGAAGAACTTGACTTCCTGAACGATTGCGCTAAAGAATATGGTGTAACCGGTTCACGCGTAATGGGTGGCGGCTTCGGTGGTTGTACTATCAACCTTGTCAAGAACGAACTGTATGACAACTTCGTTGAAAAGACAAAAGAAGCTTTCAAAGCTAAATTCGGCAGAAGCCCGAAAGTATATGATGTAGTAATCGGTGACGGTTCACGCAAAGTAGAATAAGTTATTATTCATCAGAATTAAATAAGCAGGGCGTCTTTCCGGAATGGAAGGACGCCCTTACTTTTCAATTAACAAAAATCTAAAAACCTATTATCTAACCTAACCCTATAATTTCCTGTTTATTGTACGCCTTCCGTTGTCATCTGAATGCGTTTCATGGTACCGTCCTCGTTATAATACAAACGATCGATGCAGACGGAACGGCGGAAACTGCCTCCGGCTGTATTGATGCTTCCATTATGATAAATGAAATACCAGTCGCCCTTGAACTCGATAATAGCCTGATGATTGGTATTGGAATTGCCGGCTATCTCATTAAGGATGCCTTTGTATTCCCAAGGTCCGGTAATGCTACGGCTCATGGCGTAGCATATCTTTTCCGGAAATTCAGAAGCATATGAAAGGTAATACCAGTCTCCACACTTATGTATCCACGGAGCTTCCGTATATCGGGGCAGATGAACCGGTACGATAGGACCATCCAGCTCGATCATATTCTTTTTCAGTTTGACATAGTAGCATTGGGTATTCCCCCAATAAAGATATGCCTGTCCGTCGTCGTCAATAAAAACAGTCGGATCGATATCTTCCCAAGAGATCTTGGTAAATTCGGTCGTCATATCATTGGTGATCAGTGCGGAACCACGGGCATCCACAAAAGGACCGACAGGCGAATCAGATACGGCTACACCGATGGATTTTCCGTGAATAGTGCCGTGTTCCACCGTCACATACCAATAGAACTTCCCGTCACGTTCTATCACCTGACTAGCCCATGCTTCCCCTTTTGCCCAACTGAAATCTTTGGCTTTCAAAGGTACAGGATGCTCCGTCCATGTTTTCATATCGGGAGACGAGAATACACACCATTCATTCAACTGGTAATGTTCTTTGGGAGGAGGACATTCATCATGTCCGGCATAAATGTACACCTTACCGTCATGCACCATAGCACCCGGATCGGCTGTATATTTATATTTTATGATGGGATTGCCATTGGCTACAAAAGTAGTGTCATTCTGCGCAGACAGCCCGGAAAAGGCTGCCAATACGCATGAAATCATAACTAGTTTAACGCTATTCATTTTATTTCTTCGTGAATTTATAAACTGCAAACGTGTTCGGTCCGAGTTCGGTGGTTAACGCATGACCATTGATCGTTACCGGTGTCTCCTGCGGAGTGATGGCAAACGGTTGTTCAAGCGTATTATCTTTGTCCTGATCGAGTGAGCTAAGAGTGATGCAACGTCCTTCGGACAATACATCCTGCTTTTTCAGACCTTCGAAAGTCAAGGATACAGGCTGTGTCTTATCGGAAGTATTAGCTACTTTGACAATCAGTTCGTTCTTATCCTTATCATAGACTGCACTGGCAAAAAGTCCGTTTTGTCCTTCCGCCCCTGTTACCGGTTTCTTGTTCATAGTGAGAGGAAGTACATTCGTTCCTTTGTTCTGTGCGTACAGCTGCTGCACATAATAACTTACGGTACGCACCGAGTTAAGATTATCAAACCAAATCATGTCCGGACGCCATTGCCATCCCTCCACATGAGCGAAAAGCGGCGCATAAGTAGCCATATGTACGATATCGGCATTACGTTCCAATCCGGTCATGAAGGCTGCTTCGAGCAAGGCAGCATGGAAGTGGTTCCATTTCTTTCCTTTTCCGTGACAAGCATATTCGCCGGCAAATACTTTCGGTCCTTTGCGGTCATAGTTATCATAGCGTGCTCCCTGACTGAGGAACCAGCTTTCGGGACGGTAGAAGTGTTCGTCTACCAGATCAGCTTTCAGACGCTTCATCTCAGGCCACAGGTAATCAAATTCTTTTCCTTCGGAATTCGGGCCGGAACTGCCTACAATCATGATTTCCGGATGCGCCTTGCGAAGAGCCTTGATAAACGGTTCGAGACGTTCGGGATACTCTTTTCCCCACTGTTCATTACCGATGCCCAGATATTTCAAATTAAAAGGTGCCGGATGTCCCATATCGGCACGTACTTTCCCCCAAGTCGTGTTCACGTCTCCATTGGCAAATTCGATCAGATCGAGTGCATCCTGAATATAGCTGTCCAGGTCGCAAACTGCTACGTGAGCTTTTTCTTCATTGTTCTGATACTGACAGGCAAGTCCGCAGTTCAGGATCGGAAGCGGTGCCGCTCCCATTTCTTCAGAAAGAAGAAAATATTCATAGAATCCCAGTCCGTAGCTTTGATAATAATCCGGATAGAAACGATGGGTAAAGGTATATTGCCAGCGATTTTCGTTCAATGGACGGTTTTCTACCGGCCCCACGGATTTCTTCCAGTCATAACGGGTTTCGAGATCCGTACCTTCAACGATGCAACCACCGGGGAAACGGAAGACTCCCGGATGAATATCCGCCAAAGCCTGCGCAAGGTCTTTGCGAAGACCGTTCTCATGTCCCTTCCAAGTATCGACAGGGAAAAGGGAAATATGCTCCAAGTCTACCGTACCCTGGGAAGCAAGGAAAATACGAAGCGTTGCTTTGGGATTGGTAACACCCGCTTTTAAGATTACCTGATACTTCTTCCAGTCTTTGGAATCAATGGTCAGTGTCTGAGAGGCAAAAGCCTGATGTTCGCCCATAGATTTGGTATCTACAAGTTCCACACGTATCTTTTCACCTGTACCTCCGTGCGGCAGACGTGCCCACACAGAGAAGCGGTATTCTTCACCTTGCTTAACCCCGATGCCGAAGAAGCCTTCATTATCCAGTCCGGTATGCTTGTGGGCATGTCCCGGATTATCAAGACGCACATAATGCGGATTGCGTTCAAAAGGACCGTCATCCTGCAAAGTCACCTTTCCATAAGTCTTCCATCCCATCAGACGCTGAGGGAATTCGAATGAACGGTTCTTTACCAGTTCGGCATAAAGTCCGCCATCGGCAGCATAATTGATGTCTTCAAAAAAGAGTCCGTACATTGTCGGCTGGATTTCAGCACCCAACTTCTTAGTCTGGATCACCATTTCATTGGTTTGCGCATGAAGCGCCATGCCGGTAGATAAGGCTAATGCAGCCAGTAATTCTGTGTATCTTCTCATGGTTTTCAATAAAAATTATATATAGTTATTTGATTCTTTTTCCCCAGACAGAACGTCCCCGGCTATCGAGTCCGGTAAAGAGAATTGTTTCGGTTTCGTTCTCCCAATCGTGTCCTGCAAAGATAACCAGATTCTCAATCTTCTCCGAGTTCAAATCTACCATTAATAGATGTTTTTCGGTCAAAAAGGACCATTTTCCATTCATTTGAACTATATTCCATTCGTTATCGGTCATCTGCCCTTTGCACGTGCCGTCTTTTACCAAAGTCACTCGGGTGGACAAGTTCCATTCCTTCTCTTTCAGTTCTCCCTCTCCCCATAAGATCTGTCCGGCTTCCAGCTGACGTTCGTATGCCGGTTCCTGCACTCGTATGATTTCCCATTCACCGACCAGATCTTCTTTGCTGAATTGACGCGAAGCAGTCCCTGCATATCTCTCGGGAGAAGCGACCGGCCAGCCTTCGGGAGTGAAGAACAACTGCCGTATATGTAACACCATTAACTGATTTTGCGGTGACAGACGTCCCTGATGTGCCATAAAATAGTTTCCTTCACCGTCAGAAAAGACGGCACAATGCGCTGTACCCGCCCATCCGGTATGGTTCTCAAAACGATATGGTGCAGTCAGTATCGGGAAGTTGTTGGTCGTATCTTTCACAGCCTTGCCAAAGTAGTCCGTAAACGGACCTTCGGCAGCATCCGAACGGCTGACACGTACATTATAAGTCGTCATCAGCGGATCATAGGAAGTGAAAAGATAATATTGTTTCAGCTCCGGATGATAGATTATTTCCGGTGCTTCGAGATTGTCCTTCCGATAGTTGGCACGCCGTGCTACAAGGTGCCCCAAATCGCCTTCGTTTAAGGCTAATCCGGTTTCAGGATTCAGTTCGACGCAATACAGACCACCGAAGAAGGAGCCGTAATGCATCCACCATTTACCAGTATTTTCATCTGCTATGACGCTCGGATCGATAGCATTCATCGCGGTAGAATCATCTGTTTTAACGATACAGCCTTTCTGCGTCCATGGCCCTTCGGGAGAAGTTGATTCGGCAAGTCCTATATAGGATGTTTTACGTCCGAATGCGGATACGCAATAGTAGAGGCGGTATTTATCTTTATAAGGGATGATATACGGTGCCCAGATATTGGTCGCCCCCTGCCCTCCTGCATGAGACTGTACCCATTGAACCGCTTCTTCCGGTATTTCAGGAAATGCCCATCCCAGAAATTCCCAATGTACCAAATCCTTAGAACGGCGCATCTGGATAAATCCCAACGGCACGCCTTTCTCTCTCGCTTCTTTCCGGTTCTCACCGAAAATCGCATCTGTAGAATACATATAATAATAGTCGCCCAGCTTCCGGCAGGACGGATCGTGTACATTGTATGTTCCCCATTGACGGTAATCTTCCATTTTGGCTACTGATAAATAATTATCATCCCAAGAATTAGCAGAAGGAGTCGGAGTAAACACGGAAGAAGTGCAACTTACAAAGAAGCTGCCTGCTACTAAAAGAACTGGCAAAAACAAGTTTTTCATAATATCTGTGTATTCGTTCATCAATTATGCTACAAAAATACGCCCCGTTTCCCCTATGAAAGGTGGACATACGAACACGATTGGTGGACAATCCGATAATCTGCTGAAAAGAAGCTCTTCCCATTTTTGTGATTGAAGAGATTCTTCTAACTTTGCCCTTATTAATACGTACATATATGAAAAAACACCTACTTATATACCTTATAATATATAGTATCTGTTCACTGGCCGGACAGGTTCGGGCACAGGAACGGTTTGCCGACCGCTATAATATTACGTATGTGACCATGAACGAGGGGCTTCCACATAATTTTATCGACGATTTGTACAAAGACAGCCGGGGGTTTATGTGGATTTCGACTGCCGGAGGCGGGCTTTCCCGTTATGATGGCTATGAGTTTGTAAACTACACTCCCAATAATCACCAATGCAAACTAAAAAGCAACTTTATACGCAATGTCTGTGAAGACGCCTTCCAACGCCTTTGGATCGTCTCCGAAGGGGGAACGGATATTATTGACTTATCTACTTTAAAACCGATTATCCCCCATGACCCGAAAGGGATACTTCCAAAGATACTGGAACTACCGGCTACCCGTATCATGAAAGATACGCAAGGCTGTATCTGGCTTCATTGCGACAACGCCCTTCACCGTATCGAATTCAATGACAAAGGGGAAGTGCAAATCCTGTCTACACTCAGCCCTGTCTATCTGAATGGTCCGGACATTGCTCTGAAAGACATTGACGAGGATGGGAAAATATGGATGGGAAACAATGGAGAAATACGAAAAGTGGCATTAAGTCCGCAAAAGAGACTGGTAACCACTCCCATAGCCGACTGCCTGAAGTTCGAAGCGGGAACTTATATTTCGGATTTCCTCAGCAAAGAGAATGAAGTCTGGATCTCCAGTGACCGCGGACTATTCCGCTATAATAAAACTGGAAATGTGATAAAACGATATGAGCATGATTCCGGCAATCCCTATTCCCTGTCGCAAAATTATCTGACAAATTTAGCTATCACCGATGACAAACAATTAATCGTCGCGACACTACGTGGTATTAATATCTATAACCCGATGACGGATAATTTTGAACGTATAGCCTGTGACCTTCCAAATGGCGGCACCAATCTGCTGAACAGTAACTTTATTAATTGCATATTGACTGATGGAGAACATATCTGGTTCGGTACGGAAACCGGAGGTATCAATCTGTTGAATCCACGGCAACTATCGATACGGAGCTACCGGCATGACAAGGAAAATCCGTCAAGTTTATCCTATAATCCTGTTAATGCAATTTATGAAGATGTATACGGAACCTTATGGGTAGGGACAGTAGAAGGCGGACTGAACAGAAAAGAACGGAACAGCGAAGATTTCACCCATTATACACGTGAACACGGAGGACTGAGTCACAACTCCGTCAGTGCCCTGACTGCCGATACCGACAATCACTTATGGATAGGTACATGGGGAGGAGGTCTCAATCTGCTTGATCTGAAAGCTCCCCGACAGATACTGGAGGTAATTTCCTCACAGACCGGCGGAGGCTTTCCGATTAACTTTATCGGAGTATTGAATTATGACCCTATTAATGAAGGTATATGGATAGGCGCCAATCAAGGACTCTATTTTTATGATCCGGTAAAAAAGGAAATAACTGCTCCGTTACCGGATAAGGCTGCTGAAAATATTCATGGCTGTATCGGTTCCATTATCGATAAGGAGGGTAAACTTTGGGTCGGTTGTCTGGAAGGGGTTTATATCATCGATCTGCATTCCCGTTCCTCTAAAGGAGAATTCCAGTACAGGCACCTGAACTACAAACTGGACGATCCGTCCTCCCGCCTGATTGAGAAAATAACCTGCTTTTATCAAGGTAAGGACGGTACTTTATGGCTGGGCAGTAACGGATATGGCATTTATCAACGAAAAATCGATGCTCAAGGAAAAGAACAGTTTATCTCTTATAGCACAGCGCAAGGACTACCGAACAATAGTATTCGGGGAATACTGGAAGATAACAACGGTAACTTATGGATCAGTACCAATAATGGACTCTCCTGTTATCACCAGGCAGAGAATCGTTTCATTAACTATACCATACAGGATGGTCTGATTGACACACAGTTTTATTGGAACGCCTCATGTGGTTCTTCTCATGACTTACTCTATTTCGGCAGTGTAGGCGGATTGGTTGCAATCGAAAGTAATCGTCCGGCGATGTCTCTTCCAGCTGCCAAAGTACGTTTCACCCGTCTACGGATAGGTAATGAAGAAATATTGCCGGGCAGCGAATACCTGTCGGAAGATATTGCCATAACGACGGAACTGAAACTGCATGAAAAAGAGAAATCTTTCTCACTCGAATTTGCAGCGCTCAACTTTGAGTCAAACAATACAGCCATATACAGTTATCGTCTGGTCGGTTTTGACGATAAATGGGTACAGGTTCCGGGCAACCGTCGTTTCGCCAGTTATACGAATTTACCTCCCGGTTCATATACTCTACAGGTCAGATACACTCCTGATGGTGAGAACGAGGGAGAAAACATAACGGAACTGAAGATTACGATTGTACCTTATTTCTATAAGACTGTATGGTTTATTCTATTCATCATCGTATTGTTATCTGTCAGTGTATGGCAATTCTATCAATGGCGCATCCGTAATCTGAAACGGCAGAAAGAATATCTGCACCGCACGGTAGAAGAACGTACTCATGAACTGGAACAGCAAAAGCATCTGTTAGAAAATCAAACGGATGAGCTGTCACGCCAAAACCAGATGCTGATTCAGCAGAATGAGAAAATCACGAGGCAGAAGGCACAACTGATTCGTATGTCCCGTAAAGTACAGGAATTGACGCTTGACAAGATTTCATTCTTTACGAATATTACCCACGAATTCCGCACACCGATTACCCTCATTATCGGTCCTATCGAACGTGCGTTGAAATTAAGCTACAATCCGCAAGTCATTGAGCAATTGAACTTCGTGGAACGCAATTCCAAATATCTATTGTCTCTCGTCAATCAGTTGATGGATTTCCGGAAGGTAGAGTCCGGCAAACTGGAGATTGTGAAGACTCGGGGAAATTTTCTGAAATTTATCGATTCACTGATCACTCCGTTTGAAGTATTCGCCCAAGAGCGGAACATTGTGCTCAAACGCTATTACCGGATGGAAATGCCGGAGATCTTGTACGATGAGGAAGCAATGCGTAAGGTGGTCACCAATCTGTTGAGTAACGCTATCAAGTTTACTCCTAACGGGGGAACTGTGTCTCTCTACCTATCTGCTCTTTTCGCCAAAGACAGTGAAAAAGAGACTCTGTATATTTGCGTCAAGGACAGTGGTTCGGGCATCCCTGAGGAAGACCTCAATCGGATTTTCAACCGCTTCTACCAGTCGCAGAATCAAGTGAAATATCCGGTATACGGACAAGCAGGAACAGGCATCGGTTTATACCTCTGCAAACGGATTGTTCAAATGCACGGCGGAGAGATCAAAGCATTCAATAACCGTCATGCGGGATGCTCTTTCCGCATCCTCCTCCCCTTGCAACGAAATGAAAGGAAAGACGAAAAGACAATCATTATTGATCACAACGATTCGTCCGCAACTCCTGTTCAGGATTCCGGCTCTCCAAAAGAGAAAGAGGCTTTAAGTATACTGGTTGTGGAGGATAATGCTGATATGCGGGGATATATCCGGTCTATTCTTCGTGAACAGTATCATGTACTGGAAGCTGCAAATGGCGAAGAAGCACTACATATACTTAATAGTAATCCAATAGACTTTATTATCAGTGATTTGATGATGCCTGTCATGGACGGAATCGAACTGTCCCGAAAGGTAAAGGAAACATTTGCCATTTCGCATATTCCTTTCCTGATGCTGACTGCCAAAACCTCACAAGAAGCCCGACTGGAAAGCTATCGTATGGGAGTGGACGAATATCTGCTGAAACCTTTTGATGAGACATTATTATTGACCCGTATTCAGAATATTCTGGAGAACCGGAAACGATATCAACGTAAATTTACGCTTGATATGGACGTGGACGTACTTAATATGGAAGAAGAATCCGGTGATAAGAAGTTCCTCAATCAAGTAATGGAAGTTATCAAAGAGAACTACAAGAACTCCTATTTTGAAGTCAGCGATTTTTGTGAAGCCGTCGGAGTAAGCAAAAGCCTGCTGAACAAAAAACTGCAAAACTTAATCGGTCAGTCCGCCGGACAGTTCATCCGGAATTACAGACTGAACATCGCACGGGAATTGATTCTGAAGAATCGGGAAACGAAGAATATGAATATAGCGGAAGTTGCCTACGAAGTAGGATTCAATGATCCCAAATATTTTACAAGATGCTTCACGAAACATTTCAATGTGACACCAAGCGCACTGCTGAATAACGAAGAATAACTGATATAAGGGTTGCTATTATGAAACAATGATAGCAGCCCTTCGTCTTAAAATGAGCTCATTTTAAGAGACATCCGTCCAAGATTATACTCAAAGTGTAAAAAAGACACTTATATAACCGTTTATCCACCTCGAAAATTCATTTGTCCACCTTTAATATACTCATCAGTTGTATTTTTGCGACACTACAACGAGTAGAATTATTGTTGAACCATTAATATCAATATCTATGAAGACAAGGAAATGGCCGTTACTACTTATGGCAATTCTTACCGTTCTCAGCATGAGTTCTTGTCAGGATTGGGGAGAAGCTGATCCACCGGCAGGAAATCAAAAACTTCCGGCAAAGCCGGATACCTCCGCTAAATTAATAGCTGAATTTACATTTGACGAAGATTTCAACTCTACTGCCACCGAAGGCGAAACACCTGTATCGGGGGAAGTTTTTGCATACAGTGCAGATCAGGAGATTCCGGAAATCGTACAGGATGATGAAAGAGAAAGTGGAGTTATGCACGCCAACGGCGGATACCTCCGCATTCCCAACCCTCTTATCGGTGCAGATATCCAGACAGGAGTCTCATTTAGTTTCTTCGTAAAATCTACTAAAACAGACCATACAGGCGCACTGATCTCATTCAGTGACGGAACGAACAAACTGTATTTCACTGCAAATGCTTTTTTGAGCTATACCGGCACAGGAGGCTATCTGGACGTAAATGATCCGGAAGTCAGTGTAACGAACGCAATGCCTTACGGGACATGGCATTATGTTGCCTTGACTTTCACAGAGAAAGGATACGCCATTTATATCGATGGCACCAAGAAATACGATACCAACAACCATGCCAGCATCAGTTCCGGAAAGACAAGGGCTGTGAGCGTAGGTGACTTCGATTATTCCAATATGATCGATTTATTGTCATCTGCGACCTATATATATTTAGGCTATGGTTCGGATACGGAAACAGCCGAAGCCTATTATGATGATCTGAAGATCTGGACAAATACTTTCTCGGACAGCGATGCTCAGGGACCGAATATCGGTGGCGGAATACATGTGCCCGATCCTGTTTATAAAGCTACTTTCGAAACGACTACCGAACTACAGATCATTGGCGGTGGCAGCTTTGTTACAGATGATAATAGCGCCTTCGGAACCGTATTCAAGAATATCCCCGGAGGAATGCGTCAGAATTACTTGTTGCTTCCGGAAGATGTAATGTCACATTCTGCCGAAACGAAAGAAATGTCTATCGGTATGTGGGTGAATGCGAAGGATGCCGGAATCTCATCCACTTATATGTGGTCACCATTATTCAGTGCTCACGGGCAGGCACCGGGCATAGCAGGTACTGCCAATACAGACAACTGGCCTATGTTTGCATTGTATGTAAGAGGAACATTACAACTGAATAATGCCGGATGGTGCAACTTTGATGATGCACAGAATGTAAATGGTACCAATGCTCTATATCATGACGCCACTGACTGGTTAGCCGATCACGGGTGGCATTACTATACAGTAACTCTCACCGCTACTTCCGCCAAAGTATATATGGATGGCGAACTGAAGAACGAATGGCAGGTGGCAGGTACCGGAGATAATAATACAATTGAAGGTGCATTCATTTATGGTGCCAACTACAAATACATCACTTTAGGCGGAAATCAGGCGTTCGACTGGGGCGATCCCGATCCGGGATTCATGTTTGACGACTTCGCAGTCTATAACAAAGAATTGTCTCCGGAACAGATCAAACAGATTATGGAAGACAAGACATTGGCTCTGCCTACTCCTGTCTACATCAATACCTTTGAAGAAGGAACCGGAGATGCAAAAATCGTAGGTTCGGGCAAAATAGTTTCAGTGGAAGACAAAGGGTTCGGACAAATATTCCAGAATGTAGCCGGTTCTAAAGACACTAATTATCTGATGTTGCCTCAGGATGCTCTTTCCCACTCCGTAGAATCTCAGGAAGTGAGTATTAGTGTATGGGTGAATGCCAAGAATGCAGGAGCATCGGACGATTATCGCTATTCTCCCCTATTCACGGCATACGGAAACGAGCCGTCGGCAGGATCAGAGAATATATGGCCATTGTTTGTCCTGCAATCCCGCGGACTTGCCCAAATAAACTGTAACGGATGGACAGACTTCACCGCCGCACAAAATGAGAAAGGTGTCAACACCGTTTATTGCTCGGAATATGCAGCAGATGGAATCGTTTGTGAGGAAGACTGGCTGAAGGATCATGAATGGCATCTTTACACAGCCGTTCTCACGTCTACCACCTGTAAAATCTACATTGACGGAGAAGTCGCCAACTCATGGACAGTATCGGGCAGCGGTGACGGCAATACCATCTCCGGAATATTCACCAACGGTGCAGACTTGAAATACATCTCATTGGGCGGAAACCAGGCATGGACATGGGCTGACCCTGATCCCGGATTTATGTTCGACGACATCGCTATCTACAACAAAGCACTGACAATCGATGAGATACAGGCTATTATGAAAAAGAAAAAGAATTAAACCTTAAAGTTTAGTATACATGAAAAATTTTATACTGATACTCTGCCTCGCCACATTCAGCCAATGGGTGTATGCGCAGAACAAGCAGATCACCGGACGGGTAGTTGATACCAAAGGCGAAGCCGCCATTGGTGCAAGCATACTTGAAAAAGGAACTACAAACGGAACCATTACCGACTTTGACGGTAATTTCAAACTGACGGTCGGACCGAAAGCCGTGTTACAAATCAGTTATATCGGTTATAAGACACAGGAAATACCAGTAGCCAACAAGACGAAACTGAATATCACTATGGAGGAAGACACGGAAGTGCTGGATGAAGTCGTAGTGGTCGGATACGGTGCGCAGAAGAAAGAAAGTGTGGTAGGTGCCATCTCGCAGGTTTCTTCCAAAGAACTGTTGAAATCTCCGGCAGCCAATATTTCACAAGCGATTGCCGGTAAGATTTCGGGTGTAATCACTTCTCAGACTTCCGGTGCGCCGGGGGCTGATGATATGAAGATTTATATCCGTGGCCGTGCTTCTTTCGCAGGAGACAACCAACCATTGATTCTGGTAGACGGCGTAGAACGTGAGTTCTCACAGATTGCTCCGGATGATATCGAATCGATCTCTACGTTGAAAGATGCTTCCGCTACTGCCGTATATGGTGTACGTGGTGCAAACGGTGTGATGCTGATTACAACGAAGCGTGGTAAAGAACAGAAACCGACCGTCAGCCTGACCGCCAACTGGCAAATACAGTCCCCTACCCGCCAGGATACTTATCTGGATTCTTACAATTCAGTTGTATTGCTGGAAGAAGCGCTGGCTAACGACGGACTGCCTTCTCAATATTCGGCATCCGACATCGAAATGTATAAAAGAGCCTCAGCAGGACAACTCAGCGGAATCGATGCCCTCCTCTACCCGAATGTAGACTGGTATGACACCGTTTTGCGAAACAGTGCACCGGCACAACGCTACAATGTCAATATACAGGGCGGTACCAAACGTATGCGTTACTTTACTTCTGCCGAATATTATAACCAACAGGGATTGTTCAAGGAATTCAGCCAGGACGAATACGGAAACAAGTCGAACTCCAGCTTCAAGCGTTTCGCTTTCCGTGCCAATCTCGACTTCCTGATGACCAAAGACCTGACTCTTTCCGTCAACTTCGGGACACGTTTCGAAGAACGCAGAGGACCGAACTCGAATGAATCGAGAGACGGAACTTACAGTCAGGCATTTTATGAAATGAATCATACACCGGGATGGTTGTTTCCGGTATCCTATACCGTAGGTGAAGGTGAAGACCAGAAGACATTGTACAGCGGCAGCTCACAATACCAGAATAATATCGTGGCACGTTTTGCCAAAGCCGGTTTCTACCGCTCCACCAATACGATCAATGAAACAAATTTCATTGTGGATTATAAGATGGACTGGCTCACCAAAGGGCTGGCAGCAAAAGGAATGGTATCTTTCGACTACGACGCTTACTATATGCGTGCTTTCAATGCCGACTTTGCCACTTATGAGCTGAATGACCGTACTAATTATAATTCAATAGACGCTTATACCCAGTTCAATACGGATACGGAACTTGCTTATCTGGGCAATAACCAGACTACTACTTATAAACTTTATATGGAATTCCAGCTGAACTGGGCACGCAAATTCGGGAAACATGATATCACCGCTATGGCACTGTACAACCAGAATGACTACCGTTATCAGGCAGACCTTGCCGAACGCTACCAAGGACTGGTAGGGCGTGCCACATACGGCTACGACGACCGTTACCTGGCAGAAGTCAACTTCGGCTATAACGGTTCGGAAAACTTCATGCGAGGCAGACGCTTCGGTTTCTTCCCTTCTTTCTCCGTAGGATGGAGAATCAGCAACGAAGCTTTCATGAAAGGAACGGAAGACTGGCTGAACAATCTGAAAATCCGTGCATCCTATGGTGAAGTAGGTAACGATGTATACAAAGTGAATGGCGTAAAACAACGTTTCCTGTATCAGGCAGTGTGGACACAGATAACCAACGACTATCACTTCGGAACAACCGGATATACCGGTATCTATGAAAGCCAGTACCCTAACTATGCAGTGACTTGGGAACGTGCTCACAAATACAACCTGGGACTGGAATTTGGTTTATGGAACGGACTGCTGAACGGTAATATCGACGTATTCTACGAAAAGAGAAACGATATCCTGACTCCTTATCTCACCCGTCCGCAATGGGTTGGCGTCAATATGGCTGCCGGCAATCTGGGAGAAACCAACAACAAGGGTTTCGAAATCGAACTGAAACATGCGAACCATATCGGAAAGGACTTTACCTATAATGCAAGTCTGACTTTCTCACACGCCCGCAATGAAATCCGGAACATGGACGAACCCGCCACAAAGACAGCTTATCGCAAACAGGAAGGTCATCCGATCAACCAATACTTCGGTCTGGTGTGCGATGGTTTTGTAACCCAAGCCGACTTGAACAATCCCGATTTTCCGGTTTCTACTTTCGGCAATGTACAGGTAGGCGACCTGAAATACCGTGATATGAACGGAGACGGATTTATCGATAGCCGTGATGAAACATTTATCGGCTATAGCGATGTTCCCGAAAACACTTACGCCTTGTCTCTGGGATGCGAATACAAAGGCATCGGATTCAGCATCATGTTTCAGGGAGTAGATCATGTTTCCAGATATTATGATGCGGAAGCAATGTACGCTTTCGTGAATGGCGGTAAGGTAAAAGAACATCATCTGAACCGCTGGAATCCCAACCAGTCGGAAGCATACAACCTTACCCATGCCAGTTATCCGCTGCTCCATTATGACAGCTACGGCGACCATAACCAGCGTAAAAACTCGTTCTTCCTAAAAAACGGTAACTTCCTTCGTCTGAAGAATATCGAACTAAGCTACTCGCTTCCGGCCCGATGGATCAGAAAAGTAGCCATGAACGAATGCCGCGTCTATGTAAATGCAAACAATCTCATCACGTGGGATAAACTGGATGGTCTTTGCGATCCGGAAAGTGAAGGTTCCAACCGTTACCCGATTATGAAGACAGTGAACTTTGGTGTAAACATTAAATTCTAACAGATATAAGACATGAAAAAGACAATCATATATACCGCCTTTTGGTTGGCAACCGCCGGAATCGCCCTGACTTCCTGTGAAGATATATTCGGTGGTTTTCTGGACAAACAGCCCAGCAACGAACTGACAGAAGAAGAGGTATTCAGCCAATGGACTACTACCCGTGAGTTCCATTTCGATACTTACAACTTCCTGCGCCACGGTGCCTGCCGCATCAACAACTCATGGATGGATGCAGCTACCGACTTAGCCGAAACCAGCTACGCCAGCGGCGGCACGCGTACAAGTTTCAACATCGGCAACTATTATGCCAGCGGTGCCGCCACTGAACTCACCGGCACATGGGAACACTATTACCGGGGTATCCGCAAATGCAATATGCTGTTAAAGAACATCGACGACGTGCCCAAAGCTACGGATGACTCGGAAGAAGCACACGCTACCTATGTGAAACAATACAAGGCGGAAGCTCATTTCCTCCGTGCTTATTTCTACTGGGAAATGTTTCTCCGCTACGGTCCCGTCCCTCTGGTTACAGATGTACTCGATCCGGACGGAGACTTGCTCAGCAACTATACCACCCGCCCTTCCTTGAAAGAATATGTAGTTGACTTCATTCTGAAAGAACTGAAAGATTGCGAAGAAGGATTGATGGATAAAGCTACTTCTGCCGAATCGGGCAACCCCGGACGTATCAGCCAGCCAATGGCACGTGCACTGTATTCACGTGTCATGCTCTACATGGCAAGCGACCGTTTCAGAAGTGAATCGGGTATCAGCTGGCAGCAAGCCGCCGATGCAGCGCAAAGCTTCATGACGGATTACGGAACACTCTACGGACTCTACACGACTGATACCGATCCGAAGACATGCTATACCAACGCCATCCTGAAGAACGCACATGACGAGAAAAATAATGAAACGATCTTCTGGCGTAATGATGTAGCTGTAGGATGGGGAGCGATCTATAACGATACGCCGGTAGGCGAAGGCGGCAACGGAGGTTTGTGCCCGTCACAGAATTTAGTGGATATGTACGATATGGCGAACGGACAGTCTCCTTTCAGCAATTATGATGAAACCGGCGCCCCTGTTTATAATGGAACAGCCACTCCAGCCATCAACAATGCCAGCGGATACAAGAGCAATGATCCTTACAGCAACCGTGACCCGCGTCTGGCGGCTACCGTACTCTACAACGGTGTGAATTGGGGTAATGGTATAATTAATGTACTCAAAGGACAACGGGATAACCCGCAAGGAAATGCAAATGCAACGCCGACCGGATACTATACCCGCAAGTATATTCCGGAAGTGATCCTGAACAATAACCATACCGGCAGCAACTACCGTAACTGGATTATCATCCGCTATGCGGAAATCTTATTGAACTATGCAGAAGCCTTGAATGAAGCCGGCGGGTCACGTGCCGACGTACTGAATGCCATCCAGCCTCTCCGCGACCGTGTAGGGATGACTGCCAAACTCACAGACCGCAGCGATCTTCAGACCATTGCCGACCGCCGTAACTTCATCCGCAAGGAACGTACCGTCGAACTCGCTTTTGAAGATCATCGCGCATGGGACGTACGTCGCTGGAATGTAGCGGAAAAAGCATTGGCACGTCCTATCTACGGAATGGAGGTTACCAAGGAAAACGGAAAGTTTGTCTATACACGTAAAGTTGCCCAGAACCGGGTATTTACGGAGAAAATGTATCTCTACCCGATACCGGAAGGAGAAGTATGGAAAACGAATATCGAAAACAACCCGGGTTGGAACAATTAACTGAATGAATATGCAACCGATGAAATTAAATAACATACAGACAGGATTCAAAAGAATCCTACTCACCGTAGCCACAGCTTTCATGCTGGGCAACGGATGGGCGCAAGATGCTAAAGTCCTGAAAGGACGAATCGTAAATGCAGAGGGTGAACCTATCGCAGGTGCGGTGGTCAACGTAGCGGAAGCAAGCCGCATCGCACTCTCGGACAAGGACGGTTTCTTCACTTTGAAGAATGTAAAACCTGCCGACGAGCTTTATGTAAGCAGCGTAGGCTATCTGCCGGCAACAGCCATTGCCGACTTTGATGAGAACTTCAAGATTGTTATGGATGCCGACCTGGATGAATATGCTCATACGACTCCGCTTCCTTTCAACCGCAAACCCAAGAAGTTTGTGACAGAGTCCACTTCCATCGTCACCGGAGAAGAACTGGAAAAACATCCGGTAACCGTTTTGCAGAATGCGTTTACCTCCACTGTCACCGGTGTAGAGACGTATGAGGCGCAATCCGAACCGGGATGGAGTGAAACGGCTATGTATATCCGTGGCATCCGTACCATGAATGCCAGCGCACGCAGTCCGCTGATCATCGTTGACAATGTGGAACGTGACCTCTCATTCCTCGATGCCTACCCTATTGAATCGATTACGATATTGAAGGATGCCGCCGCCACCGCTATCTATGGAATGCGTGGAGCCAACGGCGCAGTACTCGTAACGACCAAACGCGGAGAAACCGGTAAGACTAAAATCAACTTCACACAAGAAGTCGGCTTCCAGACTATTGCCGGAATTCCCGAAAGCCAGAATTCTTATAACTATGCGCTGAGCCGTAATCAGGCACGATACCTGGACGGATTAAGTCCCGAATATTCCGATGAAGACCTGGAATACTACCGTCGTGTCTGCAACGGTGAGCAGTTGGAAGGAATGGCCAAATACAAATACTTCAATACGAACTGGCACGACACCATGCTGCGGGATGCAGCTCCGCAATACCGTACCAACCTGTCTGTCAGCGGTGGTAATGCACGTGCACGCTACTATGTCTCCTTCTCTTATCTCCGCCAGGAAGGTTTGTTCGACACCAAATGGACGGAATGGAACGAAGGATACAGCACACAGGAAGTATTGAACCGTTACAACCTGCGTTCGAACATCGACATCGATGTAAACAAGTTTCTGAATGTATCGATGGACTTGGGCGGACGTATCGACAATATCTCCCAACCGGGCATTGACGTATGGAACCTCTTTACCTGGGGAGCCGGCGAAAATCTTCCGGTGTATCCCGTATTCTGCCCAAACGGTGAATTCTTTATGCCGACCAGCAGCGACAGTAAAAACGGTGCCGCACAAATCGCCGGACGTGGTGTGGAACAGAACCGCCGCCGTAACCTCTATACAACCGTAACGGCTACCGGAAACCTGGATGCCCTCGTTCCCGGACTGAAAGCCAAGATGACGTTCAGTTTCGACTCTTACGAAACATTCCAGAAGGTGCAGCAAGCCGATGTCAATGTCTACTACTATAACTATATGGCTGATGTCAACGACCCGTCGGAATATACATACCAACGCATGAGAACGTACAAAGCATTGCCCAATGCCACCACTTCTCCACGTGACTATTACTATAATCTCAATATGAACGGCGGACTGGCATACGAACATACATTCGGCAAACATGCCGTCAATGCCCAGGCTTTTATCCGTACTTATCAGAATGTAGTACGCGGACAGGAATCATCCAATCGCTACCTCTCTTATAATGCACAGGCTACCTATGTATATAACAACCGGTATATCCTTTCCGGTAATATCTCCCGCATGGGCAGTGATAATTATGCCGACGGCGAACGCTTCGGAACATTCCCCGGCGGTTCCGTGGGATGGGTACTTTCCGAAGAATCATGGCTGAAGAACTCGTTCGTGAATCTCCTGAAACTCCGTGCTTCTTACGGACGGGCGGGACAAGCTGTGACAGGCGTCAGCCGCTACCCGTACCAAGGTACATTCACCGAAGGAGGCGGATATAATTTCGGTACTTCCCAATCTTACACGGAAGGTGTATATGAATCGACAGCCGGCAACAAGAATATCAAATGGGAAATCTCGGATATGGCAAACTTCGGCGTTGACTTCGACTTGTGGAACAAGAAAATCTACGGTTCTGTGGACTTCTTCAAGGAATGGCGTTCCAATATTCTGGTATCCCGTTCCACCGTGCCCAGCTTATTCGGTGTAAACGCTCCGCAAGACTCTTACGGCAAGGCCGAAACGAAAGGTTTTGAGATCACTTTAGGACATAGCAACCGGATCGGTGATTTCGAATACTATATCGACGGTATGCTGACTTTCAACACCAACAAAATCACCGAAATGGATGAACTGACTCCCGATTACGCTTATCAGGCAAGAACCGGCAACCGTATCGACCAAAGCCAGCTCCTGATCTGGAAACAATGGGCCAGTAATCCCGACCTGATTCCGGAGTCGTATGAAGATGCCGTTGCCAATCCTCAGAAATATCCGTGGAACGCTACCGGTAAATACAAGCTCGGCAATGCCGTATTCCAGGATACGAACGGCGACCGTAAAATAGACAGCTACGACAAAGTACCGACCGGATACACGAATATTCCGGAATTAATCCCGACCATCCGTTTAGGTTTCAGTTGGAAAGGGTTCGATGCACGTGCCGTACTGACTGCCTATCTGAACCGTACCGTGCCCTGCCGTGAGAATATGGACTATGGTTTCGGCTGGGGAGGTACTTCCACTCACGAAATCACCAATACATGGGGATATTATACCGATGATCCGACAGACCCGCGCAATATCAACGCCAAATATCCGCGTTTGTCTACTTCCTTCAGTGACCTCGACCGGAACTATCCATACAATGAGTCTACCATCTGGGTAGTCAACGGAGACTTCCTTTCATTGCGCAATGTGGAAGTCGGCTACTCGCTTCCTGCACGATTGATTTCTAAAGTCAATATGACGAAATGCCGTCTTTACTTCAGCGGCTACAACCTGTGCAACTGGAGCCATCTGCCTAAAGGCTTTGATCCGGAAAACCCGACCAACTATATCTGGGCATATCCCAAGACACGTTCATTTACGTTCGGTGTGAATATCGGATTCTAATCATTCAATAAAACAGCAAAGAATTATGAAAAGAATATCAACTTATATAGCTACTCTGGTCCTCGCACTCGCAGGCAGTTCGTGCAGCGACTACCTCGACAAAGAGTACGATGCCTCCTTGTCTGAAAAGAAAGTGTTCAATAACCAGAACCTGACACGCGAGTTCCTCGCCAACATCTACACGAATCTGCCGGACGGACTGGCGCCACTGTCGGACGACCAGTTCACAGGTGCTTCACGTGACTGTATGACGGATAATGCAGTGACCTGCTGGGGACTTCATTATTATACAAAGATCGGCAGCGACGGATACACCGCCGGCGACCATCCCCTGCTGGGCTTCTGGAACACCGACTTATACGGGATTCGGAAATGTAATATGTTTCTGAAGAACGCCAAGGCATCCGTAGTAGGAAATACGGAGAAAGACGGCGATGACAACCGCCTTTACGACCGTTACTGTGCAGAAGCCAGACTGCTTCGCGCTATCTTCCATTTCGACTTAATCTGCTGGTTCGGCGCTGCCCCTGTCATTGCGGAAGATGAATCCGGCGAACCGATCATCTTCGACTTGTCTGATCCTTCGGCAATGAACATGTTCCGTACTCCCGCTGCCGAAGCACTTGAATGGGTAGCCGACCAATGCGACCAGATCAAAAACCAGCTCCCTTTCCGCTACAGCGATGAAGCATCCAACTGGGGACGTGTCAACGGAGCCGCCGCTTATGCTTTAAAGGCAAGAGCCCTGCTCTACCGTGCTTCCAAACTGAACAATCCGGACGGCAACACCGCATACTGGGCGAATGCAGCGCAGGCAGCAGCCGATTTCATCACTCAGAATAACAAGCAAAGTTCCCCTTACCGACTGTACAATACGGGAAATCCGGAGAATGACTATTACGAATGTTTCACGACCAATCCGGTATACAACAATGAAATTATCCTTGCACGCTCCGTATGGAATACCAATCAGGTAGAAAAAGTATTCCTGCCGGTAGGCTTTACCGGTTCCTTCTCCGGAAACGGACGTACCAACCCGACACAGAATCTGGTGGACGCTTACGAAATGAGCAACGGCAAACGGATCGATGAGAACGGCAGTACCTACGATGCCGCCAATCCGTATAAAGACCGTGACCCGCGTCTGGCACAAACCATCTTCTATCAGGGAATGATGTGGGGACGTGCCGACAAAGAAGAAAGACGCGCCATCGATGTACGCTACAACTCGGATGCGGACAAAGGAGTGGATTACACTTCAGCCATGGGAGGCACCTACACCGGATACTATCTGAAAAAGTTCGTGAATAACATATCCTGCAAAGAACCGGCCACCTATCCTCACGCATGGATGATTTTCCGTTATGGCGAAATTCTGCTGAATGCCGCCGAAGCCTATAATGAAGCGGAAGGTCCTGCCAAGGCATACAGTTACATCAATGAGGTACGCGCCCGTGCCGGTATGCCGGCCTACGCAGATATGTCGCAAAGTGAACTCCGCGAACGTATCCGCAACGAAAGACGCATCGAACTGGCTTTCGAAGATCATCGTTTCTTCGATGTACGCCGCTGGAAACTATATGACAATGTAACCTCTACGGGAGAAACCGGAAAGCCCCGTTACAACCAGTTGCTGAATCTTTATGGAGTGAAGGTCACCGGCAACGCAGATACTCCCTCCTATACCTTCGGACTGGCAGAAACGGTCAATTCACGCACGTTTGTCAATCCCAAGAGTTACTATTTCCCGATACCTGCCAACGAAGTGAAACGGGCACCCAATCTGGGACAGAATCCGGGATGGGACACCGGAAGCGCTTCTAACGAATAAACATCAAAACAATCTAAAAAAGAAAGACTGAGATATGAAATACTTAAAAACCATCTATCTTCTACTCTGTTGCACGCTCGCCCTGGCAGCGTGCAGCGACGACGATGAAAACTCCGCATCCGGAGCTTTAAGCATCACAACGCCGGCATATACGAATGTGGGGTACAACAAAGCAACCTTATCCGCCAATATCAGCGGAACGGAAGGTGTGAATATCGTCAAACGGGGATTCTGCTACGCCACGGCATCCCATCCGGACATTTATGACACGACCTCCGAAGTCAGAGGATCGGAAATCAGTACGACCCTGACCGGCCTGACTCCACAAACGACGTATTACGTAAGAGCCTTTGTCACCCTTTACAACGAAGAGCCCAGATACTCGGAGGAAACTTCTTTCACGACTCCCGCCGAGACACTGAGCGATGAACTGGCAGCGTACGAAGCACCCACGTATGTAGACGACTACACAAGTTTCTCAGCCTGGAGCAACCGTTATGACTGGAACCTTGCCAACGTACACGACCCTACGGTAATGAAAGCCGATGACGGATATTACTATATGTATCAGACAGACGCTTCTTACGGCAACGCGCACAGCGGAAACGGACACTTCCACGCACGGCGTTCCAAAGACCTCGTAAACTGGGAGTATCTGGGAGCAACCATGAGTGAAACGCCCCCGACATGGATCAAAGAAAAGCTGAATGCCTACCGTCAGGAGATGGGACTGGAACCGATTGACAATCCGTCTTACGGATACTGGGCACCTGTTGCACGAAAAGTATCGAACGGAAAATACCGTATGTATTATTCCATCGTAATCACGAACTACATCCAAACCGGAAAACCGGAAATTGAGAACAACGGCAACTTTGACGGTTCATGGACCGAACGCGCGTTTATCGGACTGATGGAAACTTCCGATCCGGCAAGTAATATATGGGAAGACAAAGGATTCGTTGTCTGCTCTGCCAGCGATAAGGGAAAGACGGATTATGGGCGCAGCAGCATCAATGACTGGGAAGGGTATTTTAAAATCAATGCGATCGACCCTACTTATATAATAACGGAAAATGGCGAACACTGGCTGATCTATGGTTCATGGCACAGCGGTATCGCTGCCCTACAGGTAAATCCGGAAGACGGCAAGCCGCTGAATACTTTGGGAAATCCCTGGGACATCACAGGAGAAGACAATTCGGGTTATGGAAAGATAATCGCCACACGTGGCACCAGCCGCTGGCAGGCATCCGAAGGTCCCGAAGTGATCTATCGTGACGGTTATTACTATCTGTTCCTGGCTTACGGTTCACTGTCGGTAGAATACAATACACGTGTCTGCCGTTCCAGAAACATTGACGGCCCTTATGTAGACATACACGGAAATTCCGCTATGGGAAGCGCGCAACTATATCCGATACTGACTGCTCCTTACCGGTTCGACAACAGCTACGGCTGGGTAGGAATTTCCCATTGCGGCATCTTCGATGACGGAGCCGGCAACTGGTTCTATACTTCACAAGGACGTTTCCCTGTGAACGTAGGCGGCAATGAATACTCCAACGCCATCATGATGGGACATGTACGCAGCATCCGCTGGGATGCCAACGGCTGGCCTCTCGTTATGCCCGAACGTTACGGAGCCGTTCCGCAAGCGCCTATCACGGAAAATGAAATAGCCGGAGACTGGGAACATCTGGCATTGACCACCAGTACGGGCACCCAACGAACGTCCGAAACGATGACTTATGATCTCGGTACGCATAAGATAACTTCCGGCAGCTGGAAAAATGCTACATGGACATTTGATGCAGCGACTCAAACCATCACGACAAGCGCCGGAGTAGTACTCTATCTGCAACGTGAAGTCGACTGGGAAGCCAGTCCGCGGACACATACGATTGTGTATGCGGCCCAGGGTAATCAAAAGACATATTGGGGGAAGAAACTCCAATAACCCTCTATAGAAAAATAAATATGTGTTTTGCTGTCACCGTCACAAAGCAGAGCATAACTCGCTTATAATGAAGAAGTAAAGCAGTGACAGCAACTAGTGACAGCACTGTGATGGCAATTTTTGCTGTCACAGTGCTCTATATCTACCGGACTTTGCCGACAGGTCATGCGTAGGTCCATTCGTTTCCATATGCCGGAACCAACAGTTCCAAGCGGATGAAACTCTAGTTTCAAGCAGAGGAAACTTTAGTTTCAAACTGAAGAAACTTTAGTTTCAAGCTGGTGAAACTCTGGTTCCAAGCCCCAGAAACTATCCAGCTCTATATAGAAAGAGAAAATGCAATATAACGATCCCGCTCCGAAGACAGGAACATGCGATAGTTTTATACGTAACAGTAAAGTTCTTATCCTTTTATGTTGCACAACATATAAGAGTGTATTTGATACACCAAACAAAAGTGTTACTTTTACACCCAAAATAAGATAAGCATCTCATTTACATTAAAAATAAAACCATGAAAAAACATTTTCTAATTGCAGGAATTGCCGCGCTGATGCTTGCCGCGTGCAATAACAAGCCGGCTTCCGAGCTGACTTTATCCGGTCTTGACCCGGCAAAATTTCAAACAGAAGTGAACAATGCCCAAACAGCTCTTTATACCTTAAAGAATAAGGCGGGTATGGAAGTATGCATCACTAACTTCGGCGGACGCATCGTGTCCATCATGGTGCCCGACAAGAACGGCAAGATGCAGGATGTAGTTTTAGGTTTTGACAGCATTGCTGATTATATTAATGTACCCAGTGATTTCGGTGCTTCTATCGGCCGTTACGCCAACCGCATCAACCAAGGGCGTTTTGTACTGGACGGAGATACCATCCAACTGCCGCAAAACAACTTCGGCCACTGCCTGCACGGAGGCCCGAAAGGATGGCAATACCAAGTATACGAAGCCAATCTTATCGATCCGACAACACTGGAACTGACTCTTATCTCTTCGGACGGTGACGCGAATTTCCCCGGAAATGTGACTGCTAAAGTAACCTATCAACTGACAGATGACAACGCCATCGACATCAAGTACAGCGCTACTACCGACAAAAAGACAATCATCAACATGACCAACCACTCTTACTTCAATCTGGCTGGTGATCCATCAAAAACATCGACAGACAACATCATGTATGTAAATGCAGATTACTATACTCCGGTAGACAGCACCTTCATGACAACCGGCGAAATCGCTCCGGTCAAAGATACTCCGATGGACTTCACTACTCCGAAAGCGGTAGGCAAAGATATCAACAACTACGACTTCGTCCAACTCAAGAACGGCAACGGATATGATCACAACTGGGTGCTCAACACCAAAGGTGACATCTCGCAGGTAGCTGCCAGACTGACGTCTCCCGAAACCGGAATCACATTGGAAGTATATACCAACGAACCGGGTATTCAGGTATACACAGGTAACTTCCTCGACGGAACCGTAAGCGGAAAGAAAGGCATCGTTTACAACCAACGTGCTTCTGTCTGCCTCGAAACACAACACTACCCCGACAGCCCCAACAAAGCCGACTGGCCGTCCGTTGTGCTGGAACCGGGACAAACGTACAACAGCGAATGTATCTTTAAATTCTCGACAGAGAAATAATATTAACTTATAAATCAAATTTATTGTGGAAGCATTAGATTGGCTAGTAATTGGAGTCTTCTTTTTGGCTCTGATAGGTATTATTGTTTGGGTAGTCAGACAAAAACAAAATGACTCGGCAGATTATTTCTTAGGCGGACGTGACGCAACATGGCTTGCGATCGGTGCCTCTATCTTCGCATCAAACATCGGTTCGGAACACTTGATCGGACTGGCGGGAGCAGGAGCTTCAAGCGGTATGGCGATGGCTCACTGGGAAATTCAGGGATGGATGATCCTGATTCTGGGATGGGTATTCGTACCTTTCTATTCACGAAGCATGGTATACACGATGCCGGAATTTCTGGAACGCCGTTACAATCCTCAGTCACGTACCATCTTATCGGTCATCTCACTGGTAAGTTATGTATTGACCAAGGTAGCAGTGACAGTATATGCCGGCGGACTGGTATTCCAGCAAGTATTCGGCATCAAGGAACTCTGGGGAATCGACTTCTTCTGGATTGCCGCCATCGGACTGGTTGTTCTCACTGCACTATATACGATCTTCGGTGGTATGAAATCGGTACTTTATACTTCTGTACTTCAGACTCCGATTCTTCTGTTAGGCTCGTTGATTATCCTTGTGCTCGGTTTCAAAGAACTGGGAGGCTGGGACGAAATGATGAGAGTGTGCGGTGCTGTGACGGTAAACGATTATGGTGACACCATGACCAATCTGATCCGCAGCAACGATGATGCGAACTTCCCTTGGCTGGGTGCACTTATCGGTTCTGCCATTATCGGTTTCTGGTACTGGTGTACTGACCAGTTCATCGTACAACGTGTACTTTCCGGAAAGAATGAAAAAGAGGCTCGTCGCGGTACTATCTTCGGCGCTTACCTGAAGCTGTTGCCTGTATTCCTGTTCCTGATTCCGGGTATGATTGCTTTCGCATTACATCAGAAATATATCGGTGCCGGTGGCGAAGGTTTCCTCCCAATGCTTGCCAATGGTACTGCCAACGCTGACGCCGCCTTCCCTACTCTGGTAGCTAAATTGCTTCCTGCCGGTGTGAAAGGTCTGGTAGTATGCGGTATCCTCGCTGCCTTGATGAGTTCGCTGGCTTCACTGTTCAACTCATCTGCCATGTTGTTTACAATCGATTTCTACAAACGCTTCCGTCCGGAGACTCCGGAAAAGAAACTGGTGGGTATTGGTCAGATAGCAACTGTAGTGATCGTAATCCTCGGTATTCTCTGGATTCCTATCATGCGTAGCGTAGGTGATGTACTTTATACTTATTTGCAGGACGTTCAGTCTGTATTGGCTCCGGGTATTGCCGCTGCCTTCCTGCTGGGTATCTGCTGGAAACGTACTTCCGCACAAGGTGGTATGTGGGGATTGATCGCCGGTATGATCATCGGTCTGACTCGTCTGGGTGCCAAAGTATATTACAGCAACGCAGGTGAAGTGGCAGATTCTACCTTCAAATATTTGTTCTACGATATGAACTGGCTGTTCTTCTGCGGATGGATGTTCCTGTTCTGTATCATCGTAGTCATCGTAGTCAGCCTTGCCACGGAAGCTCCGACAGCTGAAAAGATTCAGGGACTGGTATTCGGTACGGCAACGAAAGAACAAAAAGCGGCTACCCGCGCAAGCTGGGATCACTGGGATATCATTCATACAGTAATCATCCTTGCTATCACAGGTGCCTTCTACTGGTATTTCTGGTAATTAAATAAATTCATTCAAACGATGAAAAACTATTATAGTTCGAATCCTACCTTCTATCTCGGTATCGACTGCATCATCTTCGGTTTTAATGAAGGCGAAATAAGCCTGCTGCTGCTGAAGAGAAACTTCGAACCGGCAATGGGCGAATGGTCACTGATGGGAGGATTCGTGCAAAAAGACGAAAGCGTGGACGACGCTGCCAAACGTGTACTGGCTGAACTTACAGGTTTGGAAAACGTATACATGGAACAGGTGGGAGCCTTCGGCGCCATCGACCGCGATCCGGGCGAAAGGGTAGTTTCGATTGCCTACTATGCGCTGATCAACATCAATGAGTACGACCGCGAACTGGTTCAGAAGCACAATGCTTACTGGGTAAACATCAACGAACTCCCCGCACTGATTTTCGACCATCCGGAGATGGTCGATAAAGCACGGGAGATGATGAAACAGAAAGCATCTGTCGAGCCTATCGGATTCAATCTGTTGCCGAAACTGTTCACACTGTCCCAACTGCAAAGTCTCTACGAAGCTATTTACGGCGAACCGATGGACAAACGGAATTTCCGCAAGCGTGTCGCAGAAATGGACTTTATCGAAAAGACGGATAAAATCGATAAACTGGGTTCCAAACGGGGTGCAGCCTTGTATAAATTCAACGGCAAAGCCTACCGCAAGGACCCGAAATTTAAATTATAATCAATATGCTGGAAGAACTGAAAGAAAAAGTATTTCATGCCAATCTCGAATTGGTAAAGCATGGATTAGTCATCTTTACATGGGGAAATGTTTCTGCCATCGACCGTGAAACGGAACTGGTAGTCATCAAACCCAGTGGAGTCAGTTATGATGATATGAAAGCGGAAGATATGGTAGTAGTGGACCTGGATGGCAAAGTCGTCGAAGGACGGCTGAAGCCATCCTCAGATACTCCTACTCACGTGGTACTCTACAAAGCATTCCCCGAAATCGGCGGAGTGGTGCATACCCACTCTACTTATGCTACCGCATGGGCGCAGGCCGGTTGTGATATTCCCAATATCGGGACAACTCACGCTGACTATTTCCATGATGCAATCCCCTGCACAGCGGATATGACGGAAGCTGAAGTAAAAGGTGCCTATGAACTGGAAACCGGAAACGTGATCGTAAAACGTTTCGAAGGCCTGAACCCTGTACATACACCGGGAGTATTGGTCAAGAATCATGGTCCTTTCTCTTGGGGAAAAGACGCACACGATGCCGTACACAATGCAGTAGTGATGGAACAAGTTGCCAAAATGGCAAGCATTGCTTATGCCGTGAATCCCAATTTAACAATGAACCCGCTGCTGGTAGAGAAACACTTCAGCCGCAAGCATGGTCCGAACGCTTACTACGGACAATAAAATAATTGACAATTGACAGTTGACAATTGACAATTAATGCGAGAGGACATGAAGGATAATGTAGTAAAAGATAAAAGTTTGGAGTTCGCTGTTCGGATTGTGAATTTATATAAGTTTTTAGTAAATGAACAAAAGGAGTTTGTGATGAGTAAGCAAATATTGCGATCCGGGACCAGTATTGGTGCCAATATTCGTGAGGCTGAGCAAGCACAAAGTCGGGCTGATTTTATTAATAAGCTGAATATAGCACTTAAGGAAGCGAACGAAACAGAGTATTGGCTGGAATTATTGATTAGAACAGAGTATATCACTCGGGAACAATATGAGAGCATCAATAATGACAGCACAGAAATAAACAAATTATTAATATCTATAATTAAAACAACAAAAAACAATTAATAATAACCCGCAATTGCCATTTGACTTTCGACATTCTCTCATTGTCAATTGTCAATTGTCAATTGTCAATTCAATAAATTATGAATAACGTATTTGATCAGTATGAAGTATGGTTCGTAACAGGAGCACAGCTCTTGTACGGAGGTGATGCAGTAATCGCAGTAGACGCACACTCTAACGAAATGGTTAACGGTCTGAATGAATCGGGCAAACTTCCTGTTAAAGTAGTATACAAAGGAACGGCCAACTCTTCTAAAGAGGTGGAAGCTGTATTCAAAGCAGCCAACAACGATGACAAATGTGTAGGCGTCATCACTTGGATGCATACTTTCTCTCCTGCTAAAATGTGGATTCATGGTCTGCAACAATTAAAGAAACCATTGCTGCACCTGCATACTCAATTCAACAAGGAAATTCCTTGGGATACAATGGATATGGACTTTATGAATCTGAACCAGTCAGCTCACGGCGACCGCGAGTTCGGACATATCTGTACCCGTATGCGCATCCGTCGCAAAGTAGTGGTAGGCTACTGGAAAGAAGAAGAAACATTGCATAAGATTGCTGTCTGGATGCGTGTTTGCGCAGGTTGGGCTGACTCTCAGGATATGCTGATCATCCGTTTCGGCGATCAGATGAATAATGTAGCCGTAACCGATGGTGACAAGGTAGAAGCAGAACAACGCATGGGCTATCATGTAGATTATTGCCCGGCAAGCGAGCTGATGGAATATCACAAAGATATCAAAAATGCTGATGTAGATGCTTTGGTAGCTACTTACTTCAATGATTACGATCACGACGCTTCTCTGGAAGACAAATCAACCGAAGCTTATCAGAAAGTATGGAATGCTGCCAAAGCCGAGCTTGCTCTCCGTGCTATCCTCAAAGCGAAAGGCGCCAAAGGATTCACTACCAACTTTGACGATCTGGGTCAGACTGACGGTAGCTATTTCGATCAGATTCCGGGACTGGCTTCTCAACGCCTGATGGCAGAAGGCTACGGATTCGGTGCTGAAGGTGACTGGAAATCGGCTGCTCTTTATCGTACTGTATGGGTAATGAATCAAGGACTTCCGAAAGGCTGTTCATTCCTCGAAGACTATACACTGAACTTTGATGGTGCCAACAGTTCTATCCTACAGTCACATATGTTGGAGATCTGTCCGCTTATCGCAGCTAACAAGCCTCGTCTGGAAGTACACTTCCTCGGCATAGGTATCCGTAAGAGCCAGACTGCCCGTCTTGTGTTCACTTCAAAGACAGGAACAGGCTGCACCGCAACTGTAGTGGATATGGGTAACCGTTTCCGTCTGATCGTAAACGATGTAGAATGTATCGAACCGAAACCACTTCCGAAATTGCCGGTTGCTTCCGCACTCTGGATTCCGATGCCTAACCTCGAAGTAGGCGCAGGCGCATGGATTCTGGCCGGTGGAACTCACCACTCTTGCTTCTCATACGACTTGACAGCAGAATACTGGGAAGATTATGCAGAAATCGCAGGCATCGAAATGGTACATATCAATAAAGATACGACTATCAGCTGCTTCAAGAAAGAACTGCGCATGAATGAAGTATATTATATGCTGAACAAAGCGCTTTGCTAAAAACCAATCACTGAGTCCACTTAAAAAAATCGGTACCATCTCCATTGGTACCGACTTTTTAGTCACACACAATATGGATACTGGCGACTTTTAATTCAACCCGAATTAAAGACACTTCCGCCTTTTGAAAGCAGACTCAGTTTTTGTTCTCCACACTTATTGTTATACCTTAAAATATCGGTTTCCAACATGAAATTAGATGCAAAATCAACCATCGAGACAGGTAAAGCTATCCTTGGCATAGAACTCGGTTCTACACGAATAAAAGCTGTTCTGATTGACCAGGAAAACAAACCTATCGCTCAAGGCAGCCACACATGGGAAAATCAACTGGTCAACGGACTTTGGACTTACAGCATTGATGCCATCTGGTCCGGACTGCAAGATTGCTACGCCGACCTCCGCTCCAACGTGAAGAAATTATACGACACAGAGCTCGAAACACTGGCAGCCATCGGTGTCAGCGCCATGATGCATGGTTACATGCCTTTCAATGAAAAAGAAGAAATCCTCGTGCCTTTCCGCACTTGGAGAAATACCAATACAGGCCGTGCTGCGGCAGAATTATCCGAATTATTTGTCTATAACATCCCTTTGAGATGGAGCATTTCTCATTTGTACCAGGCTATTCTGGACAACGAAGCGCACGTCAAAGACATCAAGTTCCTGACAACTCTTGCAGGTTATGTACATTGGCAGATAACAGGCGAAAAGGTGTTGGGCATTGGTGACGCATCGGGTATGCTCCCCATAGATCCGACTACCAACAACTATTCCGCCGAAATGGTGGCCAAATTCAACAATCTGATTGCTTCGAAAGAATACAGTTGGAAACTGGAAGACATTCTGCCCAAAGTATTGTCGGCTGGTGAAAATGCCGGTGTCCTCACACCGGAAGGCTGTAAAAAACTCGATGCATCCGGTCATCTGAAGGCAGGAATACCGGTCTGCCCACCGGAAGGAGACGCAGGCACCGGCATGGTAGCAACCAACGCCGTCAAACAACGCACCGGCAACGTATCGGCAGGTACTTCTTCTTTCTCTATGATCGTATTGGAAAAAGAGTTGTCAAAGCCATACGAAATGATCGACATGGTCACCACTCCCGACGGAAGCCTCGTAGCCATGGTACATTGCAACAACTGTACTTCGGATCTTAACGCATGGGTCAACCTGTTCAAAGAATACCAGGAACTTCTGGGTATACCTGTAGATATGGATGAACTCTATGGCAAACTTTATAACATTGCCCTTACCGGTGATGCCGATTGCGGTGGCCTCCTCTCCTACAACTACATATCAGGCGAACCCGTTACGGGACTTGCCGAGGGAAGACCTTTGTTCGTACGTTCGGCCAATGACAAGTTCAACCTTGCAAACTTTATGCGGGCTCATTTGTACGCTTCAGTCGGAGTTCTCAAGATTGGCAACGACATCCTGTTCAACGAAGAAAAGATCAAAGTCGACAGAATCACAGGTCACGGAGGATTGTTCAGAACCAAAGGAGTCGGTCAAAGAGTACTTGCAGCAGCCATCAACTCGCCCATATCTGTTATGGAAACAGCCGGTGAAGGCGGTGCATGGGGAATTGCCCTGCTGGGTTCTTACCTGGTAAACAATAAAAAGAGACAATCTCTTGCCGATTTCCTGGATGAAAGTGTATTTGTAAGCGATGCTGGTGTCGAGGTATCACCCACACCCGAAGATGTAGCCGGCTTCAACACATACATCGAAAACTACAAGGCAGGTTTGCCTATAGAAGAAGCTGCTGTCAAACTTAAATAATTGACAAATGACAGTTGACAATTGACAATTGGCTGCGCTATTATAACCTGCACAGTAATTGTCATTTGTCAATTGTCAATTGTCAATTCTATTTTATCCTATTATCATGAAAACCACCTCGTTCATACTTGCCCTTATTATATCCATCTCCATCGGAAAAGCCCAGACGAACCATCAGGTCTCTTACTTTTCCCTTCAAGATGTGAAGTTATTAAGCAGTCCTTTTCTGCAAGCTCAACAGACTGATTTACATTATATCTTAGCTCTCGACCCGGACAGATTATCAGCTCCTTTCCTTCGCGAAGCCGGACTGACACCCAAAGCCCCAAGCTATACCAACTGGGAGAATACAGGACTGGACGGTCACATCGGCGGACATTACCTTTCCGCACTTTCCATGATGTATGCCGCCACCGGAGATACGGCGATATACCACCGTCTCAACTATATGCTCAACGAACTACACCGTGCACAGCAAGCTGTCGGCACAGGATTTATCGGAGGAACACCCGGTAGCCTCCAACTTTGGAAAGAAATCAAAGCAGGTGACATTCGTGCCGGAGGCTTCAGCTTAAACGGCAAATGGGTACCCCTCTATAATATACACAAAACGTATGCCGGACTGCGGGACGCTTACCTGTATGTCCACAGCGATCTGGCACGTCAGATGCTGATTGATCTCACCGACTGGATGATTGATATTACTTCCGGTCTTAGCGACAACCAAATGCAGGATATGCTCCGCAGTGAACACGGCGGCTTAAATGAAACGTTTGCGGATGTAGCGGAAATAACAGGCGATAAGAAATACCTGAAACTGGCACGCCGTTTCTCTCATAAAGTCATTCTCGACCCGCTTATCAAAAACGAAGACAGGTTAAACGGAATGCATGCCAACACACAAATTCCTAAAGTAATCGGATACAAACGGGTAGCCGAAGTTTCAAAGAATGACAAAGACTGGAATCATGCAGCAGAATGGGATCATGCAGCCCGTTTTTTCTGGAATACCGTAGTCAATCACCGTTCCGTGTGTATCGGCGGGAACAGCGTACGCGAACATTTTCATCCATCGGACAACTTTACGTCTATGCTGAATGACGTTCAGGGACCGGAGACTTGCAATACTTACAACATGCTCCGGCTGACCAAAATGCTTTATCAGAACTCCGGAGACGTTGACAACTCCAACAAACCGGACCCACGTTATGTAGATTATTATGAACGTGCACTCTACAATCATATCCTGTCATCACAAGAACCGGATAAAGGCGGATTCGTCTACTTTACTCCGATGCGTCCCGGACATTATCGGGTATACTCGCAACCGGAAACATCGATGTGGTGCTGTGTCGGTTCAGGCTTGGAAAATCATACCAAGTATGGTGAATTTATTTATGCGCATCAACAAGATACGCTTTACGTCAATCTTTTTATTCCTTCACAACTGAACTGGAAAGAACAAGGCGTTACATTAACGCAGGAAACTCTCTTCCCCGATGATGAAAAAGTTACCTTACGAATAGACAAAGCCGCTAAGAAGAACCTGACATTAATGATTCGTATACCGGAATGGGCAGGAAACTCAGAAGGGTATGAAATCACCATCAACGGCAAGAAGCACCTTTCTGACATACAGGCGGGAACCAGTACATACCTTCCCCTCCGGCGTAAATGGAAGAAAGGAGATGTTATCACCTTCCATCTGCCTATGAAGGTCAGCCTGGAGCAGATTCCCGACAAGAAAGATTACTATGCTTTCTTATACGGTCCCATCGTTCTTGCAACTTCTACAGGAACAGAAAACCTTGACGGAATCTATGCAGACGACAGCCGCGGCGGTCACATTGCCCACGGCCGGCAAACACCTTTGCAGGAGGTCCCGATGCTGATCGGGAATCCCGATTCTATCCGCCATTCTCTTCACAAACTGAGCGGAAGCAAACTAGCTTTTAGTTATGATGGAAACGTTTATCCGGCACAAAAGAGTAAATCACTGGAGCTTATTCCGTTTTTCCGCCTGCATAATTCCCGTTATGCCGTTTACTTCCGCCAAGCCAGTGAAGAACAGTTCAAAACGATTCAGGAAGAAATGGCTACAGCCGAACGGAAAGCGACCGAACTGGCGAACCGGACAGTTGACCTGATCTTCCCCGGTGAACAGCAACCGGAATCTGATCATAGCATTCAATATGAAGCTTCCGAAACCGGAACCCACAAAGACCGTCATTTCCGCCGGGCTAAAGGTTGGTTCAGCTATAACCTGAAAATAAAAGAAGAAGCAAGCCAGCTTATGATCACCGTACGGCAAGAAGACCGTAACAAAGCAGTGATCCTGCTGAATAACGAAAAACTGACCGTTCATCCCACTGTGAGCAAAGCCGACAAAGACGGTTTTATCAGACTCTGTTATCTCCTGCCCCGTAAATTAAAAGTAGGAAGCTGCGAGATTCTTTTTAAGCCGGACGGAACAGAATGGACCTCTGCCGTTTATGAAGTACGCTTACTGAAGTAACCGTAAGAACAAGAGAATGATCATCGTAAAAATCAAACTTCTATATAATCATTTAAACAAATTCCATTTATGAAAGCAAAACTATTAGTCAGCACGGCCTTTCTGGCAGCCTCGGTATCTCTTTCTGCACAAAAGAGTGCTACCATCACTGTACATGCCGACCAAGGCAAAGAAATTATCCCGAAGGAAATCTACGGTCAATTTGCCGAACACCTGGGTTCATGTATCTACGGTGGTCTTTGGGTAGGCGAAAATTCGGATATTCCTAATATCAAAGGATACCGCACGGACGTATTTAATGCATTAAAAGACTTGTCTGTTCCTGTTCTCCGCTGGCCGGGCGGCTGCTTTGCAGACGAATATCACTGGATGGACGGTATCGGTCCCAAAGAAAACCGCCCGAAGATGGTGAACAACAACTGGGGAGGAACGATTGAAGACAACAGTTTCGGAACACACGAATTTCTGAACCTTTGCGAAATGCTGGGCTGCGAACCATATATAAGTGGAAACGTAGGCAGCGGCACGGTAGAAGAACTCGCCAAATGGGTGGAGTACATGACTTCCGACGGTGATTCTCCAATGGCAAATCTGCGTCGCAAGAATGGCCGAGACAAGGCATGGAAAGTAAAATATCTCGGTGTAGGAAATGAAAGCTGGGGATGCGGCGGCAGCATGCGTCCTGAATATTATGCCGATCTGTATCGCCGTTATTCTACTTATTGCCGTAACTATGACGGTAATCATCTGTTTAAGATAGCCAGTGGTGCCAGTGATTACGACTATAACTGGACGGATGTACTGATGAATCGTGTCGGTCACCGGATGCAAGGTCTATCCTTACACTACTATACAGTTACAGGATGGAGCGGCAGCAAAGGTGCGGCAACCAAATTCAACAAAGATGATTTTTACTGGACGATGGGCAAATGTCTTGAAGTGGAAGATGTCATCAAAAAACATTGCGCCATCATGGACAAATATGATAAAGACAAGAAGATTGCCCTTTTGCTTGACGAATGGGGCACTTGGTGGGACGAAGAACCAGGAACGGTCAGAGGTCATCTGTATCAGCAAAACACATTGCGTGATGCCTTCGTTGCTTCTTTAAGCCTCGATGTATTCCACAAATATACCGACCGTCTGAAAATGGCGAACATTGCTCAGATAGTCAACGTTCTGCAATCTATGATCCTGACTAAAGACAAAGATATGGTACTTACTCCTACTTATTATATATTTAAGATGTACAAAGTGCATCAGGATGCAACCTATCTTCCACTCGACCTGACTTGCGAGAAAATGAACGTACGCGATAACCGTACAGTTCCCATGGTCAGCGCAACAGCTTCTAAGAACAAGAACGGAGTGATCCATATTTCTCTCTCCAACGTAGATGCAAACAACGCACAGGAAATCACAGTCAATCTTCCGGACGTAAATGCCAAAAAGGCGATTGGAGAAATCCTGACTTCTGCTAATCTGACTGATTACAACTCTTTCGAAAAACCTAATATTGTAAAACCGGCTTCCTTCAAAGAGGTAAAAATCAATAAAGGAATTATGAAGGTAAAACTACCGGCTAAGTCAATTGTTACTTTAGAGTTACAGTAATCTAATAGTAAATACTTACTGTATTATAAACAAGAAGGCTGTTAAAAAGCCTACAAAAAAGATAGCTCTTTTGGATGGTTAATTACACATAAAGAGCTATCTTTGCCAACATTATGAGAAATATGCCAAGTAATTGGCACATTGACAGACTAGCAAATCTATTAATTATTAAAGATATGAACGATAATAAACTTATGAATCGTGCAGCGGATAACATCCGTATTCTTGCTGCTTCAATGGTTGAGAAAGCCAATTCCGGTCACCCGGGTGGCGCCATGGGTGGTGCTGACTTTGTAAATGTACTCTTCTCTGAGTTTCTAGTATACGATCCTGAAAATCCGCGTTGGGAAGGTCGTGACCGTTTCTTCCTTGATCCGGGTCATATGTCTCCGATGCTCTATTCTACATTGGCATTGACAGGTAAGTTCACTTTGGACGAACTAAAAGAATTTCGCCAATGGGGAAGCCCTACTCCGGGACATCCGGAAGTAGACATCATGCGTGGTATCGAAAATACTTCCGGTCCGCTGGGACAGGGACATACTTTCGCTGTAGGTGCCGCTATCGCAGCTAAATTCCTGAAAGCACGCTTCAATGAAGTAATGAATCAGACTATTTACGCATACATTTCCGATGGTGGTATTCAGGAAGAAATCTCTCAGGGTGCCGGACGCATTGCCGGTGCATTGGGACTGGACAACCTGATCATGTTCTACGACTCCAACGATATTCAGCTTTCTACAGAAACGAAAGATGTAACCGTTGAAGACACTGCCATGAAATATGAAGCATGGGGATGGAACGTACTCAGCATCAATGGTAATGATCCTGACGAAATCCGTGCAGCTATCAAAGAAGCTCAGACAGAAAAAGAGCGCCCGACTCTGATTATCGGTAAAACCGTTATGGGTAAAGGCGCACGCAAAGCAGACGGTAGCAGCTACGAAGCCAACTGTGCTACACACGGCGCTCCACTCGGTGGCGACGCCTATGTAAATACAATCAAGAATTTGGGTGGCGATCCTGTCAATCCGTTCGTGATTTTCCCGGAAGTAGCCGAACTGTATGCAAAGAGAGCAGCAGAATTAAAGAAAATCGTAGCTGAAAGATATGCAAAGAAGGCCAAATGGACCAAAGCCAATCCGGAACTGGCAGCTAAACTGGAAGCATTCTTCTCCGGCAAAGCTCCTAAAGTAGACTGGGCTGCCATCGAACAAAAAGCAGGTACTGCCACTCGTGCCGCTTCTGCAACTGTTCTGGGTGCTCTTGCAATGCAGGTAGAAAATATGATCGTTGCTTCTGCCGACCTTTCTAACTCTGACAAGACTGACGGTTTCCTGAAGAAAACTCATTCTTTCAAGAAGGGCGATTTCAGCGGTGCATTCTTCCAGGCCGGTGTATCTGAATTATCAATGGCTTGTATCTGTATCGGTATGTCACTTCACGGTGGTGTGATCGCTGCTTGCGGTACCTTCTTCGTATTCTCCGACTATATGAAACCTGCCGTACGTATGGCTGCTCTGATGGAACAGCCTGTGAAGTTCATCTGGACTCATGATGCATTCCGCGTAGGTGAAGACGGTCCTACTCATGAACCGGTAGAACAGGAAGCTCAAATCCGCCTGATGGAGAAACTGAAAAACCACAAGGGACACAACTCTATGTTGGTACTTCGTCCGGCTGATGCGGAAGAAACGACTATCGCATGGAAACTTGCCATGGAAAATATGTCTACTCCGACAGGTCTGATCTTCTCCCGTCAGAATATCGCTAACCTGCCTGCCGGAACTGATTACGAACAAGCAGCCAAGGGTGCTTATATCGTAGCCGGTTCAGACGAAAATCCGGATGTAATCCTGGTAGCTTCAGGTTCCGAAGTGTCTACTTTGGTAGCCGGTACAGAGTTGCTTCGCAAGGATGGCGTAAAAGTTCGTATCGTATCTGCACCATCAGAAGGTCTGTTCCGCAGCCAGTCTAAGGAATATCAGGAATCAGTTCTTCCGGCTGATGCCAAGATATTCGGTCTTACTGCCGGTTTGCCTGTCACTCTTCAAGGTCTGGTAGGTTGCCACGGCAAAGTATGGGGATTGGAATCTTTCGGTTTCTCTGCTCCTTACACAGTATTGGATGAAAAACTTGGATTTACTGCCGAGAACGTATATAATCAGGTAAAAGCAATGATTTAATGAAAACAATTGGATTAGCATGCGACCACGCCGGTTTTGAACTAAAAGAATATGTTCGCGGCTGGCTGGAAGTAAAAGGCTGGGCTTACAAAGATTTCGGAACCAACTCTGCCGCAAGCGTAGATTATCCGGACTATGCCCATCCGCTGGCCCTAGCAGTAGAATCGGGTGAATGTTATCCCGGTATTGCGATCTGCGGCAGCGGAAACGGAATCAACATGACTCTGAACAAGCATCAGGGAATACGTGCTGCTCTTTGCTGGAATGCAGAGATCGCACATCTGGCCCGTCAACATAATGACGCTAATATTCTCGTGATGCCGGGACGCTTCATCAGCACTGAGGAGGCGGACATGATATTGACAGAGTTCTTCTCAACACAGTTTGAGGGGGGACGCCATCAAAATCGTATTGATAAGATTCCGGTAAAATAATGCCTGAAAATCTATAAAAATAAGGTGGAATATTTAATAAATATCCCACCTTATTTTTAAAACATGAGGCTCAAGGAATATATAACCATAGTCTTTGTCTTCATTTTCCTTCTATATCTTTCTCAAGTTAAAGCCATCTACTATAACACATCTGTTGAAGAAGATTGCTATATACACTTATGACTAAGTTTACCATTGAACAATGTAATAAGACAATCCTATTTCCAAAGAGGGAACAATTAAATGAAATTTTTCACGAGGGCGTATAGACAATTCACCTATACTGGTATTTTTGTGAAGTCCTTTAATTTTAGCATACAAACAATTCACACCCAACCTAATTCCCAAGCGGGAGTCAAAAGCATATTCATAAGCAATCCCCATATTGCCTCCCACTGTCGAACATGTTGTATTATAATTCTCCAACTGCGATATTGTTCCCTTACTTCTATAATTAACATATCCAATACCAGCACTCACATACATAATCCCATCCAAAAATCCAGCCTGCCGTTTAATAAAAGAAATCTGCGGAGCTACATAATAGAACGATTTTTTTTCATTGATTCCCGATGATAGCACTCCATCATGTTTCTTTGTACCATTACTATAGTCATAATAAAACAATCCACATCCTATATTACTGTAAGGGGTATAAGTCATCAATTGTATTGAAGAAACAAAAGGAACATCATTTTTATTATTTCCTATATACCAAGAGCTGCTTCCATTTTTTTGTATACCAGTAAAACCAATCCCTAACCCGACATCCAAGATATATACTCGTTTATATGACTCGTTATTAGTTGAAACATTCAGTGAATCTTTCTGAGCATACAAAGAGTTGATACTGAACATCAAAGATATTAATCCCACTAGCAGGCATTTGTTTTGTTTCATAATAAGTGTGTTTAATAAAAAGAGAAAAAACGAAAGCTCCCTTAATCAATCATCATTTTGTTTCAACCCACAAAAATTTGCTATTTTCAGCAATAGCTATCATAGTTTTTAATCGAGAAACAGCTGATACATCTAAAGATGAAGCATCAATTTGGGCATATACTTGTTTAGTATAATCACGAACAGTTGATTTATCATCCATATTCACTAAACCATTAATATAACTCTCTACAAGCTGAAATTCAGATACTCGCTGAGGAAATTCTTGCTTCATTAAATTCATCAGTTGATCAACAGAAGTACTTTTCTTAACCAGATCCATTATTTCCAGCAATCTTGTCTGAAGCAACAGGGGCATTTCTTCTGTATATCCATAACTTTTCAATTTTTTGTTAGTAGAATTATATAAATAATAATTAGAAAAAGTACCATTAGCTATTACGGGATCTTCCCTCATCATATTATATATTGTCTTATTATGATCATTTCCAATTATTTCATAAGGTCTTAACGGAGCATCGTATACCTTCCAATTTGAACTCAAATGCCACCAATTTCTAGGAAGATCATCATCTGAAGCCGCACAAATAAGTGAGAATACAACAGCCGTAATCAAGCCACCTCTAGGTGTTAAACCTTTATTTACTCCCCAACCATAACCCCAAGCATCTCCTACAAGAAAACGCTTTATTCGATTCCAAAAGGGACCACGAGTCTGTATTTTATTAGCATTCAAGGTTTCTATAAAGTCTATTAACTCTTGAATTTCAACATCTTGTGTTTTTTCTTGATTTTGTTGTGTATTTATAACAACATCATTTGAGTTTGAACAAGAATAAAAACAATTCATTACAAGTAGTAATGAGACACAAAATACAATTTGCTTAATCGTCTTCATAATTTCAATTTTTAAAGTAGGTACTATTAAAGAATTACATTGCATCATTTTTCTATTTGCCATTATACCAAAAGAGAACTATATGATACTAATTTAACACCAAATATATTCGTTATTTTTGTAACGTCCAACTTATTATCGCATAAAGTGTAATAATTTCATCCTCTCCAGTACATTATCCGCCGAGATATTTTATATAATATGCCATTAAGATCAATGAAATGTTCAGTCTAAAATCCTTCACTTACGTTGATTCTAGTGCGTAAAATATCATAGATACAATTATGACACATAGTTTTTTATAATAATCATCTATTTTTTATGCAAACTTCAAGATTACAAAAGAACAATAATATCGTCTTACTATATGACGAAGTTAAAAAACAGAAGTTATGGGTAAACTGAATATGAAAGACTGGATCGGTCAGACGATCCTAAATAAAAAGGTCATTTCCATTCCTATCATGACACATCCGGGCATCGAGCTTATCGGAAAGACGGTTCATGATGCAGTAACGAACGGACAGGTGCATTATGAAGCAATCAAAGCGCTCTGCGACAAATATCCTGCTGCTGCCGCAACGGTTATCATGGATTTAACGGTAGAGGCGGAAGCATTCGGAGCCGAAATTATATTTCCGGAGAATGAAGTACCAAGCGTATCCGGTCGTTTGCTTGCAGACGAAGCTGCCATTGATGCCTTGGAAATACCAGCACTGAATAAAGGAAGGATCGCGCAATATCTCAAAGCGAATATGCTGACTGCAAAGAATATCACAGACCGTCCGGTGCTGGCTGGTTGTATCGGTCCTTATTCATTAGCGGGACGCTTGTATGATATGTCCGAAATCATGATGCTGATTTATATCAATCCCGAAGCAGCCAACACTTTGCTCCACAAATGTACCGATTTCATTATTCGATACTGCATGGCCCTGAAAGCGACCGGAGTGAATGGAGTGGTAATGGCGGAACCTGCTGCCGGATTATTATCCAATGAAGATTGCCTGCAGTATTCTTCTGTATTCGTAAAAGAAATAGTTGAGAAGGTTCAGGATGATCATTTCACCGTTGTACTTCATAATTGCGGGAATACAGGAAATTGCACCCAGGCTATGGTATATACGGGTGCGGCAGCCTATCATTTCGGAAATAAAATCAACATGGAAGAAGCATTGAAAGAAGTTCCTGCCGATGCTCTTGCGATGGGTAATCTTGATCCGGTCAGTCTTTTCAAGATGTCGAGTCCGGAGGAAATGAAAAAAGCGACTCTACAGTTATTGGAAGCCACTGCCGCATATCCGAACTTCGTTCTGTCGAGCGGTTGCGATATACCGCCATATACGCCATTAGCTAATATAAATGCTTTTTATACAGCATTGGAAGAGTTCAATGAAACTCGAAATTAGGCTGTCATTCAGATAATGTCAATTAATAATGATTGAGCAAGAACTCACTTATCAAGACTTACGAATCCCATCGTCCGAAATTTATGAAGCAATGGGATACAAAGATTCTATACCGGATCAGATGGTAATAGATGAGACTAATACGTTGCTAAAACGGGTTATTCCCCTGCTTCGCCCTCGGTTCGCATTCTTCTTTATGGAAGGTACACTTGATATCGAAAAAGAGACTCTTAGCGTACAAAGCATCCATCCACCCACTGTCAATCCTATACAAGACACCATTCCCACACGGAGCCCTGAGCAAAACACTTTTTCTACACAAAGTAAAAGTACCGTTTTCTCTGTTGGTAAAACCATCGCCCGTCAATTAAGAGGATCGGAAGCGTTTGCCTTTTTTGCAGCTACTGCCGGAACTGAGTTTGAGGTATTTCAGCATACGTTGCAACAAGAAGGAGATATGGTCAAAATATACATAGCAGACTCGTTAGGGAGTATTATTGCAGAAAAGACGGCTGATTGCATGGAAGTCGCTTTGGCTGAATATATACGGGAGAAGAACTGGAAACATACCAACCGATACAGTCCAGGATACTGTGGATGGCACGTTTCGGAACAACAAAAACTGTTCCCATTGTTCCCCATAGCTGCTCCCGGTGGCATCCGGTTGACAGATTCCAGCCTCATGGTCCCCATCAAATCAGTTAGTGGTGTTATCGGAACAGGCACTAATGTCCGCAAGCTTGAATACACTTGCGGACTGTGCACCTATGAAAACTGTTATCGCAAAAGAAAACACAGATAAATTTGCGATTGGGGGCTGACTAAAAGTCGGTAGTACCACCATTCTCCTCCTTCGGGAAGGAGGAGACTTAAGATACTATCGACTTTTTAGTCAGCTTTATATCTTCTTTAATGGCCATTAAAGAAGATATAAAGCCCTATCATAGTTACGATAAGCAACCCCCATAAGATAAGTACAATGCGGGCAGGCTTTTCTTCGATCTTCTCCATATTCAATATTGCCGTCTGAGGAGTCTTATCCAATAGACCGACAACTACCATCCCTATCCCGATAATAACGAACAGATAGAAGGATAATAACATAAAATGAGGCCATGCAGAATATTGATCCGCAGGAAATACCCATAGATACAATACACCTACTCCTATACTGAATACCGTCCCCACTGTCAGGGCAGCGTTAGCAGCCAACGTAGTCGTACGCTTCCAGAAAACGCCAAAAAGGAAAACTGCCGCCATAGGAGGTGCAATGAATCCCAATACAGACTGGAAAACATTGAATAAATTCAGTCCGTGAATGCTGTCAATGGCAATCGTTATGATTACCGATATCAGAGCACCGGCTACCGTCACCACTTGTCCGACCCGGATGATCTCCTTCTGCTTCGCCTGCGGGCGAATCTTCTTCACATAAATATCCATTGTAAACACGGTACTCAAAGCATTCAATGCCGATCCGATAGTACTGACAAGCGCGGCAGTCAACACAGCCAACACCAGCCCCACCATCCCGACAGGAAACAAATGGGTTACCATCGTCATATACGCCTCATCGGGATTCTCCAACTGCGGAAACAAGGCCAGACAGATGATACCCGGAAGAATATAAAGAGGAACATCCAGTATTTTGAGCCATCCGGTAAAGTTCGTTCCCAACTGTCCTTCTTTCAGACTTTTGGCTGCCAACACAGGCTGTACCATCGACTGATCCGTACACCAGAACCATACTCCCATCACAGGATATCCCAAAATAATCGGCAACCAAGGGAAAGCGGTATCATCATTCGGTCTGAACAGATTCCAGAAGTCTGCCGGAACGGCATCTGTCAGAGCCGATATACCACCAACTTTATAGATTCCTACAATAGCCAACGCAGCCGAAACAAGAATCAACAGGATCATCTGATAAACATTCGTGTAGGCAACCGCTTTCAATCCTCCGAGCATCGTAAAGAATGCGGATATGATCAGCAATATCAAAGCGGACTGCCACATCGGTATATCGAATACCTGACGAATCAGAACGCCACCCGCAAACAATGTCAATGCTAGCCAGGAAATCAAGATTGTAACAATCGTATACCATGCCAAGATATTACGGGTAGACTGTCCGAACCGCTTTCCCATAAACTCCGGCAAGGTGGAAACACGAGAACCCAAGTAACGGGGAGCGAAAACAAAAGCAAGCAGGCATATAAAAACGAAGGCATACCAGGCATAATTGCCCGAAACGATGCCGGTAGTAAATCCGGCGCTGGCAGAAGCTATCAACATAGACGGCCCCACATTAGTCCCCCACATGGAGAATCCGATGTGGTGCCATCTCAAAGAATGTTCCGCCAAAAAGAGACTGCTCCCCTTCTTTCGTTTGGAACTTGCCCATATACCAATGGCGATAAGAATCAGAAAATAGGCAATCAGAATGCCCCAATCCAGTGTGTCTAAGAATTTCGCGTGCATAATTCAAGTATTAACAATTAAAATATTCTTAATCTCTTTTCCCCATCAGCACTTTGGCGACCGCCACGGCAGTATTAGCATTATCACTATACCCGTCAGCACCGATTTCATCGGCAAATCCCTGACTCACGGGTGCTCCTCCGATCATCACTTTCACCTGATCGCGGATCCCCGCCTCTTCCAATGCCCGGATCACATCCTGCATATAAGTCATAGTGGTAGTCAGCAAGGCACTCATACATAAAATGTCCGCTTTGTTTTCCTTCACCGCTTCAACAAACTTGTCGCAAGTAACATCAATACCGATATTAATCACTTCGAAGCCACAACCTTCCAGCATGGAAGCCACGAGGTTCTTTCCAATGTCATGCAAATCTCCTTTTACAGTACCGATCACAATTTTCCCGATAGTAGCAGATGCATTCCCCGCCAGTAAAGGTTTCAAAAGTTCCAAAGCTCCTTTCATTGCACGCCCCGCCATGAGGAGCTGGGGGACAAAGGCCTTGCCGTCCTGAAAGCGCTGGCCGACTTCGCCCATAGCCGTAATCATATAGCCGTTGATAATATCCTGCGGAAGCACTCCGGCAGCAATGGCATCCTTTGTAACTTCAACAGCCGGTTCCAGTTTTCCGGCTACAATGGCATCATACAAAGGTTTCATCCGATCCTCTTCCTGAGACTTTTCTTCTCTGATCCGAATACTTTCCTGTGCATTATCCTGTTCTCCAACGGGTTGATTCGTGTGAACATCTGCAGACACAGACGAAGAAGAGCCGGTATATTCCTCAATGATTCTCATTGCCTGCTCCACTTCCCTCTCATTGTGGAAATCCATTTCCAGATGCACTCCGTCTGCCCCGATATGGTCCAACAAAGGTTTCAGTTCCTCCAGAGTCACCCAGCAAGCCATTACGCTCTTGCCTCCTGCCAATATCTTCTTATATAAATCGTACCACTTCGGAGAACCTCCCTGCGGCTCGCCGACACCGGGCGTCCATTGGATGGCATTCAGTTCTTCAATCTCCAGCAAGGCGGGAAGATGATGCATCGCTCCCACTCCATCAAGATGATAGAGCGTATAATCGATTTTCTGACATTGCTCACGAATAAACGGCTGCACAAAACGACGATAATCATCCTGACTGATCATGGTAGAAATATCGCTCTGCAACTTACTCATCTTGCCCGGAGCCCATGAAGAGAAATAGCAGAATGCCATTTCATCCCCTTCACGGATAATGTCGTAGAGTTCATCAAAGACTTTAAAATAGATGTCATTGATCTGCTGCATCTGTTGCTCCAGCACTTCGGGTTGCATCACCGTATCCAGCAATACCATATCCGTACCTTTCAAAGCTGCCAATACATCCAGTCCTTCCATCAGGTCGGGCATACCAACAAAGTAGTTTCCGTTGGCTTTAGCCTTACAGGCTTTCAGAAGTTCTTTATGCAAGAGCCAGTTCGGATGTTCGGGATTGAATACGATCTCATCATTAAAGTTCGGATCGGGATGTATCCAGATCGTATCTTCGCCTCCTTCAAATACTCCGCCCAGAATAGCAGCCAGCGAGCCGGGACCCAACTGAGTATTTGCAACAGGCAGCATATCCGCCATCAGACTACTGTGAGCGACATACCAATCCAGATATTCCGCCCGCCATTGAGGGTCGAACCACTTCTGCGACAAATCCCTTGCCGGAGCAGGTGGAGCAATGTCGGCGTGCGGTTTCACGCCTTCCTGAAAGTGTTCCCACATAGAAAGAATAATTCCTTTATGATTCCACCAATTTATATAACGCTGTTTCGTTTCTTCTAAGTTTGTTTTCCAAGTTTTCATCGCTATTCTTTATTTAGTCCAAAATCCTTTGTAATTATGATCTATGCGCAAGGCAATACTTTTGCTTAAATCCATCTCGTCCGTACAATTCACTTCCTCCGGATAAATCGGGATAACGGCATTCTCACGCACATAAACAGGCATCTCTTCCAAGGGCACATACACCTCTTTCAGCCAGCGTCCGCCTTGCAACCGTTCGCCGGTAAAGAAATTCACCCACTGTCCTTCGGGGAGATAAATGTCGCGACGGTTTTCGCTATTCATCACCGGAGCTACCAGGAAATCATTGCCGAAGTAATATTCGTCATCGATATGCCAGCAGAGTTTATCTTCCGGATGATGCAGGATGAGTGCCTGTAACAATGGCCAGCCACTTTCTACTGCCAGTTTACTTTGCTCTATGATGTAGGGAATCAACGAGTAACGCAGTTTCCACCACTTCTTCACCAGCGGGGCGATAGCCGGATAATGCCAGGGTTCCCGCTTATTGGTTCCATGATAACGGATATGTGAGGTGAACACTCCAAACTGGGTCCAGCGCATATAGACGTCATCCGCTACGATTGAGTTCATAAAATTGGGCAAGGTATGGAATCCGGGGACATCATGGCTCCAGAAGGCAAAGCCCGATAAACCGAAGTGCAGGCCTCCTTTGAGTGAACCGGCCATGCCATCCCATGAACTGCAGGAGTCACCTCCCCAGTGCAACGGATAACGCTGGCAACCCGCCCAAGCGGCACGTGCCCAGACAATGCCGTCCCCTGTTACCTCCTTTGTTATTTCGTAAGCTGCTTTCTGATAGAGCAAGGCATACAGGTTATTCAACAGTTCCGGTTTCATGCCCTTGTAGACAGCATCCATGTGGATATTTTCTCCGAAATCGGTTTTAATACAGGTGACTCCCATATCCAGAAGTTGCTTTAATAGCCCCTTGTACCATTCGGTTGCCTTCGGATAAGTAAAGTCGATAGTACCCGCATAATCCAGAGCCGAGAAGTTGGAACCGTCCGTGTCCTGCTGCTTCGTCAGAGGAGCTATATACTCATTCGCCTTTGCCTCTTCGATCTGTTCCGCATCTTCAGCAACATAAGGTAACTGCCATAAGGACACACGATAACCGTTCTTCTTCAATCTCTGAATGAATCCTTTCGGGTCGGGAAAACGTTCCTCGTTAAACTTCCATTCACACAGCCAGTCGGTTCTGAACCATCCGGTATCCAGATGGATGACATCGCAGGGATAATGTTCGGCACGCATACGGTCGCAGATCTCATTTACTTCGTCGGCACTGAAATAAGTCATCCGGCTCATCCACACTCCGAAACTCCAGAGAGGAGGCATCGAAGGATATCCGGTCAGGTCACGGTAGCCGCGAAGTATCTCTTCCATCGTATCGCCGGCAATGACAAATGCATCCAGCATAGCCTGATCGCTCAGGAACTGTACGGAGCGGGTGGAATGTCCCGCCAGCGAAAGTTTGCTGTGGGCGCAGGTATGGTAAAAAGTCCCGTACATCCGGCTGGAGAGATAGAAAGGTATATTCTTATAGGTACGCCGGTTGTTTACTCCCTGCCCGTCCTGGTTCTTGAGGAAAAGCGTCTGTCCGCTCAAGTCCATTTTGAAGAAACGCTCTCCGGTTCCTGCAAAGCATTCATCCGGCCGGCTCTCGAAAGAAAGGGTGGCACGTTCCTTTTTGCCCGTCCGTTTGCAGAAGGCAATGGGCAGTCCGTCATAGCGGGGAGGCGAGAAATGATCGTATGCTGCCAGGCGGATTTCCCGTTTGCCGTCAGGATACAGAGTGATGTCCAGTGTTTCCTGAGGATCGGGCAGTAACTCGCTCCATCGGTCCAAAGCCGGCTCTTCTACATTGATAGCGGCACGCTTCGTCCCGTCTTGGGTGAAAAGAATCCATTTGCCTCCCTGCTTCTCTACAGACAAAGGTACTCTGCGAATCCGTTCGCTGAATTGCAGCATTTCCGACTGATCTGTCAGTTCATATTCACCAAATCCAAGAAACAGACGGGTAATGCCGATATTATACTGGCGTATGATCAACGTATATTCTTCTCGGGGGACAGCCGTATCCGCAACCATATCATTAGCTAACAGCTGTTTTTGAAAGGGGACCGTGACACAGATATCCCCATCCTTTTCGTAAACGGCTGTCGGTTTACAGGCTTTCCAAAGTGACTCATCCCTTAATAACTCTGTATCGAAATCAAGGAAATCGAACAAATGGTAATTAGTAGGTTTCATTTATGATCTATTATTATTAGTTTTATCTTTATTTATCTATACTCATGCAGACTTCACAAGTCTCTATGGCCCCACTTTTTGCACAGCCCGACACTGCGATAGGCTCAGTGTCGGACTGTACTTACTCCGGTTTTATCCTTCCGGCCTTATTCTTAATGCTTTCTGTCACTTGTGGTCCGTTATTTTTCCATACATTCCGATTGCCGGGACGATTCGAGTCGAAACGTTCAGTCGGACACCAGTTGTTTTCAATCGTATATCCGTCCGTAGCTTCATCCAAATAAATATAAAAGGCCCTGTCATTGGTGGCGTAAGGTGCTTCTTCGAGATGTTCGATCCGATTATTCCGCATCACGGAGCCCGGTTGGTTGGAAAGCGTATAAAGTCCTCCGGCATCATACAGACGACGGGCAAAGTGATGTACGTAGTTGGCTTCTATCCGGTTGTTTTTCATTCCGCTTTCCAGCGATGTCCACCCCCAGCCGACACAAATACCCGAATAATTCAAGTGACAGACTTCATTATGGGAAATGTCGATACCGCTGACGTATCCCGCACCGATCCCCACGCACCCCCAGTCTTCATTGGTCACATCGGTGATCAGATTATTTTTAATGGTAATGTCCGTGCATAGGTTACGTTCTTCCGGAGGGATGAAAGGCACATGCGTCTCAAAACCTCCGTCGGGGAATGCACCAATCAGTATGCCTGTACCGCCGATATCCGAAAAGACACAATTCTCTATGCCGGAAGATGAAACAGCCCATTCATAATCCAGTCCGGTAGATGCCAGATGCCGGAACCTGCAGCGACTGAACGTAAGATGCTCAGTACCCCGTACACGTATTGCCGTTTCGGGGCGTGCAATCCACGCCTGGTTCTCCAGTTCCGCTTTCTCCGGAAGTCCCGGTTCATGCAGTTTATAAGCATCCAGCAGAGGAAAACCTCCTTGCAAAGTGACATGTCCCTGATAGGAAGGACGCATCCATGAAGTATGGGCAAAGGTGATTCCTTCCACTCGAATATGCCGCACCGGGCGTTCCAATGTGCCGTCTACAATCATCAATGTTTCCAGAGCAGGAACGATCACTTCGGCAGTCTCCATATCTTCTTCCGAGCGGGGATAATAGTAGATTGTCCCCGACGGATATTCCTGAAACCACTCTCCGGGTTGGTCCAGCAGTTCCAGAGCATTCGTCAGGCAAAAGGAAGAGTTGCCTTTCTCTCCCCCGATGACGGGCTGAGGCCACGGATGGGCAAACTCCAGATGACTCTCCGGTTCGTGAAAGCGAATGACGGCCTGTTCTCCCCTAACGTCTATACTCTTCACACGCAGAATGGCAATCGCCCAACGTTGATGAACTATCATTTCCAGTCGACGGGCATTGAGGAGGTTTCCGATCTGAGAAGCAGGGATTATTATCGTCTGTTCTTCCGGATTGAAATCAATCATCCGTTCCATCACTCCATCAGGAAACTGTGCCGCTCGCTGGGCCTTGTTGCCGTCTACCCACATCTGGCGGGTTTCTACGATTCTATTTCCAAAGGATGGCGCCTTTGCCACCCATATTTTTGATCTTAATTCCTTTGTAATCCGAGGATCATCACATCCCTTCTTCCATCCGGTCACTGCCACTCCGCCACTGATGACAGGATGCGCATTCTCCACCGCACGGATGAGTGTCGGAGAATCGGGCGTGCCGCTATCCTCCGGTCGGATAAACAAAGGAGCGGACTGTGCATAAACCCCGTCTTCCAAACAGATACAAATTCCTCCGGCCGCCTCGGGACGATTCAGCCTTCTCCATTCACGAGCCTGCTTGATGGCGCGATTCAAGGTAAGATAAGGAGCTTCTTTGGTACCTGCATTCCTGTCACTCCCATGCGGAGAAACATAAACCTCGCCTGCGACGAGAACTGAAAATAAACCTAAAGAAGCCATAAAAAGAAGAACAGTAAAAGTCTTTTTCATGGTACAATCTCAATGTGCTATTGTAGTTAGGACGGGTACACATCAATTTAGTACTCTATCTGGCTTACAAAAAATAAGTTAGTACAAGAATTATCCATCGCTTTCTGCATAAATAAAGTTACTAACGGCTAAAATTTTGTTCAAACCTGTTTAAAAATGAATCAAACAGTAGTATCTCCATTGGGGATGACCCAAAAGTCGGTAGTATCTCCATTCTCCTCCTTCGGGAAGGAGGAGTAGTCGAAGACCGAGGTGGTAGGAGAAATAATGTTTGTTCCTTTTTTATTGAAAATGATAGAGTAATGTATTCACCTACCACCTCCCCCTATGGGTACTCCTCCTTCCCGAAGGAGGAGATTTAAGATACTATTGACTTTTTAGTCAGCCCCATTCAAGATACTATTGACTATCATTTAATTCAAAACATACATAGAAATGAAGTAAATGATAATCTACGTCATCACTATTGGTATCTTATGCCATGATTTACCGCTACTTTACGCGTAGACTATTAATAAGAAAGTTTCTCTTCATTATAGATAAACTTGCATTCAGTTAACAATAAAGTTATTTTCGGCCTATTTCAATCTACAAATGAAAGCTTCGTTTTTATAAATGCAACTTTTGTTTTTATAAATACAAGTTCTATTTTTATAAACAAAACTTGCATTTATAGATTATAATTGACAGAAGATAAGTTTATCTACTGAATAACAGAAGTTTACCATTAATAAACCAACTTCTATCTATTAATAGCTAATCGGTTGAAAACGATGAAATCCGGGTGAAAGATGAAAGATCAGGTGAAAGATGATTTTATGATCTATCACCCTCTGAAACACCGATGGATAAAAAGATTGGGAGATGCTGGTGATAGGTGAAAGATGATTTTGCGTTTTTCTTTATATAGTTGTAATCACAACAGCTAAACAACTTCTAATAAAGTATAGAACACCGATGATCTGAAAATAATCACCGAATAAACCCCATTATGAACTGGTAGCAGAAATAACCGCAAACGACAAACTTCAGCAAAGTGCCCAACATAAAGCCGACTAATGAACCGACTCCCGACTTCAGAGCCTGGGAAAATTCTTTATTTCCGATCAGTTCGCCGATCACTGCCCCTAGAAAAGGACCGAAAATAACTCCCCAAGGCAAGAAAAGAAGTCCGACGAGAGTTCCAATAATGCAACCCCAGTTTCCCCATTTACTGCCACCACTATATTTACTGCCAAGCATCGGAGTAAAATAATCTAAGATCTGTATGACAATAACAATCAGTAGCCAAACGATCAACTGCGTGGTAGAATATTGTGCCTTATCTGTAAAATGAAGAAGAACCAATCCCAAATAAGCAACGGGAGGACCGGGTAGAAATGGAAGGACACATCCCATCAATCCGGTAATGAGGCACAACACACCTAGTATAATCAAAATAATATCCAACATAGTTTATTCAAATTAAAAATAATAAGTACCCTTGCTTTATTAGTTCATACTACTTTTATCCAATAAATAACAAAGATACCTATTCCGGTGGCAATTTAAGCAAATAAACCGAATCCTCCAAAAAACAATCAGTAACGTCGGGAAGGAGTATAATCAATTCTATAAATACGGTCGAAGAAAGGACTCCATTCATTCTCCGCAATCCCAAGTTGCAGACCGTAGAAATGCGTATCCACTTTTCTATATTCCAGCATCTTGTCAGTCAGTTCCGGCACGGATAAAGGTATCTTAAAATCACTGATCCATAACACATCCGCATTCATATACTCCTTTTTTGATTGAAGCAACCGGAAGATAGCTTGCAGCATTCGGGTAGCATCCGTATCTCCACAAGAGGTGGTGGAGAAAAATTCAAGCAGCCGCGCCCTCTCTCTCCGCACATCAATCGGATTGATGGATACAGAAAAGGCAATCAGGAAACAGTCCCGACGTTGCCTGTCAGCTATTTCCAATATTTTAATCAGCAGCGAATATGCAATCTTTTCCGGTTTCCCGACCATGCTTCCGGAAGTGTCCAGACAGACTATCATCGGTCCTTTCTGCGTAGCAGGCTTTATTTCCAGTCGCCGTGCCGGTTGCATGATCTCGGATTTATAGCGGAAGGTCTGAAGTTTTCGGGTAACATATTTATAGACAAACAAGTCTTCCAGCTCATCATCGGCACAATGCGCCAGTTCTGTAGGAAGCAATGCGTTCAGGTCATTCCCTACTGTGATACCCAAAATGTCACTTTTAGAAGAATGCTCCATCTTATATACATTCCCCTGCGCGACATGTAGCTGCTCCTGTCCTTCATCGTCAGCCATACGCCCCATCTTATTGGCAACCTTGACCACTTCCGGATATTCTTTCTGAATGCGGACAATTTTGCGTATCCGCTCAAAATCCACCGTATTCCACATACCGCTCATCAAGCCCCAAGCCTGATAGAACTCGTCTTTCTCTATGTTATTTTGCCGGATATATCCGGGGATATTCCTGAGATTGGCATGAAGTCTGCGTTCGAAATCATCTTTGCGCTGTTCTATCTCCTTTTCCTTTTGCTCCTGCAAATCCCGTTGGAAAGCCTCTTTCCAGTCGTCCACCATCCTCTCCCAGACTTCCTCATCCGCATATTTCCCTTCATTGCCGAACTGCCCCTGATAAAATGCCTTGTCGAAACCATTACCCTCATGTTTGTCGGCAACCTCCTGTAGTAAAGCCTGCCACCCGTCTTTCCGCTTGGTCTCGGACCATTCCAGCACAAGTTCCATTCCTTGCTGTTCCGACTGGCTTTTCTGCATATTGTACTTTTGCTTTTCCAGATTCAGACGGATAAACTGGCTCATTGCATCGTAAAAGATTCGGGCACAAAGTTCATCACTCAGGACTTGTATCTTTATCATCGGATCGTTCATGACGGAAAGCAGGTAAGCGTACAGCGGTTCGTTATCCGCCTCCGCACACTCTCCGGTCGCTACATACTTATCCAGCACCTGCACATAAAATGCAGCATCATATCTAAGACTCATCGCCGTATCTCAGTTTACGGACATCCACACGTGCCCATGCAATCTCTTTACGAAGGGTCGCCACATATTGTGCCACCCCTTTTTTATCTTCTTCGGAAATAAAAATATTCTCAGACAAGTCTTTTACTAATTTCTCAATCCGGTCATGGGCTGTCTCCAACTCCGTCTCATAATCCCGGTCGGTGAGAGTCATATTGCCCAGCCACAACTGCTGTTGCTCTCCCCTCTTCAGCCGACGCATCGGAAAGCGGACACCATTGATATAAAGATTCTTCTCATCCCTGTAAAGTGTCACCCTTTCGGCACCTTGTTCCTTCATTTTGGTGGCATCCGAAAAAGTACGTATAATCGTTCGCTTCGGATTCAGCGGATCGGCATACATGACTCCTGTTGCAGGAACATCCTTCGGACTGTATTCTTTCAGATTCTTATAATCCACAATAAATATGTAGGTATTTCCCGTACCATGATTCTCTATCTGATAGTAGAAATGATCGATGATCATCAAATCATCGTCCCTGCGGTCACCTTTCTGACGGGCTTTCTCCAATGCTTCACGCACGCGGCTCACTTTCAGGTCCGACTTTAATGATAAGTTGATAGCGGCTATCTCCTTCACATAAGGAACAAACAGCGCACGGACAACGATCTGCCGGATATCCGCACACTCTTCCGGTTCATTCCACAAGCAGTGGTAAACAGGTAATAAATCTGTCAGGCAGACTTCCTTCCGACCATGAATGAAAGCAGAAGCTTTCAGCAGCTTCACGATATTCTTCCAGCGACGGTCGCTCACATAGACATTCCGATGTACTTCCGAGCCTTGAATCTCGACTTTCTCCAGGTTCTTACGGATTTCTGTGATGCAGGACAGGACTTCGGCAGATACCTTGATCTGCCGTATCTCTTTCTGCCATCCGGCATATTCCTCATCCGAAATCTGCCACCGACATGCTTCCTGTTCTTCTTCGTCACCATCGTCCAGCAACATTTGATAGAACGCTTCCTCCTGTTTCACGCAAGTGCTGATAATGCGAATCAAGAAACGGTCCCACAAGGCTTCCAGTCCTTCGCCCTGCGTAGGCAGTTCATTACTGGCAGCCACCAGCAGCTTCAACGGAAGTTTCAGTTCCGTATCTCCATTCCGAAACAGCTTTTCATTGATGACCGTCAGCAACGTATTCTGAATAGCCGGACCGGCTTTCCATATTTCATCCAGAAACACGACATCCGCTGTAGGCAGATACCCGTCCACAGCACGCTCGTATTTATCCGATTCCTTCAGACGGCTGATGCTCACCGGACCAAAGATCTCATCAGGTGTGGAGAAACGAGACATCAGGTATTCAAATGCCCTTGCATCTACAAAAGCTCTCTTCAACCGACGGGCCACCATCGACTTTGCCACCCCAGGAGGTCCCAGCAACAAAATACTTTCGCCAGCCAAAGCAGCCAGCAAAGACAAACCGATTTCAGCCTCTTTCTCATATACCCCCCTGTTCATTTCGGACAGCAGCAACTGTATACGTTCTTTTATTTCCATATTATTCTTTGATTCAGCACATAAATAAAGATGTTATTCACCTTACCGCCTATGCATTGTTTGCAGATAAACGGCTTGCAAATATACGGTTTTACCTGTCATTAACATAAATACATCTTCTCTAATTCTGTCTTTTATACTCAAGAATTATCTTAAGGCATATTTAATATTGATTATTTATTCACCCAATATGCAATAAAAACAAAAGGAGGTAAATTTCCTTTCTCATTTTCCCCCATTTACATAAATAAAAACTATCTTTGCGATTCAGAATCCCGAAAGACGAAAGAAAATGGAGCAAATAGACAACCTAAAAGAGCTTATCAATCAAGGGGATGTGGACATAGCAATCAAGCAACTGGACCAACTTCTCCAAGACGATTTTGTCGAGAAAGATAAAGATATGCTCTACTATTTACGGGGAAATGCCTACCGAAAAAAAGGAGATTGGAAGCAGGCGCTGGATAACTACCAGTATGCTATCGATCTTAATCCCGACAGCCCCGCTGTTCAAGCCAGAACAATGGCGATAGATATCCTGAATTTCTACCACAAAGATATGTATAATCAATAACCGAATTCAAAGATAACGTAATAAAATAGAGATTATGGCAAAAATTAAAGGAGCAATCGTAGTCGACACGGAGCGTTGCAAAGGATGCAACCTATGTGTAGTAGCGTGTCCACTCGATGTAATCGCCCTCAACAAAGAGGTGAATATGAAAGGCTATAACTATGCCTGGCAAGTAAAAGAAGATACCTGCAACGGATGCAGTTCGTGTGCAATGGTTTGTCCCGACGGATGTATCTCAGTGTATAAAGTAAAAGTAGAATAAAAGAAAAAGAATATGGCAGAAGAAGTTGTATTAATGAAAGGAAACGAAGCCATCGCCCACGCAGCTATCCGTTGCGGTGCGGACGGATACTTCGGATATCCTATTACTCCCCAATCGGAAGTACTGGAAACGCTTGCCGAACTGAAACCGTGGGAAACAACCGGCATGGTAGTTCTCCAGGCAGAAAGTGAAGTGGCAGCTATCAATATGGTATATGGAGGCGCAGGTAGTGGAAAGATGGTATTGACCTCTTCCTCAAGTCCCGGCGTGAGTCTGAAACAAGAAGGTATCTCCTACATCGCAGGTGCCGAACTTCCTTGTCTGATTGTAAATGTAATGCGCGGCGGCCCCGGATTGGGAACCATCCAGCCGAGTCAGGCGGACTACTTCCAGACAGTGAAAGGAGGCGGTCACGGTGACTACAGACTGATTGCCCTTGCTCCGGCATCCGTACAGGAAATGGCGGATTTCGTTGCACTCGGATTCGAACTTGCTTTCAAATACCGTAATCCGGCTATTATCCTTGCCGACGGTGTAATCGGACAGATGATGGAAAAAGTAGTTCTTCCTGCACAGAAGCCACGCCGCACCGATGCAGAAGTTATCGAACAATGTCCGTGGGCTGCTACCGGAAAAGCGAAAGGTCGTAAACCGAATATTATTACTTCACTCGAACTGAAGCCGGAAGCAATGGAAATCAACAACATCCGTTTCCAGGCTAAATACAAACAGATTGAGAAAAACGAAGTACGCTTCGAAGAAATCAACTGCGAAGATGCAGAATATCTGATCATAGCTTTCGGTTCCATGGCACGTATCGGTCAGAAAGCAATGGAACTCGCCCGCGAAAAAGGAATCAAAGTAGGTATTCTTCGCCCCATCACTTTGTGGCCGTTCCCGACCAAAGCCATTGCCGCTTACGCTGACAAAGTGAAAGGTATGCTCGTTACAGAATTGAATGCCGGACAGATGATTGAAGATGTCCGCCTGGCTGTCAATGGTAAAGTAAAAGTAGAACATTTCGGACGTCTCGGCGGTATTGTTCCCGATCCGGATGAAATTGTAACTGCTCTGGAAGAAAAAATAATCAAATAACGAAACGACGATGAATCCCGATAAAATAAGAAACGTATTGAACATCCTTTTCATGATATTGGCACTTGCCGCTATCATTGTCTACTTTGTAGTAGGAAAGGAAGATTTTAAAATGTTTATCTACGTATGCGGCGCGGCAATCTTTGTCAAGCTGATGGAGTTTTTTATACGGTTCACCAACAGATAAGGAGAAGAAGTTATGACTAAAGAAGAAATAATCAAACCTGAGAATCTGGTTTATAAAAAACCGACTCTGATGAATGATAATGCCATGCACTACTGCCCGGGTTGCAGTCACGGCGTGGTACACAAGCTCGTTGCCGAAGTCATTGAGGAAATGGGCATGGAAGAAAAAACGGTGGGAGTCTCTCCGGTAGGATGTGCAGTTTTCGCCTACAACTATCTGGATATAGACTGGCAGGAAGCCGCTCACGGACGTGCACCTGCAGTAGCTACGGCTATCAAACGCTTATGGCCCGACCGTCTCGTTTTCACTTATCAGGGTGACGGTGACTTGGCCTGTATCGGTACCGCTGAAACAATCCACGCACTGAACCGTGGCGAAAACATTACCATTATCTTTATCAATAACGCTATCTACGGTATGACCGGTGGACAAATGGCTCCGACGACTCTGGTAGGCATGAAGAGTTCTACTTGTCCTTACGGACGTGATGTCGAACTACACGGCTATCCATTGAAGATTACCGAGATTGCCGCCCAACTGGAAGGAACTGCTTATGTTACGCGTCAGTCGGTACAATCAGTGCCCGCCATCCGCAAAGCCAAGAAAGCAATACGCAAGGCATTCGAAAATTCGATGAACGGCAAAGGTTCCAATCTGGTAGAAATCGTATCAACTTGTAGCTCCGGCTGGAAGATGACTCCGGAAAAATCAAATAAATGGATGGAGGAACATATGTTCCCATTCTATCCGCTGGGTGATTTAAAAGATAAAGAATAACGCAAAAGTCAACAGAACAATGAAAGAAGAAATAATTATTGCTGGATTCGGCGGACAAGGCGTATTGTCCATGGGTAAGATTCTGGCTTATTCCGGACTGATGGAAGGAAAAGAAGTGAGCTGGATGCCGGCATACGGTCCTGAACAACGAGGCGGAACAGCCAATGTGACAGTGATTGTCAGCGATGACAAAATCTCTTCACCGATCCTGAGTAAATATGATACGGCGATCATACTGAACCAGCCTTCACTGGAAAAGTTTGAAAGCAGAGTAAAGCCGGGCGGTATCCTGATCTATGACGGATATGGGATTATCAACCCTCCTACCCGCAAGGATATCAAAGTATATCGCATCGACGCAATGGATGCTGCCAACGAAATGAATAATGCGAAAGCCTTCAATATGATCGTACTTGGCGGTTTACTGCAACTCCGTCCTATCGTAACTCTGGAAAACGTCATCAAAGGATTGAAGAAAACTCTTCCGGAACGCCATCACCACTTGATTCCTATGAACGAGGAAGCGATCAAAAAAGGAATGGAATTAATCCACGAAGTTTAATAAATTAAGAGTTTAAAATTGAGAATTGAGAATTATTTGCTAGATAATAGCGCGATGCAACATAATTTTCAATTCTCAATTCTCAATTCTCAATTTAAGTAAGTATCTTTGCCTCCAATTATGAGACGAATCTTACTATTATATATATTATTCTCCGTTATAGGACTGAGTGCTATCCATGCACAGCTCAACCCTGCCCGCCAACAAATCGACGAGAACGGACGCGACCAATATGGTAATCAGGTAGACCCTGCCATGATTCCGGACAAACTGGATAGTGCCAATGTTGAAGTACAGGGATTGCCACCTACACTCTACATGTGGCGCATTAAAAATCAATTGGGCGACCGGACAATGATTCCGGCAGATACAACTTATCATCACTTTCAGAATACGAATCTTACAGAAGGAATCACCGGACATTATAATTATCTGGCCAACCTAGGTTCACCGCGTCTGTCGCGTATCTTCTTTGAGCGTCGTTATCCGGAGCCAACCATCTTTATGGAGCCTTTCTCCAGCTTTTTCATTCGCCCGACGGAATTTAACTTTACGAATAGTAATGTTCCTTATACTAACCTGACCTATCACAAGGCCGGAAATAAGCAAAATGGAGAAGAACGTTTCAAATCTTATTTTTCAGTCAATGTAAACAAGAAGTTGGCTTTCGGCTTTAATATTGATTATCTGTATGGCCGAGGCTACTATAATAATCAAAACACTTCTTATTTTAATGCCGCGCTTTTCGGTAGTTACATTGGCGACCGCTATCAGGTGCAGGGAATCTATAGCAACAACTATCTGAAAACGAATGAGAACGGTGGTATCACTGACGACCGCTACATTACCGCACCGGAAGAAATGGCAGAAGGAAGAAAAGAATATGAATCTGTCAATATCCCTACCGTACTCAATGCCAGTGCCAACCGTAACCATGACTTCTATGTCTTTCTGACACAACGCTATAATCTGGGATTCCACCGGGATATTCCACAGGCAGAAAATGATACGATGCCTGCCAAACAGGAATTTGTTCCGGTCACCAGCTTTATACATACCATTCAGGTAGAACGTTCGCGCCATAATTTCCGTTCGGATGATAATGTAGAAAACTATTATAAGCAAACTCTCCTTGATAAAGAGAATACATTCGTCAGAGACAGTACTGTCTATATCGGAGTCAAGAATACCATAGGTATTGCTTTGCTCGAAGGCTTCAACAAATATGCAAAAGCCGGATTGACAGCCTTTGCCTCACATAAGCTGAGCAAATATTCATTAATGAGCCTAGACCCGCTAAAGCAGGATAAATACAATGAGACAGAAATCTATATCGGTGGCGAACTGACTAAAAAACAGGGAAACTTTCTTCATTATCATGCAATCGGTGAAGTGGGAATGGCAGGAAAGGCTATCGGACAGTTTGATGTCAAAGGAGATATCGACTTAAATATCCCTTTATGGAAAGATACCGTCAGTGTGATTGCACGCGGAGAAATCAGTAATAAACTTGCTCCATTCTACATGCGTCATTACCACTCCAAACATTTTTGGTGGGATGATGATATGGATAAGGAATTCCGCACCCGTATCGAAGGCGAGCTGAGCATAGCTAATTGGGGGACCCGCTTAAGAGCCGGTGTTGAAAATATAAAGAACTATACTTATTTCAACCAGCAGGCATTACCGGAACAAAAAGGTGGTAGTTTGCAAGTAGTATCAGCTTGCTTCAATCAGGATTTCAAAGTGGGAATCTTCCATCTGGACAATGAAGCGATCTGGCAGAAATCCAGTGATCAGGCTGTACTTCCATTGCCGGAACTTTCGCTGTATCATAACTTCTATATGCAGTTCAAACTGGCGAAAAAAGTATTGAGTGTACAATTAGGTGCTGATGTACGTTACTTCACTAAATATGATGCTCCGGCCTATATGCCTGCTACACAGCAGTTCTACCTGCAACCGGAAGAAGGTAAAGTAGAGATAGGCGGTTATCCGATAGTGAATGTTTATGCTAACTTACACTTGAAACGTACCCGTTTCTATGTGATGATGTATCACGTCAATCAGGGAATGAGCAAACCTAATTACTTCCTAGCACCTCATTACCCCATTAACCCACGTGTGCTGAAATTCGGACTTTCATGGAACTTCTATGATTAACAAAACCTCTATGGCTTATGAAAACGCGCCCGAAATTGAGACTATTCAGATATCTGTTGCCGGTAGTCATTGTATTGGCACTTATCTTCTCTGTCCGCTATTGCGGTAAACAAGAAAAACCTCTGGGGCATCCGCGTGATTACGCAGCCATCGCCAAAGAAGGCATCCTGCATGTAGCCACCGAATATAATTCAATCAGTTTTTATGTAGACAGTGACACTGTCTCCGGATTCCATTATGAACTGATAGAAGCGTTCGCACGTGACAAGGGGCTGAAAACTGAAATCACTCCTGTCATGAGCTTCGACGAACGGCTGAGAGGATTAAGCGACGGACGCTACGATGTCATAGCATACGGAATACTGGCAACCAGCGAACTGAAAGATTCTCTGCTTCTCACCTCCCCCATCATACTCAACAAGCAGGTGCTGGTGCAACGAAAAGCGAACGGGGAGAATGATTCACTTTATATCCGAAACCAATTGGACCTTGCCCAAAAGACACTTCATGTGGTAAAAGGCTCGCCTTCTATTCTACGTATTCAGAATCTGGGAAATGAAATCGGAGATACTATTTATATAAAGGAAATAGAGAAATACGGTTCAGAGCAGTTGATTTCGTTAGTTGCTCATGGAGATATCGATTATGCCGTCTGTGATGAAAGCATTGCCCGTGCAGTGGCAGATTCATTGCCTCAGGTAGATATCAATACCGCAATCAGTTTTACTCAATTCTACTCATGGGCAGTCAGCAAGCAATCACCCGCATTGCTCGATAGTTTGAATACATGGCTGGATAAATTCCAAAAAGAAAAAGAGTATCAAAAGATTTACCGGAAATACTATGGTGATAAATAGATAAAAAATAATACGCCGAAGACTTGACTTTCGCATTTGAATGTCGTATCTTTGTCAACGTAATCATAAAGTAGTTTCAGTTAAACTACACGTAAAGGAGGGAATCACAGTTCCCTCCTTTCTTTTTGTTACAATGAATGAAAATCAGCCTTTTTCCCAGCTTTTTGCTCATTTTACCCCCGAGCTTAGTCCGTTTTACCTCGTTTGTTACCATACTTAACATAGTATCTTATGACTAATTAGATGCTTTGTTATGATTAATCAGATGCTTTGTTATCCATAAACCGATGCTTTGTTATCCCAAAACAGAAGCTCTGTTTCCGGACAGCTCCCAAGAGTTAACAATCAATAAAGTTGCTCTTGACAAAAATTTGCTCTACTTTTGAAAAAAATTCCCTTTTCGATGTCACGTTTTTAATCCGCCACCGTCTTATCAGTGTAAATGGAACTGAAACAATTTAAAATAACCGTTGTACCCCTTCGAGACAAGCTGCTGAACTACGCCCGAAGGATGACAGATGATCCTTCGGATGCGGAAGATGCCGTACAGGAAGTCATGCTGAAGCTGTGGAATCTGCGCCAGAAGCTAGACGAGTACAGAAGTATCGAAGCCGTAGCCATGACCATGACGCATCATCTCTGCATGGATATGTGGCGTGCCAAACGACCGGACACTCTATCACTCGACCGTGTACAGGCTCCCACCCCTTCGGCTACTCCGGAGCGACTGCTGGAAGAGAAAGATGAGTTCAGATTGATGCGGGAAATTATCGACTCCCTGCCTACGCTGCAACGAACGATTATCCGCATGAAAGACATCGAAGAGTACGAGACGGAAGAGATTGCCGAAATCACCGGCTGCAACGCAGAAGCTATCCGCAGTAATCTGTCGAGGGCCCGCAAGAAAGTAAGGGAAGTCTATTTGCAAACGATACAAGAACGAAAAAGGAGGAACAAAGCATGAAAGATATAGAAACCTTGCTAAACAAATATTTCGAAGGAGAAACCACTTGCGAAGAAGAACGCAGACTACGACGTTTCTTTGCCGAAGGGCTCGTACCGGAACATCTGGAGGTATATCGCCCGATGTTCGCTTTCTTCGAAGCGGAACAGAAGGAACTTGCGGAAATCTCCGGTAAAGGTAATGCCGCCGAGATGCCGGAACTCGCCCCATTCGAGAAAAAGACAAAAACGGTCAGACAGTATCTGACTTACAGTCTCAGTGCTGCCGCTGCCGCCATCCTGCTACTGGTGGGCATCTCCGGTATCTACCGTCATCTATCCCCTGCACCGGCCAACTATGTGATCATTGACGGTAAGGAATATACGGACGTTCATTTAATCCGTGAACAGGCGATGGTCGCCTTTCGTGACGTCAGCCTCAGCGAGGAGGAAGTATTCGCTACTTTATTTGATGAATAATATAAAAACAGCATATAATTATGATGAATAAAATCATTCGTACCACACTAATCACCCTGTTACTTACATTCGCCGCCCATGCGGCCGCCCAACAGGGACTACAGATTGCCACCGTCTTCCAGAAGTACGGAAAGCAAAAAGGGGTAACTATGGTAGAGCTATCCAATGAAATGCTGGAAACTTACCAGATGACTCTTTATAAAAGTCTTGTTTTCAAGGATGCCAGCGATGCACTACCTACGATTCTCCGTTGCCTGGAAGCCGACAAGAAGAAAGCAAAGAAGGTGAAAGAAGTGGTTTCCAACGGGCAAATCAAGTCCGGCTATTACCAACTTCCCCAGCTTAAGGAAGATGTGAACCGCTTTATCCTCTTCAAAACCGGAAAGAAAGATTCGGCTACCCTTATCTATATTGAAGGAGAACTGGATGCCGACGACCTGATCACCATGTTATTCATGAAGAAAGAATAAAAAAACAGATAAAGAAATACGAATATGAAAAAACTATTATTACTATGGCTCATGATAGCTCCAATGAGCGGCATGGCACAAAATGAAAGTACACCGCAGGATACAACACTTTACGTCAACGGACGGAAGATCGTAATCAAGGAACAAGGCGACAAGATTAAAGTGAAACTCTACGAAAGCGCATCCGGCGGAGATACGATAACAAACGCGCAAATCTTCGAAGGAGTCTACCTGAACGGGCAGAGTACGGAAAGCCGTACCGTGCTGAGCGCTCTCCCCTTCTCGAAAAAAAACAACAAGAGAAACAGGTTCGAGCCACATGCCGGCGGATTCTACATCGGCTACACCCGACTGTCCAATGACTTCCTCTCATTCAATCCGTCGAACGGTGCCGACCTCAACACCAGTCATTCATGGGAGATAGGCGGCAATCTGTTTACCGGTTCGCACGCCTTTGCACCTACCTATAACTGGGGGATCACCATCGGACTAGGATGGGGATACCGCAGTATGCGCCTGGACGGCAATTATGCTTTTCGTGAAATAGACGGAGTGACTGAAATTTACTCCGGCATGGAGGCAGAAGAACCTACAGAGTACAGCAAAAGCCGTCTGCGCTATTTCTACTTCCGCATTCCGCTCTCTATCGAATGGCAAACACGGCTCAACGGCAAAGGTCCTTTGTTTTTTGCTGTAGGTCCCGAAGCCGAAATACGTCACGGATTCAGATCCAAAGCCAAAGTCAATGGATCGAAGAAGACGATTGACAAGGGACTGAACGGGCGCCCGCTAGGTATCAACTTACTTGCACAAGCCGGTTATGCAGATTTAGGAGTGTATATGCGTTACTCCACCTACGGCCTCTTTGAGAAGAACAAAGGTCCCGAACTTTATCCGTTCTCTTTCGGTGTATGCTGGTACTGGTAAAGTAAATACTCAGACCCTTGCCTATTTCTGACAGTTAACAATCAATAAAGTTGTTCTTAATAAAAAATAGCTTTATCTTTGGGAGTTGTTAAAACAAGCACAATAGGTATATTATGAGTGAAAAGATGATTAAATGGGGCTTCATCGGCTGCGGAGAAGTAACCAAAACCAAAAGTGGCCCCGCCTTTCAAAAGGTAGAACATTCTGAAGTAGTAGCTGTAATGAGCCGCGACGGCGCCAAAGCAAAGGCTTATGCAAAAGAAAGAGGAATCAGAAAATGGTATGATGACGCTCAGGAACTGATAGACGATCCGGAAGTAAATGCCATTTATATCGCCACTCCTCCTTCTTCACACGCTACATACGCCATTATGGCTATGAAAGCAGGCAAGCCTGCCTATATTGAAAAACCAATGGCTGTCACTTATGAGGAGTGTACACGTATCAACCGTATTTCTAAGGAAACGGGTGTTCCCTGTTTCGTCGCATATTACCGCCGCTATCTCCCCTACTTTCAGAAAGTGAAAGAAATGGTAGAGAACGGTTCTATCGGTAATGTCATCAACGTACAAGTCCGCTTTGCACAGCCGCCACGTGATTTGGATTACAACCGTGAAAATCTTCCTTGGCGTGTACAGGCTGATATTGCCGGTGGCGGTTACTTCTATGACCTCGCCCCGCATCAGATCGACTTGCTGCAAGATATGTTCGGCTGCATCCTCGAAGCCAGCGGATATAAGAGCAATCGTGGAGGGCTTTATCCTGCCGAAGATACGCTGAGCGCCTGCTTCCAGTTCGACAACGGATTGGTCGGCAGTGGTTCATGGTGCTTTGTTGCCCATGATTCCGCCCGCGAAGACCGCATCGAAATTATCGGAGATAAAGGTATGATCTGCTTCTCTGTCTTTACGTACGAGCCGATTGGTCTGCACACCGAACGCGGCCGGGAGGAAATCTGTATCGGTAATCCTGAGCATGTTCAACAACCTCTTATTCAGGCAGTAGTAGATCATCTGCTCGGTAAGTCAGTCTGCTCATGCGACGGAGAAAGTGCTACCTTGACTAACTGGGTAATGGACAAAATATTAGGGAAGCTCTAAGATAATCCTCCCTCGTTTGTTTCTTAAAATAATTTAATCACTTTATTCTATCGTTAGTTTTCTTTATATTTGCGAAAGGTAGCAATAAAAGCAAAACTAACGATATTTATTTTTTATAACTATGACCAAAGAAGAACTAATGAGGAAAGCAATAGAGCTTTCGAAGGAAAATGTTGCTAATGGTGGAGGCCCGTTCGGAGCTGTCATTGCAACAAAAGAAGGAGAAATTATAGCTACAGGAGTCAACAGAGTAACCTCTTCATGTGATCCCACTGCTCATGCCGAAGTTAGTGCCATACGTGCCGCAGCCGCGAAACTGGGAACATTCAACCTCAGCGGATACGAAATCTATACTTCATGCGAACCTTGCCCGATGTGTCTGGGTGCCATCTATTGGGCACGACTGGACAAAATGTATTATGGGAACAATAAGACGGATGCCAAAAACATCGGTTTCGACGATTCCTTTATTTATGATGAGCTGGCTTTAAAACCTGCCGACAGAAAACTTCCCTCGGAAGTATTATTGCACAACGAAGCCATTACAGCCTTCGAAGCCTGGATGTCCAAAGAAGATAAAGTAGAATATTAGCATCTAATCTCACTTAACCCCGTTAATACTTAGTAAAATGAAAAGAAAAAGCTTTTTAATTCTCCTCGCAGCAGGATGTTTGTTCAGTTGCCAGCAACAGGATGAACTGCAAGAAACAAGTAAAGAAGCAACCAACTTCTCAATCTCTATCGATGACGCTCTTTCTGACCCGCTTACCCGTACCAGCAATGATCTGTTCCCTGCCAGAAACAGTATCACTACAGGAGAAGTTATCTCCATGGCTGCTTCCGGTCAGGACTATACTCCGTTCATTGTTGGCAAAGACAGCCGCGCATGGAACGAAATAGGAACTGCCACAGGCACAGTAACCTTCTACGCCCATTATCCTGCACTGACAGATGGAGCCGCCACCAGATCAAGCGGTAACAAACGCTATTTAAAAGGAGGTCAGGAGCACTTGTTCGGAACAGCGGAAGCAGCTCCGGGCAGCCAGAATGTATCGCTGAAATTCAAACGAATGACCGTGCCGGTTATTATACTTGATGAGAACGATCGTCCGTATGAAGGCGAAGCTAAAGTTGAGCTCAGCCTGAAAAATGAAGGTACGCAGGATTTATTGAACGGTACCATCGAAATCAACGAAAATGCGCTGTCAGAGAATATCGAAGTAAAGAAAGTATCCGAAGGCATTACTACCAATGTTCTCCCGCAAAAGATCAGTGCCGGAGAGGAAATAGGAACGATCACTGTCGGAGGAGTCACTCAGAAGATCAGTGCAGTAGAAGATCTTGATTTAAAAGCCGGAAGCACACTTTCTGTCAGATTGTCAAAAAGATTCGGAGGTATTATTGATGGCAATGTTCCATTGTACAGATAAGAAGATTGCACTTAAAGACAATCTTGCAGATTATATAAATAAAAGAACGGGACTCATGATGAATCCCGTTTTTTATTTATACCTAAAAACTATATAAGGCCGGTCAGCTCCTAGGAACCGACCGACTTATTTATAGCGTATTATTTTTTATCCCACCATACACGTGATGTCATCTTATCACCGTCGCTGAGTCTCTTTACTGCATCGTTGTAATTAACAGGATTAGCCGTTATCTCGCTTGCCGGATAAATGAAACGACGAGGAATCTCTCCATTTGTCACATTGTTAGGATAGCTGGCTGCATTTCGAGACGGGGTTAATTTAGGATATCCGGTACGACGCCAATTTGCAAAAGCTTCATACTCATTACAGAACGTATGAATATAATATTCCGTATTAATCTGTTCCAGCGCTTTTTCCGTATCAGCATCCAATGGATTAGCATTCAGATAGGCAGTTATCGCATCATCTGTAATCGTAGCTGAGGCTTTTTCATAATAGGAGAATTGTTTCATGGCAGCAGTTACTCCATCTCTATAAAATTTTTCTGCATCTCCTGTATAGAGTCCACGTTTCACTGCATCAGCCAATAATAACAAGTTACCGGCATGAGTGACAAGCATAGAGGGTGAATCCGGGCGTGCATAAACTGTACGGTTAGGAACAGAATATGCTTTTCTCCAATTTTCTCCCGGATATCCCGGAGCTTTACTCAAATCCCAGTCTCCTCCTGACACATCATAACCAACCGGCATACCTTTCTGCTTAGCAGCCGTGTTGTCACCTAAATCAAAATCGGCATCTCCCCATCCCGGTTTAGGATCTCTGGTACAAACTGTAGCAATCAGAGGAAGACGAGGATCGTCCTGAAGGATGTTTATAAATGTTTCGCTGATATAGAACGCCTGAGTATCCAGACTGGAAAATACTTTTCCGTAAGGTTCGGCAGAGTCATCGCTTGGTGAACCATTGGTATGTCTGACGATCGCATTATCATCGTTGCTTACGAACAAGCCATTCGAAACCGCTTTAGCTACCCATGTTTTCGCTTTATCAGGAGCTACTTTGGTCAGGCGCATGGCTACCCGGAGCATCAGTGAGTTTGCAAATTTCTTCCATTTCCCAGCATCACCGTTATAGATAACGTCGGCAGCCCCTATCGTATTACCGGCAGAAGTGCTTAATGCAGCTTGTGCTTCATCGAGTTCTTTCAGCAGGTCATTATAGATTGCTTCTTGTGTATCATATTTAGGATACGGAATCGGATTGGTAGAATACCCCTGCCCTGCTTCAGAATAAGGAACGTCTCCATAAAGGTCAGTCATATTCTGGAACATATATGCTTTCAGAATGCGGCACATCTGATATTCATTCGCATAAGCGGGATTTCCTTCCCAATTATTCATCACATCTATAATATTACGAATAGCTGCACGCCCACCAGAATAGAATCCTCCCCAATAAGCACCACTATACTGATCGTTCCATGTATAGAAAACTCCATACGCCCAATCTACACTAGCCGTATGCTGTATCATGTTGGCTGTGTAGATACAGCCATTACGCCACACGTCCCAGTCGGAGCCACATATCTGTGCTTCAACCTGAGTAAATTCCATTTTATAATCCACCACTCCGGGATTCAGGTTCATAGGGTCGTTATTCACATCCCCAAAGTCATTACAGCTTGTCGCTAATCCCATCAGACCGAAAGCCGTCAATATATATAAAGTAAACTTTTTCATTGTTACAGTATTTAAGATGTTAGAACTTAACATTTACATTGAATCCCACATTTCTCGTGGCAGGATATCCGTTCAATTCCAGACCTTGAGCATTACCGTTATTATAAGCAGATTCCGGATCAATATTATCCGTATGCTTCAATATAGTCCAAAGGTTACGACCGACTAAGGAAAGGGTTACCCCTTTTATAAGTGTCTGCTTATTCAACCATGCCTGCGGCAAAGTATATCCGACTGACAATTCGCGCAGTTTTATAAAACTCGCATTATAAACAAACTCTTCAGCAATATTCTGACTGGTGATAGCCTGCCAGTAGTCTTGTGCAGAAACGGCTACGGTATTCTTCACATAGCCACCATTGCCATCAGACATTACACCATTGCCCACCATTGTTCCTTTACCGTCAGCACCACGTCCCTGCAAAGTATTCTTGTGCAGACCGTTGCTGTAAAGAGACAGATTGGTTCCGGAGAACATCTTAGCTCCTGCCTTGAAGTCAATCAGGAAAGAAAGAGTTATGTTTTTGTAAGTAAATTCATTGCGCCATCCGCCGGTTACCTTATAAACGCCGTTTCCTAATACCTGAACCTCGTCTGAGTGTACAGGAAGACCGTTTTCAAAAATAACTTGTCCATCCGAAGTACGTTTGTATTCATAACCTACTAATTCACCATAAGGATGCCCCAAGATATTCTGAACAGAAACACTACCTACACGTGAATTGGCTCCGTCAAGAGTAAGTCTCTTTATCTTTTCTCCCGTTCCGTCTATTCCCAGGTATTTCACATCACTGCTGTTATAAGCGATATTGAATGTAGAATTCCAGTTAAAGTCCTTTGTATGAACAGGAACGGCATTCACCATTACTTCCACACCATTATTTCTTATTTCTCCGACATTCTGGATAGCTGATTCAAAACCGGACGCACCACTGGTGGTTACCTGCACGATATCATCTTTGGTTGTTTTTACATAATATGCAGCATCCAATGACAGGCGATTATCCAAGAAAGAGAGATTCAAACCAATTTCCCATTCGGAAATCTGAACCGGTTTCAGTCCTTTGTTAGGTACGGTCGAGTTATTGATCGTTACTACAGGCTGTCCGTTCGATTGGTAATTATCTACTTTATAGGTAAGAAGATTCTGATATGCTTTGGTTCCGTTAGATGCAGCTGCATAAGATGCACGCACCTTTCCGAAAGTAAACCAGTCGGGAGTCTTGAATGTATCACTAAATACCCATGACATACCGATAGAAGGATAGAAATAATGATTATTATCTGGGTCCAGTGTAGAGAACCAGTCATTACGTCCGGTTAAGTTTAAGAATACCTGATTCTTATAACCAAGGTCTGCAGTACCATAGATTGAATTTACCCGGTATTCTGTATATTCTTTCTTATACACATGCTTCGCAGTATTGCTGCTTGAATAAAAATCGGGCACAAAGAATGAAGAGGCCTTATCATCCAGACCGTATTTCTTTGTAATATTTCTCTGACGGTTTCCACCGAAAGTAGCACCGACACTCCAGTCTCCGAATGTCTTATTGAATCCGATCAAATAGTTCAGGTTCATTTCAGAGAAGTTCTGAGTGTATTCCTTTATATAACCGCGTGGATCTTCCGGAGAAGCGGAACCGATTGGCTTCACTTCAGAATATTCCAGATTATAACCGTCACGTGTCACAGCCCCCTGAATGTATAACCAGTCAAAGATATCATACTTCAAAGTCATACCACCAGTCAGACGATTACGGTTGGTTTCATTGGTAACCCTGTACTGCAACCAATACGGATTATTGAAATAACCGTTCGTACCGCCTAGCAACTCTTTGCCGTCAGCACCGGTACCCCAGTCACAATCCGGATTTTCACGTTCCATCCAACGGATATCAAATGAATTGGCATGATAAAGAAGTGCGGCATTCGTGTTACTGTTACCATCGGACAAGTTAGAACGACCTTTATTCTTGTCGAATACGTAGTTGGCATTCACCATTAAATGAACTTTTGAAGAAATGTCATAAGTCGTATTCATATTGATACCTTGCTGGCTGATGCTGGAATTGGGAAGTATCCCCTTTACCGCCATATTGGAAACACCAAAACGATAGGATATCTTATCGGAAGCACCGCTTACTGCCAAGGTTGTCGTATTGTTAATTCCCGTACGATAGAAGTTCTTCCAGTTATCTACCGGAGAATAAGCGTATTCGTTACCCAAGAAGTTTACTGCTTTTTTTCCATCCATTACTTCACCCCAGCTGGATGTTTCCGTTGCTTTTGCCACATCTGCAGAAAGCGGACGGTTACCCTGAGTTCCTTGCCCGTAGACATTCTGGAAATCTCGGTAATCATAAATCACATCAAAAGCCAGGTTATTGTTGAATTCAACGGAGACCGGTTTTCCTTTCTGACCGGATTTAGTAGTAATCAAGATAGCACCGTTACCACCACGATATCCATAAAGAGCAGATGCAGCAGCACCTTTCAACACTTGAATATCTGCAATATCATCCGGATTGATACTTGACAAACCATCGCCCATATCTTTACCTCCCCATTGACCTGCACTACCAATATTAGTATTATCAAACGGAACACCGTCGATAACATAAAGCGGCTGGTTGTTTCCCGTCAAAGAAGCATTACCACGAATTACGACACGGCTACTACCACCCGGACCTGTTGCATTTCCGGAAACGGAAACACCGGCAATCTTACCGGAAAGTGCGTTACCAATGTTCGTTGTACGAGCTTCCGTGAAATCTTTTCCTCCTACTGTCGTTGTAGAATAGCCGAGGGACCTTTTCTGACGCTTAATCCCCAAAGCTGTCACTACAACTTCATCGAGTGTCTGCGTATCTTCCTGTAAGGTAATGTCTAAAGGTTTACCCGTGAACTTCACTTCCTGTGGGGTATAACCTACATAAGAGATTTGAATCGTTGCTCCATCAGGAACATTGGAAAGAACAAAATTACCGTCCAAGTCGGTAATTACACCATTTGTAGTACCCTTGACTACAACTGAAGCTCCAATAACCGCTTCACCTGCCTTGTCTTTTACTACACCTTTACACGTACCGTTTTGCTGTGTGACACTCACACTTGTTGCTCCATTCTCAGAGGCTGCATAGGAAATTGCTGCCGGCATGGCAAACAAGAGCAACAGCACACTTACTGATTTGAGTGGTTTAAACATAATACTGCTCTTTTAAGGTTAATAAAAATTGTCTGTGTGTAGAGAGGACGTCAATATTTCATAGTTTGGTTCTGACTACGATTACAAAAATATGAATTTATTTTAAATAACAAGAAAATAAGTAGTTTTTTTTCTTTAAACAAAAAGAATAATTATATCGGCTAACAAAATTACAATATTCAAAACAGAATGAACCTTCTTTGGCATTAAATGAAAAGATAATAAAGAAATCCCTGGAACTGCTGTAGACACTCAGCATTCCAGGGACTCTAACACACAAAAGTTATTATTGAAATTGAAAACAGTTTCTAATTAAAAGCGTAAACCTAAAGTCATCATCACTTTACTACGGCTATTTGTCACATCAGTCTTTTTTAAAGCTCCATCATCAAATGGATAGAAATCTTCCTTATAAGTACTATACATGTAAGCCAAGTCTGCGTAAAAAGTCGATCCTCTATAACCGATACCTAATGTATAATTATTATTTGCTTTTGCATTCGCAAAATCCGTATCCGTATTAATTGAATTGTAGCTCAAATCTTTAAAAGCTGTTTTTTTGAATGCTGCTGACATATAATTATAGCCTAAACGAAAAGCAAATTGAGGAATAACTTTCCACTCAGCACCGATACGGAAAGTATTCACACCTTTCAACATTTCTTTTGCTGTAGGATTCTGCCATCCCATTGCTTCTCCATCCGAATAACTAAAATGCATAGCGGAGTAATCCTGATATTCATATTCTGCTCCAATAGCGAAAGATGATCCATAAGTATACCCAAGACTTAAATTATATTTCCATGGTGTACGGAAACGGAAGTCATATCCATAATCAACACCATTCGTAAAATCATAAGAATCTACAACAGCCTCACTTAATTTTTTAGAGTCAAAATCAGGGGTATATGTCACTGCTCTAACATTCGTTTTAATTTTCAAATTATAAAATGTAGGAGTATGAACAGAAACACCAATACGGAATGGAGAGTCTTCAAATGGACGCACGATAGCTCCAAACTTAAAATCCACACCTGAACCATCTATTTTATTCTCAGTAGTCATTTCATAACTTGGAGTACCATAATTCACATTTTCTACAATATATTCCCCATACTCCTCTCCATAAGTAGAAATCTTTGAGTAATTAACATCGTAAGCACCAATGGTCAATCCTAAATAAACACGATCACTTATATTAAAAGCAACATTAAAATCATACTGATTGATTCCTCCTTTTTCATGTCCATCATACCATGAATATGGTTGAGGTAAATAACCTATATAGCCATTTTTATCTTCATTTTCATTATATAAATATCCATTCCAGCCGATAGCAGCCAGCCAGCCAGTCTGACTATCAGTAAACAGATTAATCTTATCATCAGCTAACTTACTGATAAAGTCACCATTCGCTTTAATCATAGTGTTCGCTTGATTCGTCATTTGATTAGTCTGAGAAAGAATTGTTCCTCCAGGCCCCAGATTAATCAAACCTTCCATTGTCATATACTTATCAAATGACTTGGAACGAGTGTAACTGAATCCAAAATTCACATAACGCAAAGCGGTCTGATTTCCAATTTTAGAAGAAAACACAAATCCTATATTATCAAATGATCCACGAGTCTTATCAACATTAAACTTTGATCCTTCATATTTACTCTCCGAACCAAAAGAAGAAAAGCCGAAAGTTCCCATTATATCATTACTACGATATATACCAATACCAGCCGGATTTGTCCCCATAGTAGAAATATCTCCTCCTAGTGCACCCATTGCTCCTCCCATTCCTACAAAACGGGCAGTTCCATTCAAATCCTTCTGCGTAAACTTAGCACCATCGTATATTGTCTGGGCGCTTGCACTTGCCACCATAATAAGAGCAAGTGCAGCTATATTTATTTTCTTTTTCATACGTTTCCTTAAATATTATTATATGCTATAGTTTTATCTCCTGCTACCGCCTCTAGCTGAACCTCCACCACCGGAAGAACTTCCACGACTACTGCTACTACTTCCGCCTCCATACGAAGAACCACTAGAACGAGAAGAACTGCTACTAGGAGAATAAGAACTGGAACTACTAGAACGACTACTGCTACTAGGAGTATATGTTCGAGAACTACTACTAGAACGGTTACTACTGCTAGGAGTATATGTTCGAGAGCTACTAGAGCGACTAGGTGTATAACTACTACTTCCTCTTGAATAAGTTCCGCTACTTCTAGAAGAAGATCCCCTATTATAAGTACCTTCACTTCTTGAAGAAGAAGTACGAGTGCTACTACTACGATTCATACCCGAAGATGTGCTGGTACGAGTACTGCTCGGACGAGTATAGGTATCTCTGCGAGAAGAACTAGTTCTTGTACTTACTCCTGTCCGTGTACTATTCTCTCTGGTTCCTACTACACGTCCCGAAGTTGTTCTATTCGAAGATGTACGAACTGATGAAGGACGAGAAGACTGATAACGGTTAGAGGTATATCTGGTACCATTGGTAGTACGGTTAACACTCCTGTTAGGAGAACGACGATTGGTGTATAGCATGTCTCTATGACCACCGCCCCAGCCCCAGCTAGGACCACCACCCCAGTGGTGATGATGTCCCCAATAACCGCCGCCATAGAAGCCACCCCAGTAGCCACCATACCAGCCGCCCCATGAACCCGGGTAATATCCCCAACCATAGTAAGGACGATTCCATCCCCAGCCATAGTTCCATCCCCAACCGTAGGAGTTGTAACGCCAATCCCACCAAAGCGGATTACTAAATGTCGGGAAAGCATAAGCGTACATACCATCAGTATATACATTCCAGTTCCATGAATTAGGTCCGTAAACAACGTCCCAATAGAGTGGACTGCTAATGCTGATAGCAAAACGTGGATTACGGAAACGGATAATACGTTCAGCATATTCATAGTCCTCTTGCGAACCATCAAATTCACCGGTTACCCATTCTCCTTCCAAGTCTGGCTGAGCTTTCTCTTTTATATATAAGGTATCGTTTTCCATTACGAATTCATTCTCACGAGCGTCATAACGGCGGTTATATTCATCCACATCCCGTGTTTTTCCCTTGCGGTCCTGAACTACAACGGTAGTGCCCGGTGATGTATAGATGTTGGTCGTGACTTGCTTTCTCGGTTCCTTCTTTTCCGGAGTCGTTTCTTTCTTCTCCTTTTTGTCTTTAGAAGGTACGAAATAAAGGTCGTCATCAACGCTTTGTGCCATCAAGCCTATAGGGAGGCATAAAGCAATTAGCAAGAAATAAACAATCTTTTTCATATCATCTCGGTTTATGTAATTACTTAAACTTATTCACATTACAAAGATAAGGAAGAGATTCGCCACTCTAGGGAGATTTTCCCCAAAGGATAATAGGGAAATCCCTATTTCTAACTATCTTTGCAAAAGATTCACCAAATTAAAAACAACTATGAAGTATTTTGAGTTCACATTCCATACAAGTCCATGCACAGAAACAGTAAATGACGTACTGGCTGCCGTATTAGGTGAAGCCGGATTTGAAAGTTTTGTTGAAAGCGAAGGCGGACTGACTGCATACATACAACAGGCATTATGCGATGAAAATACAATAAAAAATGCAATAACCGAATTTCCTCTGCCCGATACGGAGATCACTTATACATACGTTGAAGCGGAAGACAAAGACTGGAACGAAGAATGGGAAAAAAATTTCTTTCAGCCGATTGTGATCGATAACCGATGTGTTATCCATAGTACCTTCCATAAAGATGTACCCCAGGCAACTTATGATATCGTTATCAATCCGCAAATGGCTTTCGGCACGGGACATCATGAAACGACAAGCCTCATCATCGGGGAGTTACTGGACAATGAGTTGAAAGATAAATCACTTCTGGATATGGGCTGTGGAACTTCGATCTTAGCTATTCTCGCCCGCATGCGGGGAGCACGCCCATGTATCGCTATTGACATTGACGAATGGTGTGTACGAAACTCTATTGAGAACATTGAATTAAACCACGTAGACGACATCGCCGTTTCACAAGGAGATGCCTCATCGCTTGTTGGCAAAGGGCCCTTTGATATCATCATCGCTAATATAAACCGGAATATTCTATTGAACGACATGAAGCAATACGTTGCCTGCATGCACCCGGGATCGGAACTTTATATGAGTGGATTTTATGTGGACGACATTCCTTTCATCCGCCGGGAAGCAGAAAAGAACGGACTGACCTTCGTACATCATAAGGAGAAAAACCGCTGGGCAGCAGTGAAGTTCACATATTAAGCATTAATCTTCCTTATCTGTTTCAAGAAGACACAGACCACGTATCTTTAAAAGACAGCATATATTTGTAGTAGAGATAAGATGTACGAGATGCTCATCTCGTGCTGTACGGCATGCTCATCTTGTTATACACCAGATGCTCATCCAGTAGTGTACGAGATGAGCATCTGGTACATACCATCCTTTAATGAAAAGAATGGTATGATATAATATTCCTTCTGTTATGTTACCGGGAAACAGATATAAAGTATTAAGGTTTTGAATCAAACTCATTCTTTACCTGTTCGCACCATTCCCTGATTCTCTTTTCCGCTTGCTCGGATTGATTATCCAAATCGACGACCAAACCGCACCACCGATCACCACGCAACGCTCTGGAACGTTCGAAAGTGTATCTTTCGGAAGAAGTAAAACCGACCAGTGTGGCCCCGTCTCCTTCAAATACCTCGGCAAGCAGTCCGATTCCGTCAGCAAAGTTTTCGGGATAACGTATCTGATCTCCTAACCCGAAGACAGCTACTTTTTTCCCTTTCAAGTCCAATGTACGAAGTTCCGGCAATAACTCATCCCAATAGGTAGGAAGTTCTCCGTCAAACCAGGTCGAAGCACCTACTATAAAACAATCGTAAGCTGCAAAATCATTTTGCCATGCCTGCTCAATAGGCACCACTTCTATCCTATCTTTTCCAAATTCTTTCTGAATTTTCTCTGCCACCCAAGTAGTCTTATCAGCTTTGGTGGCATAAAACAAACCTATCTTTTTCATAAACTATACCTCCATTTTATTCCATTAATATTCCAATAGTTTTTTAGCTGCCTCATAGATCTTCGCCTCATCCGGCAATATCTCTTTTTCCAGAATCGGATTGAAACCGACAGGAGTAAATGTAGAACCGACACGCTGCACCGGACCATCCAGATAACGGAACATATCCGTTCCGATCATAGCAGCAAGTTCCGCACCGAAACCGGAGAACACCTTGTCTTCGTGAACAACCAATGCTTTACTGGTCTTTTTCACCGATTCGAAAATCGCCTCCTTATCTAATGGTATCAATGAACGAATATCGATCACTTCGACTTTCCAGCCACTTTCTTTTTCCAGTTGCTCTGCTACGTGCAGGCAGAAATGGGTAGTATTACCATAAGTAATAATGCTCAAATCCGTTCCTTCACGACGAATACGTGCCTTTCCGAAAGGAATCTCAAAATCTTCCGGAACAACAGCTGCTGCTTCTACCGAATTATATAGAGCTTTCGGTTCCAAAAACAAGGTAAATCCCTTTGAACGCATACTGGTTCGTAACAATCCGGCTGCATCATCCGCAAAAGAAGGACAGACAATACGTGCACCCGGCAACGTTGTTAGGGCACCCTCTATATTTTGGGAATGATATAATCCACCACCGATATATCCTCCGGAAGCAAGCCGTAAAGTGATATTCGGAGCAAACTTACCGTTACTGCGCCAATATTCATGAGTACACTCCACATACTGTTCTACGGCAGGCCAGAAGTAGTCTGCAAACTCAGCTCCTTCTATCACTACATGGATTTTAGGGTCAAAGCGGCTCATACCATTGGCTGTACCTACAATATAATCTTCGGCAATCGGTGCGCTGAATACACGCGCCTCGCCAAATTCCTGCTGCATGCCTTTGGTCACATTAAAGACCCCGCCTTTTTCTCTGTTAGCCACATCTTGTCCCCAGATAAAGGTATCCGGATTATGGCGGAATTCCGCTTTCAATGTTTCATTAATTGCATTGACCAGGAAAGTCTTCTCTCCTTCTTCCTGATGAGTACCTTCTTTGTATTTTTGCGGCTGATAAGGTTCGGGCATCACAAAATCGTAAATGCTTTTAGGATCAGGTTCAGGGGCAGCCAGCGCCTTGCGGTTGGCAGCAGATAGTTCCTTCTTTGATTCAGCTTCAATTTGCAGCAGTTCCTCTTCCGTCAAGCGCTTATAGCGCAATAACATCCGCCGGAACTTCATTAACGGATCAGCTTCTTTCACATATTCCAGTTCGTTTTCGTCCCGATAAAGTGTATGTTTATCCGAGTTGGAATGAGAACCGATACGAACGCAGTTAGCCTGTACAATCACAGGATTACGGGTACTGATCGCATATTCGCGTGCCTCAGTCATGGCATTCATAGAATCGAACACATCTTTTCCATTGCAGTAGATAATCTTCAGATTCTTGAAACCGGAGAAGTTCTCAGCTACTTTACGATTGGCAGTCTGCTCAGATTTAGGAACAGAGATGCCATATCCGTTATCCTGTATAACGAAAATCACCGGAAGACGTTCCAGACTAGCTCCATTGATAGCCTCGTAAACAAAGCCTTCGGAAGTAGCAGATTCTCCGTGCGAAGTGATTGCTACTCCTTTATGCCCATAATATACCATTGCTCTTGCTACACCTGCCGCATGAAGGTCATGCGTTCCGGTAGCAGAAGATATATTTTCAATATGCCATTCCGGTTTAGCGAAGTGATTCGACATATGACGTCCGCCGCTACCGGGATCAGTTGCTTTCGAAATACCATTCAATATAATCTCTTCCGCAGTCATTCCTGCAGAAAGCACGGTCAGCATATCTCTGTAATAAGGAAACAGGAAATCTTCTCCCAATGTGAAAACCTGACCGACAGCCAGTTGGATACCATCATGCCCCGCATAAGGAGCATGGTATGACCAACCCAAGGATTGCAGCTGGTAAGACGGCGCCTTCTCGTCCAAAGCACGCCCTAATGTCATCAGATGGTACCACTTTTTCAGTGTTTCAACATCCGTAGTCTTTATATCATATTTCTTTTTCATAGTTAATGAAGTTCTTAATGAATGAAACAATCTGTTATCAGCCCTTCCAGTTTTCCAGGTAATCGGCTATGAAGTGCAGGAAGTTGCCTCCCAGCATACCGTCAACTACACGATGGTCATAAGACAGGGACAGATACATCTTATGACGGATAGCAATCGTATCACCTTCCGGTGTCTCTATTACGGCAGGCTTCTTCTCAATATATCCCACTCCCAAAATGGCAACCTGGGGCTGATTGATTACCGGCGTACCGAACAAACTCTTGAATGTACCGAAATTAGTAATGGTAAACGTACCTCCGTCAATATCATCCGGCATCAATTTGTTATCACGAGCCTTCAATGCCAGCGAGTCTATAGCTACAGCCAATCCGTTCAAGTTCAGATGATCGGCATCATGTACCACAGGAACTATCAGATTGCCATCATTCAAAGAAACAGCAATACCGATATTGATATGTTTCTTGAAAAGAATATTATATCCGTCAACAGATACATTGACCTGAGGATATGCTGCCAATGCTTTTGCAACAGCTTCTGTTATGACAGGCATATAGGTCAGTTTCACTCCCTCACGACGGAAGAAAGCGTCTTTATTCTTTTCACGCCATCGTACCAGTCTGGTTACGTCTACCTCTACTACATTGGTTACGTGTGGTGAAACCTTCTTGGACATCACCATATGATCCGCAATAATCCGGCGGACACGATCCATTTCTTTCACTTCTACTCCCGGAATATTGGCAGCCGCAGGTGTTTGTTTAGATGGAGCAGACGGTGCAGCAACAGGCGTGGGCACGGAAACCGATGCAGGAGAAGATGTCGTAGAAGCCGTAGGTGCATCACCGGTAGGTATCGCCGCCTTCGAGACTTCGGAAATTCCCCTTTTCTTCTTATCAATATAATCCTTTATATCTTTCTTGCTCAACCGGCCTTCGTATCCTGTGCCTTGTATCGAATCAAGTTCTTCTTTCGGAATATTCGCACTTCGTGCCAATTGAATCACCACAGGAGAATACCAGCGTTCTTCAGCCTTTGCTACCTGAGAAGATACTTTTCCTGCATCAGAAGAAGTATTCTCCTTGCTTTCTGCAGTTTCTTTTCCACTTGCAGTTTCTTCATCGGATGCCTCTTCACCTCCCATATCTACAACAGCAACCACTGTACCCACAGCGACTGTATCTCCTTCCTTAAACAGGATTTCCACGACCTTACCGGCTACCGGTGAAGGTATTTCCGCACTGACTTTCGCCGTATTTACCTCGAAGAGAACATCGTCTTCCTGAATGATATCCCCCACTTTCACAGACCAAGAGACAATCGTCCCTTCGGTTATACTCTCGCCCAACTTAGGCATTTTTATTTCGAATCTTGACATAGACAGTAAATTTATTATTCAACCTTGAACTATTAAAACAACCCGCTGAAAAAGAAAGTTTTAGGTTAAAGTATTTTTAACCGGACTCAACGACTGAATATCCATTCTTCGCAAATATATTTCTCAGTCCGAAGTTTATGGATTGCTTCCAATTCTTTCTCACTGAAAGTATCAGCACATCCCTTCTGACTAAAATATTCGAAAAGTATCGCTTTGAAATGATCAACCGTTTCCATAGGTAAGTAACGACTGATATTTGTGACTTCACTACGGACAGACGGAACAGCATACACAGATGATGCCACACCCGTCTCAATGTTCCTCTCCGGATTCAGTACCTTGTTTAAAGCGGTAAGATTCGTATCATACAACAAAGTACAATGATAAAGCACCCTGTTCTTGTGTACGCACTGGGCACTCCCCGATATTTTCAGACCATCAAGATAGATACCCAGCCGTTCATCTCCTTTTGCCGGCAATCCTATCTGTTTTAAGAAATCCAGTATCCGATGAAGATAAAGACTGAAATCAGGCAAGCGGGACACTGTTTCGATAAAAGTTAAATTGACATTACCCAAATCATGATATACAGCTCCCCCACCCGAAAACCGACGGGCTATTTGAATTTGTTGTTCTTCCGCCCATTCCCGGTTCACTTCCAACTGTACAGATTGGTGTTTTCCCATCACTACAGAAGGAGTGTCCTGCCAAAGCATGAAAACAGAATCTGTTTCCTGCTTCAGCAAATACTCTTCTGCCGCCAGATGAAAATAAATATCTGTAAAAGTGTTATGAAAGCACCTCATGATAAATCTCTCCAACCGTAGGATGGGGAAATACATTCTTCTGAAATTCCTCAACCGTATAGCCCTTCTGAATGGCTATTCCGGCAATCACAATCAATTCCGACGCTGGATTTCCAAGCATATGACAACCGATAATATGATCAGCTTCATCAAGTATCAGCTTACATATTCCATTTACCTGTTCGTTTTCCGCAACAAAACGTCCGGAATAAGCCATCGGCAACTTCGTAACACGATAAGGAATGCCCTGTTTGGTCAGCTCTTCTTCTGTCTTACCTACACCGGCCACTTCCGGATTGGTGTAGACAACTCCCGGCACACTGTTATAATTCATCCGGTCTTCCACTCCTAAAATATGATTGATTGCCACTTCCGCCTCCCGAATTGCCGTATGCGCCAATAAAGAATAGCCTGTAATATCACCGCACGCATATACTCCGGGATGAGAAGTCTGAAGATATTCGTCTACTTTAACCCCATTCCGATGAAGTTCTATATTCAGCTTATCCAATCCGACATTGGTAATATTTGCTTTACGCCCCACACTGAGCAAGATCTTTTCCGTTTTGATAGTAGAAGCCTTCCCATCTTTCTCTATGACGACTCCGTCAGGTTTCACTTCTATTACTTTTGTATTCAAGTAGAAAGTGACTCCACGTTTTGCATATTCTGTACGAAGCATACTGCTGGTTTCCTTATCCATGACTCCCAGTATCTCCGGCATCATCTCGACAACATGCACTTTCACTCCCATACTGTTGAAGAAAGAAGCAAACTCCATTCCTATGACTCCACCACCTATAACAACCAACGTTTCAGGAAGCTCTTTGATCTCCAAAGCCTCTTTTGACGTCCAGTAACTAACTTCCGACAGTCCCGGTATCGGAGGAATAACCGTATCGGAACCGGTACATACCAGCAGATATTTCACTTCATATCTTTCTCCGTCACAAATGATACGGATCAGCCCGTTTTCTTCTCCTTCTATAAAGGCTTCTTTTTCCACGATCGTCACTCCGTAAGAGTTCACGGTCATCTTTACCCCACCAGTCAGCATTTTCACCGTTTTCTCTTTACGGCTCATTATTTTAGTTAAATCAAACGAAGGAGATTCGACAGAAATGCCATATTTGGAAGCACTCTTGATGCTATCCAGAATTTTAGCAGAATATAACAACGTTTTAGTAGGAATACATCCTTCATTCAGACATATCCCACCTATTGCCTTTTTCTCAAACAGAACGGCTCTCAGTCCGTTTGCCCCTGCCCTTTCGGCAGCTGTGTAACCAGCAGGGCCACCACCAATAATAGCTATATCAAAGTTCATAATCGTATCTTTTTAGTAATAATACGATTATAACAAATGAGAGAAGAGATTAGTTGTATGACAGACCAATCATCCTACTTGATCGTCAGCTTTTTGAGTTCTTCTAATGTACCGTTGAATACATTGAGGTCTACATCTTCTTTAATACCGGGTACATTTCCGACATCAGTATGTTGCCAGAAATCCCATTTGCCCTGATACTTCACCGAATCGACATAATAGTGGGCGATCCAATAAGGATAAGCATTGAAAATAGAATCGTCCAGATAACGGGTCTTGAACTTATAAGAGGTATATAGAATGGGCTTCACCCCATAATGGGATTCTATACGGTCCAACCAGCGCTTAATGCCTTGCTGCAATTCTTTTTTCTCTTTTCGTCCGGTCACTTCCACATCGAGAACCGGAGGCAGGTCGCCGGAATCCAGTTTGACCGTACGTATAAAAAAGTCCGCCTGTTTCAAAGCATCCGTACCGGGAATATAGAAATGATAAGCACCACGAATAAAGCCATGATTACGCGCATTAGCAAAATTAGTTTGAAAGGTAGTATCGTTATGATCTCCCCCTTCCGTCGCTTTCATAAAAACGAAGTGCAAAGGAGTTGCCGTCTGTTTATTCTGTAAAAGTCTCCCCCAGTCTATTTTTCCTTGATAATGGGAAATATCAATCCCATGAATATCATATCCGGAAGGAATACAAACTCCATATTCCTTTAAACCATTACAAGGTTTCCACCGATAAGCATAAGGACGTATAAAGAAATAATAGAAAACCATAGAGAAACAACCGACAATTACCACAGCCAATATATTTCGAAGCCAACCGGGCATCGAATAATGCTGCTTCACCGGTGCCTTTTTCGGAGCACGGGAAGGCCTGGAAGAAGAAACCGTCCTCTTTTTGGGGGTAGTGGAAGCAGTTCTTTTCTTTTGGACAGCAGAAATCGGATTATTACGTGACGACATTTACTTTGAGTGATGAAAGTGATATAGATAGGCACGGATTACACGGAATACACGGTTTTAAGAAATAGTATAACTAAAACCGCGTCAATCCGCGTAATCCGTGCCTGAAAGAGCTCTTCATTGCAACTGCTTCTTACTACAGTCCGGTGAAGTTTTCTTATTTAGCTTGTTCCAATTGCAAAGTCTTAGTTGCCTGGTCGCAAACTTCTGTAGGACCAAAGTACTGAATCGGACCCGGATATACATAATCCGTTTCAACAGCCCAACGGTCACGCTGTGCAGCGAATGCTTTGAAAGGAGCACCATCCAATTTCACTAATGCTTTCTGGATCACCGGTTTCATTTCACCGTGGCGGCGTTCCATATTCATCATCATGGTGATAGGCACACCACCTGCAATCCATTCGGCAGCAGGAGCAGTTGTGTTGCGTACAGAAGACATATAACCGGTCTTACCGTCAGCAATCAGCATAGAAGCTGTGTATCCCAAAGAATAGCAGTAGTCAGCATCAAAGTTTGACGGAGCAGCGCAACGACCTTCGTAACCGAAGAAGTGGTGCTGTGCAGCAAACTTACCCACATATTTGCCATCTTCTTTCCAAGCAGCCAATTTGGTAGCTACCATTTCAGACAACAGTTTTTCTGTTTCGATCAGTGATACCTGAACGTTTCCGTGCGGGTCACGATCCAGTGTCAGCTGGCGAGCTACACCTTCCGGCAGACTTGCATAGATAGCAGAGTTTTCCGGAGACAGCTTACGGATGATGTAATCACGTTGATGAGACTTCTTGATCTGAGAGAACTCTTCTGCATTTGCAGCCAGGAAGTCGTTCAACTCAGCGATCAGACGCTTCATAGCCGGAATAAATTCCACCAGTCCTTCCGGAATCAAAACTGTACCGAAGTTATTTCCCTGTGCAGCACGGTCAGCTACCACTTTAGCGATAGATGTTACTACATCATCCAGAGACATATCTTTTTCTTCCACTTCTTCAGAAACGATACATACGTTAGGCTGTACCTGCAAAGCACATTCCAGTGCGATGTGAGAAGCCGAACGACCCATCAATTTGATAAAGTGCCAGTATTTACGGGCTGAGTTACAGTCACGCTGGATGTTACCGATTACTTCTGCATAAGTCTTACAAGCTGTATCGAAACCGAAAGAAGTTTCAATCATATCGTTCTTCAAGTCACCGTCAATCGTCTTCGGGCAACCGATCACCTGTACACCGTACTTCTTGGCAGCATAGTATTCAGCCAATACACAAGCGTTTGTATTAGAGTCATCACCACCGATGATAACCAGTGCTTTGATGCCCAATTCTTTGATGATCTCAAATCCCTTTTCAAACTGAGCTTCAGTTTCCAGCTTCGTACGTCCCGAACCGATGATATCGAAACCACCTGTGTTACGGTATTCGTCAATGATGTCAGCAGTCAGTTCCATATAGTTGTGGTCTACCAGACCGCCAGGACCCAAGATAAAGCCGTACAGCTTACTTTCAGGATTCAGCTTTTTGATACCGTCGAACAAACCAGAGATTACATTGTGTCCGCCCGGAGCTTGTCCGCCGGAAAGGATTACACCTACGTTCATAGCAGGAAGTTGAACAGCTTCACCCGCTTCGAATGTAATCAACGGCATTCCGTACGTGTTAGGGAATAATGCTTTGATAGCTTCCTGATCGGCTACAGATTGAGTAGCAGCACCTGCTACAGCTTTAACGGCTCCTGTTGCCAATGCTTTCGGAAGTTTGGGCTGATAAGCAGCCCTTGCGATTTGCAATGCACTTTTAGTCATTTTCTTTATTTTTATTTAAAGGTGTTAGTAAGTTTCTTGTCAAACTTGAAAAGCGTTGCAAATTTCGCATTTTTCCTCGAATTATGAAAGAGAAGCCCTCATTTTATTTCGCTGCATAGTTACAGAGGCTATTGCTTCCAGCCACCGCCAAGTGCTTTATACAGTTGTACTACGGTGATCAGTTCATCACGAATAGCGTTACTCAGACCAATTTGTGCGTCAAAATAACCACGCTGGGCATCGAGAACATCCAAATAATTGATCACTCCATTGATATATTGCAACTGCGCCAAATCCATATAACTCTTAGCCGAACGTTCCAGATTGGCACGAAGCGCGTACACCTCTTTTATCTTATTAAAGTTGACAATCGCATTACGTGTCTCCTTGAAAGCCGTCAGGACTGTTTTCTCATAACTATGTATTTCTGCTTCATAGGCCGCTTTTTTGCCTTTCAACGCAGCACGGTTCTTTCCCCAGCCAAAGATAGGAGTCAGCAACGCCCCCTCCATAACAGCATAAGGAGATTTTAAAAGTTCGGACAAGGACGTGCTCTCACTTCCAAAACCTCCTGTCAGAGCAAGACGGGGAAACATATTTGTATATGCTACTCCCACTTTGGCATTAGCAGCGATCAACTTCTGCTCCGCCTGGCGTATATCGGGACGGCGTTCTAACAAAGTGGAAGGCATTCCTACCGGAAGAGTTTCAGGAAAATTAAATTCCTGAAGCAGGCGGGAACGAGCTATACGGTTAGGGTATTCTCCGGCCAAAAAAGCAATATCATTTTCTTTCAGCGATATTTTACGCTCCAAATCAGGAACCAATGTAGCTGTACGAGCCAACTCAACCTGTGCCTGGCGATAAGAAGTCTCCGAAGTCAGTCCGCCCTCAAAACGGATACGTGCCAGACGAACACCTTCTTCACGGGCTTTTAAAGTCTGCTTGACAATATCCAGTTCCGTATCCAATGCCACCAGTTCATAATAAGCCTGCGCCACTTCTGCCACAATCGTCATCCGAAGTGCACGCTGCGCCTCTATCGACTGTAAATATTCAGCAATACTGGCTGAACGTGCCCATCGTAAATTTCCCCAAAGGTCGAGTTCCCATGAAACAAGAAACTGAGCTTCAAAAGTATCCGACTTCCTGAAGGCATCTCCTCCATGATTTTCAAGCTCGCGCTCGACAGTCACTTCACCTTTAATATCCGGAAGCAAGGCAGCAGTGGAGATACGTTTCTGAGCTGCCATTTCCTTGATGCGGGCAGCCGCTATCAACATATCTTTATTATGTTCCAAAGCACGGTCTATAAGGTTCCGAAGTGTAGAATCCGTGTATATTTCTTCCCAATCCTGATCTCCAAAGCTAACCGTATCCTGATGTTGAGCCAGACTATCGGGTAAATGAAGCTCAGGACGGACGTAGCTCTTGCCTACTTTGCAGGAAGTCAGTATTCCTGCAAAAAGTAGTATAGCAATATATAGTTTATTCAGTTTCATTATTTCTTATGTTTTAAGATTTTCGACTTTGTTTTATACACCATCACAAAGAAGAACGGCACGAGAATGATACCAAATACGATAGCGAATATCATTCCGAAGAATACGCCCGTACCAATCGCCTGTCGGCTAGCCGAACCCGGACCACTCGCCAATACCATCGGAAGCATTCCCAATACAAACGCAAGGGAGGTCATCAGAATAGGACGGAAACGTAATTTCGCTGCATAGATTGCCGACTGTATCAAGTCTTCACCTTTATCTACCTGCACTTTGGCAAACTCAACAATCAAAATGGCATTCTTGGCGGCAAGCCCGACAAGCATTACCAATCCGATCTGGAAATAGACATCATTCTCCAGTCCGCATACCCAGACTCCCAGATAGGCTCCCAAAGCTGCTACAGGCAAAGATAGCAATACAGCAATCGGCACTGTCCAACTTTCATATTGTGCGGCAAGGAAAAGGAAGACGAACAAGAACACCAATGCCATGACCATACCTGTCTGACCGCCTGCCTGTTTCTCCTGATAAGAAAGTCCGCTCCACTCCAGTCCGATATTATCCGGAAGATGGTCACGGGCGATCTGCTCCATAATTTCCATTGCCTGACCGGAACTGTATCCCTGTGCGGCAGCACCCCGGATAACGGCAGTAGTAAACATATTGAAACGCTTAATACTTCCCGGTCCTGTTGTATAAGAGGCATTACCCAGAGAAGTCAACGGTACCATAGCTCCGTTAGAAGCTTTCACAAAGAACAGGTTGATATTGTCTTTATGTTCCCGATAAGGAGCCTCCGCCTGAATATACACCTTATATATACGGTTGAACATATTAAAGTCATTCACATACACCGAACCTGTATACGCTTTCATCGTAGAAAACACATCTGCCAAAGGTACTCCCAGCATTTTCACTTTGTCTCTGTCCACATCAAAATAAAGCTGGGGAATCTCAGACTGCAAGGAAGAAGACAAACCGGTAAGCTCCTTACGTTTGGAAGCATAATACATCAACGTATCTGCCGCATCTACCAAATTATCGAAAGTAGCCTCTCCACGAGCTTCCAGCTGCATTTCAAAACCACCGGAGCTGCCCAGTCCCGGTATGACCGGAGGAGTAGACAGGTAGACTTTACATTCGGGATATTCTCTCAAATGTTTTTCTACCGTATCCATAATTTTTTCAATACTGGTGCTCTTTCTCTCTTCCCAAGGTTTCAGAATAACGGTCAGCTCGGCACGCCCCTGATTACTCCCTACACGCGGGCTGCTTCCGGTCACGTTTTGTACATATTCTATATATGGATTCTTCTCCAGATAAGCAATCGCGCGTTCCGTTACTACACGGGTTCGCTCCAATGTAGCTCCTTCCGGCAGTTCAAGTTCAATCTTAAAGTATCCTTGGTCTTCTACCGGCAAGAAACTGGTCGGAATAATCCGGTGAATCAACAGAATAGCAATCAATACCATACCAAAAGCACTCAAAACCCGACGAGGATGTTTGATAGTACGGGTGACGGCAGCTACATACTTATTGCTTCCGATACCCAGCCACTCATTGATCTTTCTGAATACTATATTTTTCTTCTTGCCACTATCCGGTTTCAAAATGAGCGAACACATCACAGGACTCAGCGTTAAAGCAACCACAGTAGAAATCAGTACAGATACCACGATAGTTACCGTAAACTGACGATACAGCTGCCCGGTAATTCCACTCAGAAAACTAACCGGAACAAACACAGCCGCCAATACCAGTGAAGTAGCGATCAATGCGCTTGATAATCCGTTCATCGCTTTCTTTGTCGCCTCATAGGGAGTCAGCTTCTCCGTTTCCATTATATGCTCCACTCCTTCCACCACTACAATCGCATCATCGACCACGATACCGATGGCGAGAATCAAACCGAGTAAGGTCAATATATTAATAGAGAAACCAAAAATCAGCATGAATCCGAAAGTACCAATCAGGGAAATAGGTACCGCTACCACCGGAATCAACGTAGCACGCCAGCTCTGCAAAGACAGATACACTACCAACACAACCAGCACCAATGCTTCGAACAAGGTCTTATATACCTCATGAATAGACTCGGAGATATACGTTGTCATATCAAACGGAATCTCATAACTCAATCCTTCCGGAAAATTCTCGCTGATTTCTTCCATCGCCTTCTTTACATTCTCGGCCACTTCCATTGCATTGGCACCCGGCAACATGTAAATACCGAGTACCGCTGCATTCTCACCATTGATACCACTCTCGGTATTGTATGAAGAAGCCTCCAAGGATACACGTGCCACATCCTTCAGCCGGATGATGGAACCATTGGCATTGGCACGTACCACAATATCCTCAAATTGCCCTACTGTAGAAAGACGTCCCTGAGTAGTGATAGGAATCGTTATATCCAGTCCCTGTACCGGCTGCTGACCTAATACACCGGCTGCCGATTCACGATTCTGATCTTTCAAGGCATTCTGCAAGTCCTGCACAGTCAATCCGAAGTTAGCCAGCTTATCAGGCTCTGCCCATATCTGCATAGCATAGTAACGGCTACCGATATTAGATACACGTCCTACCCCCGGAATACGGCGAATCACATCGAGCACATTGATCGTAGCAAAGTTGCTCAGGTAAATTTCGTCAAACTTAGGATCGGTAGAAGTCAGACAGAGTGTCATTAACTGACTGGGTGCCTGTTTCTCTACGGAAATACCATTCTGAATCACTTCCGCCGGAAGACGGGATTCAGCCAGCTTCACACGGTTCTGAATTTCCACAGCAGCCAGATCCGGGTCGGCAGATACATCAAAGGTAACTGTTGCCGAGAAGCCACCAGAGTTAGAACTGTTCGATTCCATATAAAGCATACCGGGCGTACCATTGATTTCCTGTTCAATCGGAGTAGCCACCGCCTGCGACACGGTAAGCGCACTCGCACCCGGATAAGACGCACTGATCTTTACCACCGGAGGCGTGATCTGCGGATACTGATCCACCGGAAGCATGGTCAGCCCGATGACTCCGACAATCACAATCACGATGGAAATGACAGCCGAAAATACCGGCCTGTCTATAAAAAAACTAACTTTCATTGATTATTCTCCTTTTGCGTTATTCTTCATTCCTGTTGTAGAATCACCTGCCACCATAGTGGTATCCTTCACCTCAGTTTCCGGCTGACTGATCCGTACTTTCATACCCGGGGTCAACTTATGGAAACCTTCTACAACAATTGTCTCTCCTACAGCGAGTCCTCTTTCCACTACGACGTTATTCCCCACTTCGGGTCCTAACTCGATAAAACGTTTCTCTACTGTATCATCTTTACGCATTGTATAAATATAAGCTCCGCCTTTTTCAATGGTAACAGCTTTCATCGGAACCACGATGGCTCCTTCACGCACGTCCAAAAGTAGTTTTACTTTGGTAAACTGTCCCGGAAGCAATACCTGTTTTGGGTTAGGCATCTCTGCACGTACGGAGAAAGTACCTGTCTGGGGATCGACCTGCGGCTCTGCAAAATCAACATATCCTTTATAGGGGTATACGGTATTATCCGCCAAAGTAATAGTAATGTTCGGTTGCCAGGAACGGGTAGAGTCCTGCTGACCGAGGTTAATATTACGTTCTTTACTTTTCAGATAATCGAGTGCCGTCATACTGAAATCGACCAATACGGTATCGCTTTTTACTACTGTAGCCAGCAGAGACTTTCCTCCCGGACCAACAAGCGTTCCCAAGTCTACATTTCTTTCACTGATATGTCCGGCAAGAGGTGAACGAACGATAGTATAGCCTAACTCGAGTTCAGCCTGCGCCAAGTCCGCCTCACTCATCGCTACTGTCGCAACAGCGCTTTCATAAGCTGCTTCCGCATTATCCAGATCCAGCTGGCTAGCGGCATTTTGTTCGTACAACGGACGGATACGTTTCAAGTCACGTTCAGCTTTCAATGCCTGTGCTTCGTCCTTTTTCAACTGAGCCCGCGCTTTGTCGGCTTTCGCACGATATTGGTCCTGATTGATCACAAACAAGACCTGATTCTTATTTACATAAGTGCCTTCGGCAAAAAGCATGTTTTCCAAATAGCCTTCTACCCTGGCACGTACTTCGACAAATTGCTGGGCACGGATACGCCCCACATATTCTCCGAATATTTCTACATCGTCTTTTATAACCGGTTCAACAATCACTGTCGGCATTTCCGGTGCAGCCTTCTGAGGTCGTGTCAGTATCCAATACACTCCCAACACAATTACCATACATACTACAGCAGCAATGGTTCTCTTTCTCCTCAGTTTCAACTCATGTTTCGAAAAGAATAATCTCATATCGAATCTTATTATTTAATTTAACTTATGTTTGTTCTACACTCTATTATGCAATACACATACCAAAATATCCTGTTTTATCTTATCTATTTATTATCAACGTATTACGTTTTTCCTCTTGAAGACAGAAGTGTGGAAAACATCCTTAAAGTGTAGAATTTATCCACATTTCCGACTTTTAGAACATTTTTTATAGTTCTTGTTTCATCAACTAAACAATTTATCCCCTACATTTGTAGTTATATTGTACATCAACACAATAACATGTCCTAATGAAAAAACAAATCTTTTCAACATTAGTTTTTGCAATGTGCCTGATATTACCTTTTTCTGTTTATTCTCAGGAACAACGGAAGAAGGTCGGCGTCGTCCTCAGTGGCGGCGGTGCCAAAGGAGTGGCACATATCAAAGCACTGAAAGTCATCGAGGAAGCAGGCATTCCGATCGATTATATAGTAGGCACTAGTATGGGATCTATAGTCGGTGGACTTTACGCCATCGGTTATACTCCGGAACAACTGGACAGTATGGTACGCAAGCAAGACTGGACTTTCCTTTTGAGCGATCGTATCAAACGCAGTGCCATGTCGCTCACCGAACGCGAACGCTCTGCAAAATACATTGTTTCGCTTCCTTTTACAAAGAATCCGAAAGCTGCCATGTCCGGAGGAATTATCAAAGGACAGAATCTTGCCAATCTGTTCTCTGATCTGACAATGGGCTACCATGACTCGATCAATTTTAATAAGTTACCGATCTCCTTCGCTTGTGTATCGGCCAATGTAGTCAATGGAGACCAGATCATATTCCATGATGGCGTACTCTCTACTGCCATGCGTGCCAGTATGGCCATCCCTGGTGTATTTACACCGGTACGCAAAGACAGTATGGTATTGGTAGACGGTGGAATTGTCAATAATTATCCGGCAGATGTGGCCAAAGCAATGGGAGCCGATATTATTATCGGAGTCGATGTTCAGAATGCGCTGAAAAGTGCCGACAAACTCAACAGCGCTCCGGACATATTGGGGCAGATTGTTGATCTCACTTGCCAGACCAATCATGAAAAGAATGTAGAACTCACTGATACCTATATCAAGGTAAATGTAGACGGATTTTCTTCCGCCAGCTTCACTCCGGCAGCCATCGATTCTCTGATGCGTCGGGGCGAAGAAGCCGCACGTGCACAGTGGAATTCCCTGATTGCCTTAAAAAAAGAAATCGGTATACCGGACAATTATGTCCCCAAACAACATGGACCGTACTCTTCTCTTTCCAATTCACGGACAGTATACGTCACAGATATATCTTTCTCCGGCGTAGAGGCTGATGACAAAAAATGGCTGATGAAGAAGTGTAATCTCAAAGAGAACAGTAACATTACCACTCAGCAGATAGAACAAGCTGTGTATCAGTTGCGTGGCAGTCATTCTTACTCAAGCGCCAGCTACACACTTACCAACACTCCCGAAGGGTACCACCTTAATTTCTTGTTAGAAGAAAAATATGAGAAAAGAATCAATCTAGGCATCCGTTTCGACTCGGAAGAAATAGCATCCCTGCTGATTAATGCCACAGCGGATCTCAAAACTCATGTTCCTTCCCGATTATCCCTGACCGGCCGATTAGGAAAGCGATATGCCGCACGCATCGATTACACTCTCGAACCGATGCAGCAACGCAATTTCAATTTCTCATATATGTTTCAATATAATGACATCAACATCTATGATGAAGGTGAACGTGCCTATAACACTACTTACAAGTATCATTTAGCTGAATTTGGCTTTTCGGATGTCTGGTACAAAAACCTCCGCTTCGGACTCGGACTTCGTTTCGAATATTATAAATACAAAGATTTTCTTTTCAAGAAACCGGAACTCATTGGACTGGATGTAGAATCCGAACATTTCCTGAGTTATTTCGCTCAGGTACACTATAGTACATTCGACAAGGGGTATTTCCCTTCCAAAGGAACTGAATTCAAAGCTGCCTATTCACTCTACACCGATAATATGGCTCAGTATAATGATCACGCCCCGTTCTCCGCACTGAGCGGTTCATGGGCCAGCGTAGTTCCCGTAACCCGACGTTTTTCTATCATTCCATCCATCTATGGTCGTGTTCTGATTGGAAAAGACATCGCCTATCCCTTGCAAAATGCCATTGGCGGCGAAGTATACGGACTCTACATTCCACAGCAACTGCCGTTTGCCGGTGTGACCAATATGGAACTGATGGACAATTCTATCATGATTGCATCCGTGAAACTCAGACAACGGATGGGAAGCATTCATTATCTCACTCTGACAGGTAATTATGGCTTGACGGACAGTCACTTCTTCGAAATACTGAAAGGGAAACAACTGTTTAGTATCAGTGCCGGATATGGTATGGACAGTATTTTCGGTCCATTGGAGATTACGTTCGGATATTCCAATCAGACTGATAAAGGAAGCTGTTATGTGAATCTGGGATACTACTTCTGATTCCCTATTTCTGTTCCCGCATACATAGGACTATACTTACCATGATGAGAAAAAATTCTCACTGCGATGAGACTTTTTTCTCATCATAGTGAGAATTTTTTCTCATCGCAGCAAGAACACTTGAGAATATTCAGCATCCTAATCTGCTGTTATACAAACTTTTCCCTTTTCTGCAGATAAAGTAATCCGACCATCATCCAAACTAAACTGGCGGATAAAAGGAAAATGCGGTTTTTGATAAGGATTCCCTCCCAAATGATCGGATGAACATTATCGGGAACACGAAAAGGATTCAGCAGAACGTTCCAGAAAGAATCCGGCTTACCTAAGAACATCAATGCAATGCCTATAATAATCATAAATACGGCAGTTCCGTTTCCACTCCGCGTAATGGTAGACAGCATAAAAGCCATATTTCCGAAAAAGAGTATCGGGAACATCAACTGTAATGCCATCTCAAGCGGATTGACCGGATACAGCAATAAAATGGCTATGTATGAAAAGATAATCAGAATAACAAAAATTGCCACATAAATCATCAATAACCGCACGCCCCAAACCTTATACTTATAGTCAGGGATTCCAAAAAGAATCTCCAATATCCGGCTATCTTCATCATTCTGAATGCCGAATACAGCCGGATAGAAAATAAGCAGCATAGACGGAAACATCAGGATGCTATAGATGAGTCCCTCGTTAATCTCCTCCCGTTTCCAGGCATTCTGAAACATGAAAAGAGCAAAAAAGCCAAATGCAGCCAACAGAAACCAGAAAAACTTCCCGGCAAATATAATCTTCAGGTTATACCTGACTACTTTAGGCAACAGTTGTATCAATTGTTTGAATGTCATATCCTTCTTTTCTTTTTAATTCATATTCTTCAGCAGACAGAGATAAGCGTCTTCCAAATTAGCTTCTACCTCTACAGCCCCTTCATAAGGCTGTCCGACAGAAAGATAGCGCACCCGAATCGTATCGCCTTCCTGAATATGATGTATTACCAACGATTTGTCCAGTACTTTTTCAAATTCTGTCTTATCTATATTAAACTGCCATACTTTCCCGTTAGCCATTTCCACCATGTCCGAAGGATCACCGAAATATTTCAGTTCACCCTTATTGATCACCACTACCTGATTACAGGAACTGGATATATCCTCAATGATATGAGTGGAGAAAATAACGATACGGTCCTTACTCAACTCTACCAGCAGATTACGGAAACGGATACGTTCGCGAGGGTCGAGTCCCGCTGTAGGCTCATCCACAACCAGGATACGCGGTAAATGAAGCAGAATAAGCGCAATACCAATACGCTGTTTCATACCTCCCGAGAAAGAACCTATCTTTTCGTCTTTCCGCTCGTACATATGTACCGCTTTCAGTACATAATCCAGACGCTCCTTTCGTAACTCACCGTCTACAATCCCTTTCAGTATAGCCTGATAATCCAGAAACTCCCACGAAGTCATATTCTCATAAGTTCCGAATTCCTGTGGAAGGAAACCTATCAGACTCTGTAGCTCTTCTCTGTAGATACGGGTATCCAGACCATTGATCCAGATACTACCATAACTCTGCTCAAAAATACCACAGATGACACGCATCAAGGTCGATTTACCGGCCCCATTGGGTCCCAGTAGTCCGAACATACCCGTCTGAATCTCGAACGATACTCCACGCAATGCTTTGAAAGGTTTGCGTCGTTTTCCAATCATAGGAACACTCTTCACCATACGGAAATAGGAACGGCGAAGCCCTGCAAAACGTCCGGTGACACGCTCTATATTTACATCGTGATCATACAGATACTGGGAAGTGACATAGATAGCAATACCCACCAGCCATAACAATCCGATCATGATGACCAGTCCGTTATTATCCAGCTTTCGGAATAACTGAAACAGGATAAGAGGAGGAAGACTCCAGAATATCACCCGGTTTACGATCTTTGTTACCCGATTATCTCCGTACCGATAATATAAATAGGAACGTACCTTTCTCCACAAATACAGTATCGCTGCATAAATAGCGAACGAGAACAGGAATATCCAAAGCCTGTTATGAATGAAGAAATAGGTGAAATAAATGGCAAACAGTAAGATACCAAACTGCCATAGCACATTGATAAAGTCCTTCAGAGAATGATATTCATTGCTCAATCCCAGACGTTTGCGTAATTGCAAACCACTGTTCCACTGACGGCTGATGTGTCCAGGCCAATCGTAGATCTTAACCAGATTGCGGACAGAAATACGTATTTCTTCATCCGGATTGATAACCTCCGCCTTAGCTCTCCGAAGACTGGTTTGCGCAAAGTATGTCATCCCCGGTATGCCTGCAATCAGTGCTACCAGATAGATTGACTGCCAAAGCATTCCGTCAGTGTATAGCCAGATACAGATTACACCGGACACAAAAAGAATCAGGTGAATGGTCCATAGTTTACGGGATAACGAACGGTACCACTGAAGCACATTTTCCAGTCCCATACAAACTGTCGGAATTAAAATCAGCGTCAGCATGGCAGAAAAGAAAAGTCCGCCTATCACTGTAATGGCAAAAGGTGCACCGATAGCCCCTGCATACTCCGTATCTCCCATAGCCAACGGAAGCATGGCAGCAATCGTGGTGATGGAAGTAATCAGAATGGGACGAATACGTGACATACCGGCAGTCATCAACGCCCTGTTCCGGCGGTATCCCCGTTTACGCAAAATGTTGGCGTAATCTATCAGAATGATTCCGTTATTGACGACTACTCCCAGCAGAATAAGGAACCCTGTCAGTGTATTCGCATTCATCAGACTGTTGCTCGAAAGCAATAATGCCAGCAAAGAACCGATAGCAGCCAACGGAATGGTAAAAAGCAACACAAAAGGCGTCACTACAGACTCGAAGACTGAAGCAAGGATCATAAATATCAAAAGAAAAGCTGCCAGAATAAGGAATTTGAAATCCCCGAATTCATCCTCCTCATGGAATACCTGCACAGCGACTCCGGACGGAAGATTATAACTGGCAATCAACTGGTCGATATCGGAACGATATCCTCCCAATAAATCTTTCGAAGACTGAACATCTCTCGGAAAAGCATAGTATACCTCAATCTGCTTATCTTGATTGACACGGATGATGCGCGAACGCCCACGTCCATAATTCAGAGACGATATATCTTCTAGATTGTGCATACCGCCATTGGCATTTTCTATCCGGATAGCACGCAAGTCATCCACAGTTTTCTCTTTCTGAGCTTTTTCCTGTGCCTCTTCTTCAGTTTCCTTTTCCGGTATTTCGTCACGGATAATAATATCATAAATATCCTCTCCCACCTTGAAAGTAGCTTCGGAAGAGTATTCATTATTAAGCGCAGTTAATCCGGTGGTAATATTGCCACGGTTAATATCATAGGCAGTCAGCAGAATAGGGTCAAAGTTCAGATTTATTTCCGCCTGACGGGGAGTATACGAAACATGAGTATGCTGTACAAAATCCTGTTCATCCAACAAATAACGCACTTCCTCTGCCACCATCTGCATCATTTCGAAATCAGATCCCCTGATCACCACCCGTTCACTGTTGTCACCGATGCCCAACAAACGCATAAATCCGCCCAGACTGCTCAGAGCCGAGTTATCTCCTCCGCCTCCCATAGCATCAGAAACATAGATTTCCGCACCATTGATATTGGCAACTTTAGTCTGCACATCCGCTTTTATATCGGCTATTTTCCGTTTGGCGATCTTTGTGTAATCTTCCTGCAAAACGAGTGTCAGAGTCGCCTCTTTTTCCCGAATACGGCAAATCAGATCTTTCTTTTCCGGAAAATCCTCCAGACGTTCTTCCAGTACCTTTACAATCTTATCCGTATTTTCAAGCGTACTTCCGGTAGGCATCACGACACTGATGTTGAACCGGTCTGAAGCAACTTCTTTCATCTGTTGCACATTCAAGGTCAATGACAAAATCAACGTTGCAAAAAGCAAGATCACAGCTCCAAAGACTGTCACTCCCGGATTACGCATACAAGTCTTCAATAAGACCAGATAGACCTGCATCGGACGCTGAACGATCGAGACTTTTTCATAAACGACGCTGTTCCCACTCTTACTCTTCAAAAGAAGGTAAGTAATCATCGGTATAAAAAGTAAAGCTACAAACAGCGAGATCGTCAAAGTTGATATAATGGATACTCCGATATGGTGCCCGATCAGTTTTATCAGGAAATTATCAGAAAAAACGAACGGCAGGAACACAGTAATGGTAGTCAGGGTAGCCGCCACAATGGAGCGCCACACTTCTTTTGTTCCCTGCGTTACCGAACGTTCGGGCGTATAGCCGTTTCCCGACAAACGATAAATATTCTCAAGCACCACGACACTATTATCCAGCAGCATTCCGATGGCCAACGCCATTCCTACCAAGGTAAGACTATTGATAGTGATACCAAAAGCGTAGAAGAAGTTGAAAGCCGTATAGACAGAAATCGGTATGGAAAGTGCGATAAAAAACACCAACCGCATATTCTTCAGGAAAAGCCAAAGAACGAACACAGCCAACAATCCCCCTACCAATGCCAGATTAATAATCTGGTTGATATTATTTTCCATGGTTTCAGCCTTGTTCTCCTGAATGACAATTTCCAGTTCGAGCGGAGCCAGCTTCTCATTCAGCTTTTCAATCACATCGGATACACGGTGTGAAAGTTCAATCAGATTAGCCTGTGAATCATTGATCAAAGCAACCGAGACGGCTTCTTTTCCATTCACACGACTATAAGTGGTTTCATCTTTCAAGTCAAAAAAGACGGTTGCCACGTCTTTCAGCAGAATAGGACCGGGAGCGACAACTATATTCTCCAAATCAGAGACTTTGGTATACATCGCATTGACATGGACAAAATTCTTGCTGTCGGGTTCATCTGCGAAGCCTACAAATGTCTTTTCCTGGGTATTCTGCGAAAGCAAACCGCTTATTTTGGAAGCAGTGAGGTTCAAAGCCTTGCAAGCCTCCGGATTCAGACGCACTTCAATGGCTTTCTGCCGTCCTCCGTAGATATTGACGGAAGCTACCCCATCTATATTCTCCAGATCGGAACGAACATCCTCGTCTACCAGACTCCGGACACGGTCGGTTCCTCCCGTACCACGCACCTGAAGCACCATGAAGTTATTATTCATCTGAGCGATATCCACTTTCTGTACCTGTACGGTAAAACCGGTCGGCAGGGAGGCAGCGATTTCATTCACCTTCTCCTGCAGTTTAAGACTGGTCATCTTGAAGTTGATATTCTTTTTAAAGTCAATCTGTATGCTGGACTGCCTCCTGTCAATGTAGGATTGCAGTTTGTCTACTCCACCTATCGCACTGACCGCTCCTTCAAGTGGAATAATCACTTCCGACTCTACATACGAAGGGTCCATATCCTGCTGTGACGACACCTGGACAAACAGAACCGGAAGTTCTGCGTTGGGCAGCAACTCCACCGGAAGTTGTTTATACGACACATAGCCCAGCAGGCTGAGTGCAATAAACAGCATACAAATCGTTATTCTCCTATTTAGTAAAAAGTTCATCTTCAGCTGTTTTTAGTTCGGCGATTTATACGTCTTTTGATATTCTCCAAGACATAATAGACACAAGGAATAACCATCAAACTCATCAGAGTAGAAGTTATCAATCCTCCGATCACAGCTATAGCCATCGGTGAACGTAAAGATGCACCTTCACCAAAACTGAATGTCATCGGAAGCATGGCCAGAATCGTAGTCAAAGTAGTCATGATGATCGGACGGATACGCTGTTGCCCTGCTTCTACAATGGCATCAGTCAACTCCATTCCCGCCTGACTAAGCTGATTGATACGGTCTACCAGAATGATAGAGTTATTGACGGCAATACCTCCCAGCATGACAATACCGATAACTCCCATCATATTGATAGTGGTTCCGGTAATGAAGAAAAGTAAGATAGCACCTACTACAGCCAGAGGAATAGTCAGCAAGATCGTAAACGGATGCAGCAAGGATTCAAACTGGGAAGCCATCACCATATAGACAAGTACAACAGAAAGCATCAGAGCAAACAACAGACTGTTCATTGATTCTTGCCGTTTTTCTTCCTCTCCTGTCACTGTAATACTGTAGTTAGCAGGCAATTCAATACCTTTCACCGTTTCACGCACTTCGGCTGCTACTTTATCCAGTGATTTACTCGCATCCATATTAGCCATCACCTTACCGATACGGCTTTGATTGCGGCGCAGAATCTCCTTGGGCGCTTGTCCGTGAGTAATGGTAACAATCTCTTGTAATACAAATTCCTGTGTTCCACTTTTGATGACAAGAGCACCAAGAGAACTCAACGGGATATCCGGCACCTTTATGACGATATCACGCATCTCACCGCGATATTCCATCTTACCGACTTCCTTACCGCTTAGTTGCTGCTTCAATTGTTCGATTACCATAGCCACACTCAAATTATTGATACCGGCTATTGTACGATCAATCGAGATCACAACTTCCGGAGCACCGTCTTCCACGGAGGTAATAACATCATAGATTCCATTTACGCCAATCATCCGTTCCTTCACCTCTTCAGTCAACTGAGCAATCTCATCCAACTCCTCTCCTTTGACCTCCACAACAATAGGAGCCCCTTCGCTTCCTAACAGTGAACTCAGAGAATTCTCATCCTGCTGAATCGTCAGTTCCAGTCCGTCAGGATTCTTGGCCGATTCCACGAAAGACGCAATCACCTTTTCCGGTGAAAGTGTACATTCCGGTGAAAGGATCACTTTCATCATTGCTGTATTTTCTCCTTCAAATATCGCATTTTCCGAACCGCTCCCCTCTCCGATATGACTGTATACCGTACATAAAGAATCACCGCCAACGATAGCATATAACAATTCTTCCAGATTACCTACAGCAGCGGAAGTGCGTTCCATCTGTGTACCTTCGGGCATTTTGATTACAGCCGTAAACGTCTTGCTTTCCGCACGGGGCATAAACTCAGTTCCGATAAACGGAGTCAGCAATCCAGTCACGATAAGGAGTAACACTGCCATACCGATCACCAGCCAACGTCGCTGAATCAGCTTGCGAAGCACTCTGCTATATCCTGCAATACGAATGGACTTCACTTCTTCCAGCTTAACCTTCTTGCCGGAAAGCTGGATATATAACATCGGAATCACCAGGATAGCCACAAACAAAGAAGAAACCAGTGAGAAAGTAACCGTCCATGCCTGATCTTTAAACAGTTCGCCCGAAGCTCCGTGAAGATAAACAATCGGCAGGAAGACGACAATAGTCGTCAGAGTAGAAGCTATTACCGCATTGGCAACTTCTGCCGTCCCGTTAATAGCAGCCTCTTTGATACTCAATCCTTTCTCCTGATTTCGGAAGATACTTTCTATGACGACAATGGCATTATCGACGAGCATACCCGCCCCGAGCGCCAGTCCTCCCAATGTCATAATATTCAGTGACAGTCCGTTGAAGAACATCAGATTGAAAGTAGCCACAATCGAGATGGGAATAGCAAGACTGACAATCAGTGTTGTCCCCATCCGGCGAAGGAATACAAACAAGACTACAATAGCGAGAATAACACCCAGAACAGCACTGCTCTTCACTTCTCCTATCGCACTTTTTATAAAAGTACCCTGATTGGAAATCACCTGAAAATGATAACCGGGCAATGCATTCTCTATCACTGCCAATTGGCGGGTTACCTCATCCACCACTTTTACAGTATTAAAGCGCATCTCCTTATAAATAGACAGCCCGATACTGCGCTTCCCGTTAATCCGTACAATATTTTCCGGACGAGCGTTCAAAAATTGTACAGTCGCCACTTCCTTCAAAAAGACAGGAGCTTTATTACTGTTGGCAGTCGCTGTTCCCGAAGTATTGTTTCCGGACGATTCCTCTTGTTGTATCGCTTTGTATCCGACAATCAGATTCTCAAAATCATCTTCCGAAGCAAACAAGCTCGAACTTTTCACCAGATATTGTAATCCCAGTTCACTGACCCGTCCACCGGATATGCTCTGATTATTCGATTCGATGCGCGAAGCGATATCTTCTATTTTCAGTTGAAAAGCATCCAGTTTATAAGGATCAGTCTGAATGGTAAGAGTACTGACTTCTTCTCCCGAAAGCGTCACTTCAGCCACGCCTTCCAGACGAATCAACTCATTGCGGATATAGCTTTCGGCAATCTTCCTCAATTCCGCCATATCTGTAATACTCTGATGAGACATTCCCACCAAAACTACCGGAGACAAGTTCGCATCGTGTTGCGTAATCTTCAGTTCAGTGATATCCTTGTTCTGGGCAAACGGATTCATGGCTTTCTGCAAATCTAGAAAAGCCTCATCCATATCCTTTGTCCAGGTATATTCTACAGTAATTCGTGCTGTCCCGGCTTTAATCACGGAAGAGACCTGAGTAACATCACTCTGCCGGATCGCCATAGACTCCATATTTTTAACGAATTGCTTTTCGATCTCCTCGGGAGGACGTTCACCCGCCTTTAATTCAATAAACAGGCGGGGATTATTCAGATCGGGCAATAAATCCACACTCAACTGATCGTATGATACTTTTCCCAACAATAAGAGGGCAAATACTACCATACAAATCGTAACCGGATTGCCTACTGCAAATTTGATTATATTCTTCATAAGTATTTCCTATTTTCAAAAGATGCGTTCATATATCGCATCCATGATTTACTTTTGGATTTTGACTTTGGCGTCTTCTTTCAGTGTTTCAAAACCCTTCACTACCAAATTGTCATTTACATTAAGTCCGGATAGAATTTCGATATTATATTCATCCTCCAGACCTGTTTGCAGATTGCGTATCTTTGCCGTATTCTTTTCGACGATATATACGTATTTCCGGCGACGATTGGACAGGATTACGTCTTTAGGTATAATGATAGAACTATCAGCTCTGTCAACGATAATATCTGCTTTGGCGAACATACCCGGACGCAACTTCAACTGGTCATTATCAATCAGAATCTTTCCTTTAAAAGTACGTGTCTCTGTACTGATTGCAGGAGACAGCTCACCGACTCTCGCTTTTAAAGTATCTCCGGGGATGGTATAATGAGTAATATATACCGGTTGCGCTTCCTTGACATAACGAATGCTGCTTTCCGGCAGATTGATATCCATATACATTTTATCATAAGCCATCAGACTCACCATAGCCTTTCCCTGCTCCACTCTTGTATCGGCCGTATAGTGAGGCAAATCAACAATCACACCATCAAACGGAGCTTTCACTTTCATCTTCTCCAGATTGAGTTTTGCGTTTTCATAATCGTAACGGGCATTCGTTACTTTTACTTCCGTATTCCGCATTTCACTCATCGTCACCCCTCCTTTTTCATAGAGAGCTTTCTGCTTTGACTGTTCCTGTTCGGCAATTTCAAGACTTAGTTTTTTAGCGTCAATAGCGATTCCGTTTTCATACTCCTTGTCTTCCAGACGGATTATCAGTTCCCCCTTACTTACCCTGTCTCCCATTTTGAAAGGTTTTCCGGTTCTCGGATTAGTCTGAAGTTTATAAAATCCGCTCATTTCCGCATTCTGAGATGCACCGTAAGTCGGCTGCACTGTTCCTGTTGTATTTATTAATTTACTGATAGAACCTTTCTTCAGCTCCACGACAGATACCGGAGTTGCAATATTATTGGGTGCGTTTTGTGGTTTGTTGCCACAGCCGGTTAACAATAGGGTTGTTAACAAAGAAGATGCAATAAAAATTTGATACTGTTTCATGGTCTGCTTATTTTTTATCAATAATGTCTTTCATAGGAACAAGAGGGATATTCTTGTCGAAATCATACAATGAAAGGATTTTAAGATTAAGTAATTCTATTCTGTAATTAATCAACGCCTGCGTATAAGTAATCTTCTTATTCGAAAGCTGAGTCTGGAACTGGCTCATTTCCATACCGGTTATGTCACCTTCCCGATAACGAGTCTGATTCAGATCATAGGTCAACTGTGCATTCTGTACATTTTGCTCGGCGATCTTAATCTGAGTCCGGAGGTTTTCGAGGTTACGCCATACCTGACGAATATTCAGCTCGATATCCACTTTATCCTCTTGAAACTCAAGTTCATTAATCCGTTGAGCCATCTTTTGTGCTTTAATCCTTGCTTTCTTTTCACCCCAGTCGAAAATAGGGACAGCAAAGCTGATGGAAACCCTCGGATTCTGTGTCGGATTATTATAAACTTTATTCAGGTGGCTATTATCTCCTATCAATCCGAAAGAGATGGATACATCTCCTTTAAACTCGTTCAGCGCTTTTGTCTTAATCATATCGAACTCAAGTTCCTTGCTCTCTATTTCACGCTGACGAAGTTCCAGACGCGAACCCAATCCATGCGATATGGCCTGGTCCAGATTTACCTGAATCGGTTTAATCTCCACTTCCGCAAATACAAGAATATCTTCATCCAGCCTCATTCCGAGAGTCTGTTTGAGTTTGTCCTTCGCATTCTCCAGATTCACCTGACTTTCGTCTACAGACGAACGTGCCGTAGCCAGATTCAGTTCCGCTTGAAAGAGTTCGTCCTTCGCTGCTAAATCCGCTTCTACCTTATTCTTGATAATATCATAACTTTGCTGGGCATTAACCAGTTCTTCACGACTGATTTCCAGATTACTCTGTGCCATATAGACAGAATAGAACTGATCGGTTATACTTTTCTCCGTATTCAGTTGCTGCAAAGCATAACTGATATTGGCATTTTCATAATCATATTCTATTTGCTTCAGTTCCATTTTACGCTTGTTGTATGTAAAAATAGGCTGAGTCAATTGCAGATAGAGGTCATTGCTGAATGCCCGGTTACTAGTTTTATCGCCTTCTATAATGGAACTGTTGTCCTGCCAGCCGAAACGGTTGATTAAAGAAATAGTACCGTCTGTCCATAGAATGGGCTGATCGACCTGAAAGGTCCCGCTGGTATTGAATGTTTCATTCGTGTACCATTGTGACAGACGATTATCGAAACGCCTGTTCTTGTTATAGTCCACCGGGTTCAGATTTAATGAAAATCGAGACTTTAATGAAGCCTTCTGCGCCAGCAGATTCTGCTTATATCTCTCCAAATTCATGTAGGAACGGCGAAGAGAAGGACTGTTCTCCTGCGCAATCTCCATTGCCTTGTCAATCGTTAAAGGAATTTGTCCTTGTGATGTCAGGGCAATTCCCGTAAAAGTTACGATTGTCAGCAGCATTCTTTTTAATAGTAGTAAGTCACTTTGCATATAGTTTGCTGTTTTAATAATTATCGTTTCACTATTTTCACTGCGTCGGCTGTCACAGAGCGCAGCTTACATTCATCCGTCAGCACGACACGAACCGTATCGGCACTAAAATAGTAAGTACCGAGTTGTTCCCAACCCTCATTGGCTTTTCTCAGATTGATATAGGCATCTTCCATCTCACTGTCGTATGCCACCCTGAAATGATATTCACCCTGAAGGCGATCATTCCATCGCAGTTCATCATCCTTGAATACATGATAATAAAGCTCATATTGACCGGCTTCCGGCACAGGAATTTTCCATGTAGCCGTCTGACTGCCGTCTCCACTCTTAATCACATAGGCCGAACGGATATATTTGCCATAGTATTTAGCATTGGTGGTAGCTGTCCATTGTAAAGGCGCACGCCACCAGGATATGCCCGAATATTTAAAGGAAGTATCCTCCACTTTATCCAGCCATTTAGGCAGAAGTCCTACGACAGCAGGGGTAGAAAGTACAAAGAGAGTGGAATCTTCATTATCCACAATAACCTCTCCCGGCATTTCTAAGGATGATTCCGGCAAGGTATAGATAGTGTCCTTGACTATTTTATTCCGTTCTTGTTTTACATTACCAATGGATTGCCGTATCATATAAGGAAGATTGCCGGAAACCATCGTATTGATTTCCACATCACGTATCTGTTCTTCCCAGACAGAAACAAATTCTTTGCTTGTATGGGCAGCTATCTCTACCTTTTTTCTGGCTCTAGGATCTTCCATCGGTTGATACCACCAGCCATTTTGAAGAACGTTCATCTGAATGATTCCGTCATAATCCGAGTTATTGCTCACCAGTACTTTCAAGACAAAGAATTCTTCTCCTCCTTTATTGACAACTTTGGTCAGTTCGGGCTCTCCGATCGAATAAAAAGGAAGAGGCGTCAACTGTTCCCATTCTTTCAAATATGAATAAAGATCCGTCCGGCTCATTTCTCCCAGAGTATCCAGCATATTTTCGAACTTTATGTTCAGAAATGTATTACGCTTCAACATCGCATATAGTGAATCCCGGAAAGCATCTACGCCCATGTTTATTTCTGACCGGGCAAAAAGACGGCTTGCCTCCAGTCCTACGATATTATTTTGCAGATTACGCTGTTCCACATCAGCCAGCAACTCCTTGAAAGTATGCTTTTCCAGCAGCAGGTTGGCCTTTTCATTGTTACTAAGCCCATTTATCTGACGTTCCCATCCTTCATTTTCCGACTTCTTTTGCAGATATAGCTCAATAGCCCGATTGGCAACAGGCCATTCCGAAGAGTAAATATTGTAACGGAAATTATAAATCTGCGGGAAAAGGAAATAAGGATTTGCCGTAGACGAAAGATTTCCCCGTCCTCTACTACCCGACGAAAAGTTATAATCGCCTTCTGTCTGCAAAAACATCCAGACAAAGTTACTAAAAGTCCGCATCTGGGCTTCCTGCAGACTGATTTCATTATTTCCCGACCACCGGATATGATTCTTCACCTGCCTCTTCACATCCAGTTCCCAGAATATAGCTCCTTTTTCGGGGAACAATACCATTTCAGGTTGTACTGTCTCCTGCGCTTGCGACCAGGCACGTTCATAGCTGGCAAATTGCACAGGAACTTCTACAATAGAAAATCGCTTAAAAGGATAATCCAGTTTATATTGCCGTGCCAGTTGCTCTTTCACATTACGTATCAGCCAGGGAATGGTATCGTGAATAGAATCAAACGAAGCAGTAAAATAGTCATGGTCCCTTAAATGCCAAACGCTATAAAGAATGCTGTCCGCATAAGCACTTTTTTGCTGATAGTCACCTATGACCAACGATAGTGTCTGAGACGGAAAATCACCTTTGAACGAATACACTCCTTCTTCATCACACTTTCCTTCCCCTTGAGAAAGAGGAACTAACCCCGGTAGAGGCTTGACCTTCAAGCGATAATTACTGAAATAAGTTTGCTGCCAGTCAGGATTTTTATCACTATAGCTTGTTCCTGCACGGGGATACCAATAAGTTTCAGGGGTAAGCATCAGATAATTTTTCGTCTGAAAACTATACTGCTTGTCTATGTTGAACAGAAACTTTTTATTGGAAGCTTGCAGCACTTCGGGAGGGATATCCAAATAACAGAATGAGTTATCTATCTGTCCGTCATACCTGAATGTTGCAGAGATTGTATCGCCTTTGGCATGCTTCGTGCCGAAATCCACCAATACTATTTGCTTGTCACGTTTAAACTTGAGTTGCTGTCCGGCCGAATGAACGGAATGAATGGTTAATCCCGGATTCAAACAGAAGGTGAATACGGCAGATGAGTCCAATGCCACTCCTTTCACAGTTACTTCCGACAGAAAATCTTCAGGATGCTGCTCTACAGAAAGATCATATTCATGAATGAACATCTTCGGAGTAGAAACATATTGGTTGTTGATCTTCGTATAGGTAGCGCGTATATCACTTTGATATAAAATCGAATGTATATGCCAATAACCGCATACGAAAGCTAACATGAGAGTACAAAAAGAAATAACCAGCCACGGATAATTACTGTGTGATGAATTCGGCAGACGCCTGAACAGGGAAATCGTGAAAAAGACAAACGCCAGTCCGGCAAGAAAATAGATGCCACGATGATTTAAAATCACCTCCCAGTTGGAAAAACCGACAATGCTGGACTTCACCAAAGGAAGACTATAAGCCATATAATCGAAAAGATAATAAAGCTTATCTTCAATATAGAAAACGGTAAGTCCGATATATCCTAACAATAAAACGAATGTCAGTGCCTGATTTTTCAATACCAGCATCAGAAAGATAGCCAGGCCGATGATGAAAATCAGCGTAGGGACACTGATCAACAGAAAATAAAGCAAGTAAGCCATCCAGTCCACTTCTCCCAATGTCAGGTTGAATGCAGCCGTAATAGCCATAATAATGAGATTCAGCAACAAAAAGACGCGCAGATTTCCCCAAATCTTACCGATGACGTATTCAGCATTGCTTAATGGACGGACATAAAAGACTTCTGATGTATCCAGCTTTTTATCTCTTTTCAGGAAGTCGGATGCCAGAAAGATAGCAATAACAGCCTGCCCTGTATTTAGCAACAGTAAAATTAGATAAGGAATGTTCGATGGAATGGCTGTAGCAATCCAGAAGCCTCCGCTATCTTCCGATACGAACAACTGGAAATTGAAAAAAGTAATGATAGTTACAGCGAGTACCGTGAATACTCTGAAGAACCAGCTTCTGATTAATAATTTACTTTCATATTTTGCTACCGATTGTATATTAGATATAAAGGTCATATCAGCATATCGTGTTTAGTCGTTTGTCCAAAGGTTTAATTGATTCTCCATATAATATACATAGGCGTGTTCCAGATTAGGGGGAAATGGTTCCGCTTCGTATCCTTCTACTTTATCGGCAACCACCTGTACTTCCCAGATTGTCCCCGATGGAATCGTGGAGATTACCGGATATTTTTTATCGATCTCATGCAACTGATCTCCCGCAGCCCTGATTCTCCACACTTTACCCTCGGCTAATTTCAGCATATCTTGCGGAGAACCGTTGAAGGAAACTTGTCCCCGGTTCATTAACGCCATATTATTACAAGTACTGGAAATATCACCGACAATGTGAGTAGACAAAATAATAGTCACATCATTCTCGCTGACCTCCGAAAGAAGGTTACGGAAACGGATACGTTCTTCCGGGTCAAGTCCGGTAGTAGGTTCATCAACAATGATTACCTTAGGATGATGTATCAGCGCTTGTGCAATTCCTAACCGCCGCTTCATACCTCCCGATAATTTATTGGCATATCGTTCGCGAACATCGAACAACCCTACGTTTTCGAGCATTTCATCCACAGCCTGTTTTCTCTGCCTGCTATGGGTCATACCGGACAGACGCGCCGCGTAATCAAGAAACTCATACGTTTTGTATTTGGCAAAAAAACGAAAGTCCTGAGGAAGATACCCCAGAATACCGCGTATTTCTTTCCGCTGTTTCATCAAATCATAACCGCAAATTTCTACTTGCCCGGAAGTTGGTTCCATAAGGGCTACAAGAATACGCATTAAAGTAGATTTGCCGGCGCCATTGGGTCCTAATAAGCCAAACATCCCTGCAGGTATTTCCAGATTGACATCTTTCAAGGCATGATTTCCGTTTGGATAGATCTTATTAAGGTTCTTAATAATTATGCTCATGACATTTTATTTGTCCTATGTTGTATTGGGTGATAAAGATAGGCTTTATTTACAGGATACAAATCATAATTATAAACATTAACTTATATTAGTAGAATTCTGTCTAAAATGAACATTCAACAAACATCCATATATCTCATAAACGAAAAGGAAGAAACCACTTCACAGTGACCTCTTCCTCCTCATATCCCATATGATTATTGCCCAACAGGGTTTATAAAAAAGGGTTTTATTAAAAAAGGGTTATTTTTATGATCTTAATTATTTATTAGTTACTTCCACCCTTACCACCACTATGAGTAGGATTAGTAGTCACTGTCTTATACTGATGATCAGTTCCGGTATAGCGTGTTGCAATTACTGAAATTGTAACAGGACTTCCTTTATACAGCACCTTAGTAGACAATGTAGTAGTACGAGTCTTAGCATAACAAGTATAGTTCATTGTCGTATAACCATTCACGTTTACAGTATTATAAGTACGTTCTGTTGTTTTCACACCTGATGCTGAACCCATCAACGAATACAAACGAGTTTTGAAGAAAGCTACCATAGCATTAATTGTTGCATCACTAGCACCCGACAATTTGCTCTTTACAGCATTGGTGATATCTGCATCTTTACATTCCCAACCGGATTTCTCTTTATAAGTCAATGCAATGCCAGTTACAGCTTTAGGATTTTCGCTGTTATCACGGCTTGCCTGTCCCAAAACTTCACTCTTTACAACTGTTTCAGAACTAACCTTACTAGTTACTTTATTTTCTACAGCATAAGATGAGAAGTGCTTGATATCTGCCTGATAGCTACCACCTTTCAAGTTTACCTTACTTGTTTGTACCTCCCATTTTCCTGTTTCGGTATTCAGATAAGTAAGCTGCATATCCGATTCAGCAAAAGTTACATCAGGAATAGGATTAGGTATAGAAATAGTGACCGGATTTACAAATTCCAAACCTGTCGGTTCAAAATGAGCAGCTGCCAAAGGAATAGTCTTTTCTACATCTTTATTCTCTTCTGTAGGTTTTACATCCGTTGTTACTTCTTCGGGAGCTGGAACATAAGTAGTTACACTAATATCAGCTGAACCGTCTTCATTGATACCCGTTCCACTTTCAGGAAGCGCATCAGCAGGAATAGTTACTTCTACTGTTGTAATAGGAAGATCCTCAACAACTTCATCTGCCGGAGTTGTAGTTGGGTCCGGAATGTCTTTATTAGAGTCACTATTATCTTTTACTGTAGCATCCTCACCTTTCTTCACATTTTCCGGTTCACTTTGCTTAGTCAAAGCCACAGCAACAGTCACCACACTACGATTTTCCGCATTAGCAGCAATTTCTACAGAAGTACTTTGAGCAAGATAACCTTTAGGAGCAACTTCTACAGAATACTTACCTACATTCTTCTCTGTTACAGAGAACTTACCATCTTTGTCAGTCTTAATTGTCTCAGTACCAATTTTTACATCAACACCAGACACACCTTTCCCGGCATCCGTCACAGTACCCATAATGTAATACTCAACAACCGGAGCGGGAGTTTCAATCACTTCACCCGGTTCTTGCTTTGGTTCATCGTCATCATCATGACAGGAAACTGTTACAAAAGACAACACACCGAAGGCTATCGCCAAAGAGCATGCATACAACCATTTTAAATTTCTCATAATTGTTCAATTTTTGTTTAAATTACTAATATCAACTCTTATTTAAGTTTTGTCTTTTCATTGGTACGAATCAAATAATAACGGATATAATCCGGCTGCCAGAAACGGCTGTTTTCAGCAGATTTCGGTTCTATAGCTTACCCCCAAAGCACGGCGAGCAAATTCATTCCCACTACGCATGTCATATTGAAAAGCGAAATAATCCGGAAGCATCACACGTACCGCGTGACGACTACGCTTCTTACCCGGCAATGGAATCGAAAAATGAAATCCGGCATTTGTTTCTCCATCTGTATACATGCCATAAAGTCCCACGATATATTCACCGAAGTAACGTGAAAGAATTCCGCATACCCCATAATCTCCATATATAAAACGTCCGCCGCTAACTTTCAATTGAGTATTCACTTGTGGAATGAAATAACCTACGCTAAGCTGTCCATTCACTCTTTTCCATTTACTCATTCCCCAGTCGTTGCCATATAAATGAGACGAACCGGTTATACCACCTTCTCCTTCTACTGTCCAACGGCCGTCAGAAGAAAAATAACCAATACCGGCTGCGAGTCCCTGACGATCATCCGAGAAATTTCCACCAGTCAGGTATCCCTTCCAATGATTATCCAGACGAAATTCCTGGCGCAATGTCAAATACCCCGGTCGGATGCAATCCCATTTGCCCGGCTCATTATTGACGATAGGTAAGCAAACCTGCAGCCTCAATGAAGCACCTTTCCAAAGTTGCATTTCTACAGCCGGTTGCAATTCAAAAGCTGCTTTATATAATTTGTAAGTAACATTATTAACTAACATTACCCCCGGATAAACCACTACGTCCACTTTCCCAAAAGTAGTAGACTCTCGTTTGGTTCCTTTTAAGGCCTCCATTGCAGTTTTGGTGGAAGTAGTCATCTGCATATTACGGTAAACTCCATCCAAATCACATTTTCCCGATTGATAATCCTCAATCAGCTTCGCAGGCAAAGTGATACAAAGTTGCGGCAAAGCATTATCCAATATGACCAACTGCAATGTAGAGACTTCCGGAAGAGTGATCAGGCGACGTATTGCAATGCCTATACCATTATAAGATCCCCTATATACGGAAGTCTCAAATGCTGCCGTAATCGTATCCTGCTTCTGTGCTACAGAAATATTTTCCATTTGCAATTCTTTCAGGACTTCAGATATCCCAGCAGATTGCGCATCCACACTTTCCAAAGTGCAGCAACATATTATATATAGTATACTAAATACTCTTTTCATTTTCTTAATGTATTAATGTACATTCATAACGCAAACCGGCAGAAACACAGGTAAATTCGCGTGTAAACACATGGACGGACAAACGTTTCCAAAAACGTATTGCTCCACCCAAATTCCATCCATTGGTATCATACTCTGCCATCAGCTTTAACTCACGGCAAAAAGCGGGAGTATAACGAATACCACCAAAAGGGCCTTTCTTGAAAGCCGGTTGATTGCCCTGATGAAAATACCAGCCTGCTGTAACAGCCAACTGATGCCCCTTGCAGAAACCAAACGTCTTAGTTAAGACACCATAATAATCTCCCCAATACTGAGTAGCCTTTTCTGTAAAAAGATCATCAGCACCAATTACCACAGCAGGGAAATAACGGCTTTCTTTCAATGGACGAATACGGATAGTATTGGAACGATCTTGGTTGTGATAACCGACTCTGCCATTATATGTTCGCATTTTGAGTAACGTCATACGGTAAGTCAGTTCAACAAAAGAGAACAAAGACATGTCTACGGAGTAATTCATGGTAGGATAGTTAAACTTATTAGGCGTAACCTCTTCAGGAAGGAAGTTTGCGCTTCCCATAAAGGTTCCTGTTTCCTGCATCTCGGCTGTAGGTATCATCATCTGCCCAGTTGCCCCAAGAGCATATTGTGCATGAATCCGGCTTGTTGTCAAGATTAGAATCAGAATTAATACAACACCCTTTAATGGAATAAATCGCATATCCCCCAAAATAGCTTCAGTTTGTTTCATTTTTTATCTATGTATATTCCTAAATAGAGACCTTACCCCAATTTGATTCATAAATCCTCTATTTTTACCATTCTTTTTTCTGTTACTTCTTAGGTAACGGAAAACACAGGGGGGAAGGGAAAAATCTCTTAAAATACGAAAGATAGGACATGCCAAGCCACCAAAGGAAGCTCAGTCTAAGCGTAGGGTGAAATTTCTTTGATTATGGGACGTAAAAATCTTAGAATATGAAAAAAAGGGTTCTTTCATGTTCCAGGCTATTTTTATCTTATTTTTGAATCAAAAAAGAAAAAAAGGACAGTTTATTTGCTTGTTATTTATTTTTTTTGTCTATCTTTGTGCCATTATTATTTCCGTTACCTAAGAAGTAACTCGCATATATTTATACTGATTATTAACACTTTATATCATTTACACGTTTTACCAAGCAATTCTTTACGTAAGACAAATTCATTTTATTTACTTCAGTACGTTCTTTCAAAGCAAAGCCTTTAAGGTAGATTTGTGTTGTTTTGATTGATTTGTGTCCCAACGATTCGCTGATCATTTCAATAGGAACTCCGCGATATTTCGCAGTGGTAGCCCACGAATGGCGAATGGTATAAGAAGTGACAGGAGAAGTCAGATGCAAAGCCTTTGCCAGTCCTCTCAAATGGTTATTGAAATTCCGGAGGGCAGACTGGTATTCTCGATAAGCACTTTCATCTTTCCGCTTTTTATCACCATTCAGAATACTAAATAGATAATCAGGGCAATCCGGATAAGCAGGCTGCCTGTTCCAAAGCTGATCAATCATATCTTTAGCGGTATCCAATATTTCCACACTCATCGGAGTCTTCGTTTTAACACGATTATAATGAAGAACATTCCTGTCTAAAGACGACTTCTCCAAATGCGCCAAATCAGCAAACGACATACCACAGAATTGGAACATCAAAGCAGCAATCGCCTGTGTACGTCGCAAAATATCCGATTTCGGATCTCCGTATAAAAGCTTATGTAACTCAGTTGCCGGCAAAGCCTTCTTTTGACGGACATCCACTCCCGTATACACCCCGTGAAACAATCGGTGAACATAAGGAGCCCTTCCCGATTCTACTCCACGATTATAAATACTACGCAGCATACGCATATACGTCGAAACCGTATTAAGCTTCAAGCCACGTTCATAAAGATACTGCCCGTAACACCGTAAGTGTTCGCGGGTTACTTGTCCGAATGACACGGTAGGAGTGCCACAAAACCCTCTAAAAGAAAGAAGTGCATTTTCATACACATGCGCAGTAGAATAGCGCCCCTCTTTTCGTAAACGACCGATGTACATCTCAGCGCATCGGCTAAACCCATTTTTTTTCATCATTTATACACTAGTTAATTATATAAATCACCTTCTCAGATGAGAGAACAAATATACTTCCTCTTAGGGTTTTAACCATCACAAGAATTATTTTATTTCGAACGAAAATCAGAAAGCGACCCTCACTCACGTGAAAGTCGCTTTCTGATTTTCATAACTTAATGAACAAACTAATAAATAATTAACCTTTTCTTAAAAATCTCAAACATTATATCTTAAACGGTTGCATCTTCAAATATACCTTATAGTCTTTAATCATCCCCGTTTTACCGGCTTCAGCCCTGGGTAAATAAGAGAATCCCGTAATAACTTTATCTTCACCAAGATCTATCACAATCTGATGAGGAAATGCAGGTTTGGAAGAGGAATAATTGGTATGCCAAAATGTTGATTCCTGCAAATCAAAAACATTTGTTGCAATATTGTTCGCGGCATCCGTTTCCTCACTATCGGCATAAATCACTTTCCAATGCTGACGGGATACCGGTTTGCCATCTTCGCCCAACAACTCCAATTCTGCAATAGCCGCGAAATCTTTCCCATCATGGGCGTTCAAAGCCTCCAGACAGAAGAAACGAGTCTCCACCTTCTTACCGAATTTCACATGTTGCCAACCATTGCCTGACTTAAATATCCCTTGATAAACAGGAGTTTCATTTGTTAAGTCCAAGTTCTCACCCATCTTACGATGAGCATAAGCTCCGTTACCACGTTGTACATCCAGAATTGGTTGACGCAGACCTTCAGTTTCGGCTTTTGAAGGACCAGCCATATCCAATATAATGATTTCATTCTCTCCTTTCTTCAACCAGCAGCCCGGCACATATAAGGTCTGTTGAGGTCCGATTTCCCAATAACGACCAATCGCATGACCATTCACCCATACCATACCTTTACTCCAGTTCATCATATTCAAGAATGTATCCCCTAACTCATTGAGGTTAAACGTCGACCGGTAATAAGCCGGTTGATTGCCAGCATTCTCCTGTTGTTTATACTGCTTATCACGGGCAAAACTATAATCTACCGGAATAGTATATACCTTCCAGTCCTTCACCAGTTCAACTCCTTTATCCGATTGCAGTTCTACTTTCTCGGTAATACCTTTCCAGTCATAAATACCTTTGCCGAAATTCATTCTTCCCATTGCTTCCACCAGGATATCCAGTCTGTCACCTTCTTGCAGTGGTGGTAACTTTACTACACCTTCCCCCTTCAAACGGCTCAGAGTAGCCAGTTTCTTACCATTCAGAAAGACTTGTGCCCAGTCATGAGCTTCTGTGATCAGTAATGTCTGTTCTTTATCAGAAGCGGATAATGAAGTCCGATACAGAATACTACCCCATCCCTGATCAAAAGCTTCCATTGTCCGGATATCCTCACTCTCTTTGGGGTGAGGCAGATTATCAAACAAGACTGCCACTTCAGTCATTTTAATAGCAGGAATAGCTATAGTCGGTATCGAATCCGGAATTTCCGGCAAGGTTTCACCTTCCGGCAGGTAGTTACCAAGCAGATTCCGTACTTCCAGATATTTAGGAGTCACTTTACCGGATTCATTGATAGGAGCATCATAATCATACGATGTGCAAGTCGGTGAAAAGTTCGGGAAATTCGCGCCTCCCCAATGCCCGAAACTAGTCCCTCCATGAGTCATATACAAGCTGAAAGAAATATTGCGGTCCAGCATTTCTTTCATACCTTTTACCAATTCTTCGGCACTTCTTGTTTCATGCTTGGCTCCCCAATGGTCAAACCATCCGGACCAAAATTCACTGCACATCAATGGAGTGTCCGGCCGTAGTTCTTTCAACCGTTTAAATTGCTCGTCGATGTTAGCACCCGTACCGAAATTAATAGTCCAGAGCAAATCATCCAGTGCATTATTCTCAAAATTCGAGTTCCAGTCACACTGGAATAAAGGAACACCTGTAAAACCGGCTTGTTTTACCATGTCACGGATTTCGGATATATACGGCTTATCGATTCCAAATGCTCCATACTCATTCTCCACCTGTACCATAATGATATTCCCTCCTTTACTAATCTGAAGATCAGCCAGCTGTTTGCCCACTTCGTTCAAAAAGAGTTTCACACGTTCCATGTAGTATGGGTCTTGCTCGCGAAGTTTGATATCCTTCTTCTTCAGCAGCCACCAAGGCAAGCCGCCCATTTCCCATTCCGCACAGACATAAGGTCCGGGACGCACTATGACATACATTCCATTCTCTTGAGCCAAACGACAAAACGCAGCTATATCTTTCTGTCCGGCAAAATCATACCTTCCTTCTTCCGGTTCATGAAAATTCCAGAACACATACAAGCAAATCGTATTCATACCCAGTGCCTTGCACATTTTAATACGATGTTCCCAATATTCTTTCGGGATACGCGGATAATGAATCTCTGCCGCTTTTACAACAAACGGTTTTCCATTCAGCAAGAAAGTATTCTTCCCCACTTCAAATGTGCCCTCCGAAGATTGAGAGCATGAGCTGCCAAGAACAGCCACTACTAAAATAAGTAAATACAATAAAGGTTTCTTCATTTTCTATCTATTGTTTTCATGATATATCTCATACTTAATAAAGAGAATTCACTATCGGCTAATGTTTCCATTAAACCGACAGCGAATTTGAAAATAATCCAAGTGTTCCTAAAAACTAAAATAATACCTATTGAAAACTGAGTACGGTGCAAAGATGAGGTATTATGCGCAAACAAAGGTCCTCAAATAAGTCAAAAGGGTATGAATATCGTTCAAATGAACTTTATTTATCATTTTATGAACTCTTTTTACAGAAAAAATCAAGATATTTGCAAGAAATACCATAAACACTAAAACACCTCATAACGGGAGACCTTATGAATAAAACGACTTTTATACTACTAATAACATTAATTATATCATACATAAATACTGCTTATATTCAAGCACAGACTCAACGTGTCACAGTACAGGGGAGTATTCTGGAAAAAGACACACAGTTCCCTGTTGAGCAAGCTACCATACAACTGTTATCCTTGCCCGACAGTAATTATATAAAAGGCATTTCCAGCTTGGAACAGGGAAAATTTTCACTCACAACTCTCCCGGGACGTTTTTTGCTAAAAATTTCTTTCATAGGCTTCGCTACCGAATATAAGCCCCTGCAAATAAACACAACCCAGACTATTGTTCAACTAGGCAAAATAGAGTTGAAACCTGATGCTGTACTTCTTAACGAAACCGTCATTGTAGCCCAAGCCCCGCCTGTTGTCGTCACAGGTGATACAACCGCATATAATACTTCCGCTTACCGCGTCAGTGAAGGTGCTGCATTGGAAGAACTAGTCAAAAAGCTACCCGGAGCCGAAATAAACGAAGAAGGGAAATTAATCATTAATGGTCAGGAAGTCAAAAAAATCATGATGAACGGAGAAGAATTCTTCCTTAACGACCCCAATACGGTTTTAAAAGAACTGCCAGCCGATATGATAGATCAACTAAAAACGTACCAAAAGAAATCAGACATGGCACGTATTACCGGAGTAGATGACGGTAAAGAAGAAATGGTACTCGACTTACGCGTAAAACCAAGTATGAGAAAAGGATGGAATGGTAACTTTGAAGCAGGATATGGAAATGACGACCATTATAGGGCAAAAGGAATGGCCAATCGTTTCAAAAACAAAATGAACTTATCAATCAATGGTACCGCCAACGACAATGGAATTAATTCCAATCAAAGAATAGGTGCCAACTATTCTCAGAATACTCAGAAACTCAAATATGGAGGTAGTATTGAAGTCCGGGAAAATAAACGCGATTCATGGAGCAAGCGTCATACAGAATCTTTTTTGTCAGACAACACTTCTCAGTTTTCCCTGCAGAACAACCAATCCGATGGAAAGACAAGTGCTATTTCCGCTAATTTTCGTTTCGAATGGAAATTAGACAGCCTCACCACTATTATGTATCGACCGACATTTAATTTTTCCAAAGGAAACTCCAATTCAGGCAACTTCTCAGAAACGCTCAACAACGAGTCAACTCCTATCAACCGGAAAGAAGCCACAAACCACCAAACGAATGACAGATTCTCCACCAATGGCTCTTTGCAGTTAAACCGCAAATTAAACAGCAAAGGAAGAAACATCGCCTTACGTCTTTATTACGATCTGGATGACGGCAATTCCGATCGGTATAGTCTTTTGAATACTTATTACTTGAAGTATGGTGATAGTATAAAAACTTTAAACCAATGGATTGAAAAACTTGACGAAAACAATAAATATCAAGTTCAGATAACATATATGGAACCTGTATTTACCAATCGGTTTATCGAAATTAATTATAGCTATCAACACCGTTCCTCACTCTCTGAAAAATATGCCTATGACTGGGATAAACAAGAAGATACATACAGTCAATATCCTGACACAGCGCACAGTGATTGCTACAAAAATAAATATTCCACCCACCAAACCGGCATATTTTTCCGTACTATCCGCACCAACTATTTTTATAATATAGGTATAGAAGTTGAGGCACAAAAAACGACAAATAAAAGCTATATGCGGGACACGACCTTTGAGTATTTATCCAGAAATGCAATAAACTACTCCCCCACCATAAACTTTAAGTATACCTTCTCTAAACAAACAACCTTAAAAATAAACTATCGTGGGAGAACGGCACAACCCGGTATGACCGACTTATATAGAAAAAAAGATATTTCTGATCCTTTAAACATACGGCTAGCTAACCCCGAACTTAAACCATCATTCAATAACAACATATCAGCTACATTTAATACTTACTTTACTGAAACATCCCGTAGTTTGAATGCTAACCTCTCCTATAATAATACAATGAATAGTACAACACGTATTGTCACATATGACGAAAATACCGGAGGACAGACTACCCAACCGACTAATGTGAACGGGAACTGGCGAATAAACGGTTCGCTTACCTTCAGTACTCCATTATCCAACAAAAAATTCACAGTAAATACACACACCAATACAAATTACGGCAACTCTGTCGGTTTCACTGTGCTCAACAAAGAGTCAGATGCAGTTAAAAGTAATACAACTAACCTCTTTTTATCAGAACGTTTAAAAGGAAGCTACCGTAGCGACCTGATTGACTTTGAGTTATCTGCAGAAGTCAGATATCGAAAATCAGAACATTCTATCAAAAAAGAGAACCGACGGGAAACATTTGATTATACATTCGGAACTGAAGCAAACTTAAACTTACCTTGGGATATAAAAATCTCATCCAATATCAATTGTAGATTAAAAAGAGGATATGGCGGTAAAAATGATACTAACCGCACCCTATGGAACGCACAAATATCGAAAAGCTTCCTCAAGAAGAAAAAGGCAACCGTCCGATTTCACCTATATGATATCCTCCGTGAGAATGAAAGTTCGGAACGTTCCATTTCCGAGAATTCTATCACCGACAGAGAATCCAGTACATCTAACGTATATTTTATGGCATATATTGCCTATCGGTTCAATACCTTCGGACAAAAAAGAAAACGACAATCGGTACAAAACTAAAATTATAAAAGAGGAGGAAATGATGTATCCACAACTACATCATTTCCTTTTTGTTCTTTAAACATGCTGAGTAACATTGAAAAAAGTCATATTGCAAGATATCAGAGATTCTCAAAAGGAGTTCGGTATCAATACTTGACTTCCCGAAGATTTTATACACATTGGTCCGCGCACAACAAAGCTGTTCTGCAAACCAAGTGACAGACAATCCTTGTCGATGTAGTTCAATTTCTATAAGCCGGCCAACGTGTGTCATCTTACTCTTGTGGAATAATTAAGAAACTGAAACCACACGCTCCTCCTCCGCCATTTTCCAATCGCACAAGAATACGGTTCCACCCTTGACGGAACTGGAAAGGAGTAATATGTTCGTCAATATTATACCAACTGGTACCATAATCGCGCCATACATCCTTACCATTTATCCATACCCGGCCACTATCATCCGTACCGATGGCAACCAACATAGTAGTAGCCTCATCAAAATAAAGTTCCGTATAAGCATAATAAGTAGAATGTCCGGTAGTGACAGGAACCGTATTATGCATTGATTCACTTTGCATAAACTTCCATCGCAGCGTACCATCCAAATACACTTCTTCCCCTATGACCTTTATCGGATGAGAATCCGTTTCCATCACCCCTGTACCTACTTGTCCGTCAGTATATACCGCATCAAAGTCCACAGATATCTCAGGCGGATGGACAATTGAAAAGTCCTCTCGCCCAAAACTTTCCCACGGTCCTATCATATACCATGTGTTAATATATAACCACCCTTTACGATCCGCGCTTTTTGAGAAACGCCGTCCGGGCAATGCCTGAGCTTTTACCATTTCCTGATTAAGCCGGGGACCTGCATAAGCATTCATCGGACGTCTGTTTCCACTGCCCTGAGCTGCCTCCCCCATGCCACCGAAACCGTTCCCATTGCCACTGCCTTCACCTCCGCCCGGCTGACCATTGCCAATTCCAAAGCCGCCACCGGGCTTTCCGACCTGCTTCACTACTCCAAAGAGATTTTCCAACCGAGATTGAGCAAGTCCGGCTTGTCGGGTCGCTTGTCCCAACAGACCACGGTAGTTGTTCAAGTCTGCCGTACTTTTTATTTCCAGACCTGCGCTGGCATTACTTCCCGCTGAAGTAGCCCATTCCCCTCCTTTAGTCTGCATTCGAATCAGTTCTTCAAAACTTGGCATACGGGAAGAACCTGTCTTCAGAGAACTATAAACCTCGGGAAACGAAAGTCCCTTGGAAAGCGCCTGTTTAGCTGCATTGGCAGCCAAATGGTTCTGCTGTATTTCAGCCTCATATTCTCTTAAAAGAGCATACATATCTTCTACCGACGGATTCGCAGATAACTTGCCCGCCTGCGGAATATTCCTTGCTTTCGAAGTATCATTAGCATCATCCGGTGCCGTACGTGGTAACTTTCTTTGCTCTACTTTAGTCAACAATTCATTTTTCCGCTGCCTCATCTTCTTAGCCATTTCCTGAAATTTACGAAGCTGATCTTCCAAATTTTTCTTGACCAATACTTCCGACTGCTTCACTAATTGCTCAGAATAATTAGCGGGAAGCTCCCGCTGAGCCTGCTCCTGCTTTATTTTATCACTGATACTTTTCGGAGATTTCTGTTTTTTCGCTTGCAAGTCAATAGCTCCCTGTCCTGGTGATGGCATCAGCCAGATAAACACCGCTCCTCCTACCAGACAGACCAGTGCAATAACCCATGATAGGATAACCGTCAGACGGCTACTCCCTGTTGTAGTTTTCGTCATATGTTCGTATTCCTATATTCGTTAAATTATAAAACTGACAAGCATCCATTACTTCCACAAAACGTCCGAATGGAGTGTTTTTATCCATATCAATGCGGATACGCCGACCCGGATCAGAGATACAGGTCTCCCGCAATTGTTCCATCATGAAATTGGTCGAACAAGGTTGTCCGTCCCAATAGAAGTTACCTTCAGCATCCAGTCCTACAATAGCCTGTTTATCATCCGGTTTCAGTTTTATGGCTGATTCCGAAGTCGGCAGATCCACTGAAATATCCCTGTTTTTCACCTTCGTCATTGTAGAGACAAGAAAGAAGATCAATAGCAGAAACACACAGTCGATCAAGGGCGACATAGACACTTCCGGTTCATCTTCATTATTAAATAGTGATAATCTCATAAGCTTAATAAGGTTTACTACCCAAACGGACACGCGTACGCGTGAATCCTTGTATTTGACATTGATCGAATATCTCTATTACCGTATTTACGGGTACAGTCCGGTAAGCCGCCACATCAATAGCAATTTCCGTACCTTCACTGTTGCGGAGTTCTGTAAGGAAAGTATTCAGATCAGAAATCGGCACATAGTGGTTCTCACCAGTGTACGCATCATGTCCTACTACCTGATACACATTTTTCTCCTCATCCACTGCTATGATAACAGCTTCCTCTCCGGCGCGGGTGGTAGACAAGCTGGAAGTCATTGAAGGAAGTGATAAAGGTATTTGCATTTCCCACTTCTTCATCATAGTAGTCACAAGGAAGAAGATCAGTAGCAGAAAGACGCAGTCTATCAAGGGCGACATCTGCACCTCTACTTTGTCTTCTTCATCATAGTTTAGTCTCATGCTTCTCCTCCTTACTCCCCGGTGTGTTCATATCCGTCGAATCTCCTTCCAGATAGAGAGTAGTAATCACATTTTCAACTTCTACTTCTACCAAAGAAGCCAATTTCATAATACGATTTTTAATAATGAAATACAAAGCAATGGCAGGAGCTGCGATGATCAAACCGGCAGCAGTCGTAATCAAAGCTTTTGAAATAGAATCGGACAATATAGAAGCGCCGCCTTCGTCACCATACAATGCTACCAGACCAAACGCTTCGATCATACCGACAACTGTTCCCAGCAAACCGATAAGGGGCGACAGGGAAGCTATGACTGACAAAGGATATATGCGTGACAAATGTGTACGGATATCACGTGCGGCCATATCACCAGCTGTCTGGCTGACAGCTTCTCTTCCAGCTTTCACATGCTCGAAAATAAAACGCAGCGAATTTCCTAATGTGGAAGGGTATTTATCACAGGCTGCAATCGCACCTTTCAAATCTCCTTGTGCAAGGCATTCGCTGACTGTTTTACGCAGTCCTTTTGGTGCCAGTCTTCCTTCTCTTGAAGTTAGCAAGCGTTGCAAAGCTATTACTAAGGCAAGCAATCCAAGCAAATACAACGGATACATCATGAATCCTCCCGCTTTAATCTGTGCAGCCCAGTCAATCTGTACCCCTTGCGGTTGTTCATCCTCATTAGTTGTTCCCTCTTCATATACCAGCCCTTCCTCTTCTCCATCAACGGGTACCGGAGTTGCAATTTCGCTCGGAAGTACTTTCGGAGCATTCTTTATATCATCCTGTGTCTTAGCGAGAAAGATTTCATCAAATCCTGCATCACGTCTCTCCGGGCAGATAAAAGAAATACCGGTCAACGTAATATTACCAAAATCTTTCCATAAGTCCCTGGTCATCACCATCCAGTGTCCCGGTAGTTCACCGAGATTAAGACCCTCCATCGGATTTATCAAATCCTTGGACTTGCCGGCTATATAAGTAAAATCATATTTCTTGCCTTTTTGATTTGCAGACTTTTCGGAAACATGAAATTTCATTCCAATTTGATCACCTCCCCATTTTACCCAGGCAAAAGTGATATAGCGAAACTCACCCGGTCCCGGATTCTCGCGAATAGGAATGGATAGCCCGGTCAGTTCTGCCGGACTTTTAGAGGCTCCTACATATATATAATTTTCTGATTTTTTAGAGTATCCCCCATCACGGACAAATTTATTATCCTGAGCTTTCCACTGCGCCCCGTCCGGTATTTTAGTACTAAACAGCTCGTACAATCCCTTACTGGATTTTCCATTCGTTTGTGCCGAGAGCGGATAAGTGAAAAACGTTATTACTCCTAAAAGAAGTATACTCAACGTACCTTTTCTAAAAAGTTTTTTCATCTTTGTGCAATTCATGTCTATTCTATTATTTATTAAAATTTAAAAGCCACCGCAAATCATCGAATGATTCACAGTGGCAAAGTTGATAAAAATAGAAAAGAAATGAGTACTCAAATCATTCAAAATACTCCAATTCCTTAAAATGATACAGAATAAAGAGTTCAAAAATCGCTCAATAGGTTTAAAAATAATCCATTACCAGAAATTTCCAGCTGTTTTTTATCTGCTATATCAGGTTTTGTATCTATTTTCCTGACACTACCATCCTGACATATTGTGGAGGTAAATAATTATATATAGAGCCATTTTCAAAAGAGGCAGTTTCTAAGGTGGGGGTTCTAAAGTTTATAGTTTCAGCATGGTATCCTTTAGGAACAATCAATTTTAAATACAAACCAGATATGTATCCATTTTTCACACCCTTCTCTCTTCTATCATAGAAATCACACATAATTAGCTTCACTTTTGTCTGGGACAAGTCCAATACTTGCAATGGACAATTTAAAATATTCAATGAATACAAGTTGACATTAGAATGCAAATCAAGCTGGGAAATAGCATTACTACTACAATCCAAAACCTCCAAATATATATTTGCACTAAGATCAATTGTTTTTAGTCTGTTATCAGCACAATTTAATTCTTTTAAATAAGGGTAGTCACTAAAAACCGGAATTGCTTCTTCTGATATTTCTTTAATAGAAAGTTTACGCAGCGAACCTCCTTCCACATTCTCTTTTTGCTCAGGGAGTATCAATTTCTTCAATAAACGATAATCATTCCCTTCTTGGCGTATCCACTCATATCCCTGCAATCCGCAAGTTAAAAATTCCATCTTTAGGTTAGCACTAAAATCCAACTCTCCAATATAATTTGCTTCACAATTTAGTTCCCGCAATTCTTGATTATGTGATGTTTCAAGTGCTTTTAGCTTATTCCAGCTACAATTTATTTTTCTAAGATGCGGTGATCGACTAATATCCAATTTCTCCAGATTATTATCCGAACATTCAAGTATACTTATTCCTTCTGTATTCGATCGGTTATCCGGAAGAATCAACTTAGATAATATCCCGGCACGACCTCCTTCCGAAAGTAATCCTTTATTTCTTTGAGATTTAACAATAACCGTTCGAAGTTGTTTATTATGACTAAGATCCAATTCTATCAGTCGGTTATAAGTACAATCTAAAGTTCTTAATTGAATATTCTTTTTCAAGTCTATCGTATTCAAATCACAACTTCTACAACTTAAATTCGTGAGATTTTTACAACCACTTATATCCAGTTTCGGAAGGTAGACTTGTATAATTTCCAACTCACGAAGTTCTTTAAATCTAGAAAAATCAGGAATACACTCCAATGTATCAGTCCGATTTCCCACCAATTTTAACCGACGTAGAGAAGAAAAATACTCAAGGCCTTTTAATGAGGTAATTTCATGCCTCGTAGTTTTCGCTCTATTCACGTCATTATTAATCCATAAACTGGTTTTCAGCTCCAAATCCTCCACGTAATCAATATCCGATAATAAAATAGAGCTGGTATCAGCTATAATCTTCATTTGAAACAACGCTGCTTTAAGCATCGGATCAAATTTATCTGCCACATTCTTATTATCAGAAGAGTTCAATATGTCTGCCCGACTACTCACACCCATCAATAATAAACTTACTATTAAAATAATGTTTTTCATTTTCTATTAAATTTTATGTTTTCCATAATCAAACATCTCTCTACTTCACCTTTTTACATGAGATGAATTATCATTCGCAAGATAAGAAGAAAAAACGAAAAAGAGAAGGAAAGAGTGTCCCCAAAAAGGATACAATTTTTCATCCCAAATAAGCAAATCCCCTTTCCTCCCTTCACCCTTCACAACTCCCTCTGGCAAGACGATTGCGGGTGAAGATCTCCTGTTCACCATCCGCTTCACCTCCCATCAGACGGAGACTACCCGATACACATTCCCAAACTTGGTATGCTTACGTTCTATCCCCACCGCTATCAGTATTTGTGCCAAACTCGCCGGATTTGCCCCACGCATAGCTGCCGGATTTATCTTCTTCAATCGCTGAAAGATATCAGCAGACGAAAGAAGTTCACACCCTTCTCCTTTTTCTGCCGCCCGATAACAGGAACGCAATACGTCTTCCACAGGTCCCTGGCGATAAAACGTCATGTTACTTTGCTGCAATTCCGTCTCTTCCTCTTTTGTAAACCAATAATGTTCACCCGCCAAAATCTCCGCTTTCAATTGAGCATAAAGTTGTGCATAGTCAATCCCCTCACAATCGATAGGATACTCTACCAGCACACAAATAAACCTGCGGCTACCAGTCGGGTCAGTCAATAAATCTTTTCGATTCGATGTCCCGATAAAAGATGCTATACGAGGTAGCGAGCGATAATTTTTCTGATAAGCTTTGCACAGGCTTAATGAAGCCATCTGCATCAGATTCTTCAATAACGGCATTTTCGTCGGAGCATATTTATCAAACTCATCCAGATTGAGAAGTCCCATCTCCGCCAATCTCCGTTCTATATGCCCTTGACTGGTTAAATCCACCTTATCCATATAATAACGCTGAAGCGCAGGAGGAAGTAGCGATTTGCAAAAAGTAGACTTTAAATATCCTTGCTCCGTACTGATAAGCAAAGGCGCCACACTATTGGCATGACTTCCCGTAACCCCCATCCATTGTGCTGTCATACCCCGCATCCATATATGGAATTCTTTCACCCACAATTGGTCTCTCGAAACTCTGCGTGCCAAAGCCGCCAAACGGTCCACTCCATCCCATACCGGCAATTCTTCCAAATAAAGTTTGAAAGGATGATACTCTGCAATACGGGTGGAGAAAATACAGCGTGAAAGATCACGATCCCAACAAGAAATACCTGATTCGTGAGCTTCCAGGCAGAATGTATTTAAGACACGCTGATTCACAGGTGCAAATCCTTCCTCCATTCGTTCCAACAAACGATATTCCGTTTCTTCTGTCAGCACATTGTAGCGGAAATCATAGCGGGATTTTAAAAAAGTATCTACGCTCTCAGTTAGTGACTTCACTTTCGATGAGTCTTTTTCTTTAGACGATGATACCCCCTTAATCGACTGAATAATAGTATTGACAGGTGCTACACTTTTTGTATCCCCTACTCCCGTTTCATCTTGTTTTGAAAGACACTTCATCAATTTTTGCCAAAAGGCAAACCAACCATTTTTTTGTTCCATTTTCTTCTTTTTTTTATGATTAATGGATGCGAATATAATATCAAAAAAAAGCCATTTGCAACTTTTCATCCTATTCATTTTTTGAAAACCAGACTTATCATTAATATCCTATCATTTCTTGTTTATCATACTATTAAACCTTATCTTTGTCACCGACAAATTATATTTATCACCAATGTGATAAGATATTATCACTACTATGATAAAATAACATCATTATTGTGATAAGATCTTATCATAGTAATGATAAGTATAAAATATCAGCACTAAAAACAAGAAATCATTTAAAGATAAAGCAGAAATGGCAGTACAATTTGAATTATATAAGACTCCGATGCCAAAGGAGAAAAAGAACAAGACGCGTTATCATGCCCGTCCGGTAAGTTTTGAGACCGTCAATACCGAGAAACTGGCTTATCGCATCCATGATCGCTCCACATTAAGAGTATCGGACATTATTTCAACCTTGGAAGAACTGAAAAATGAAGTAGCTCAGTGCCTCCTGGAAGGTAAAAAGGTGCATGTCGATGGATTAGGATTCTTTCAGGTCACTCTTTCCTGCGAAGAAGAAATACGTAACCCGAAAGACAAACGTGTGCACCGGGTAAAATTGAAAGCTATAAAGTTTAAAGCTGATAAAGAATTGAAAGGGGAATTGTGTCACATGAAATTCCAGCGTTCTAAAATCAGACCGCACTCCGCCAATTTATCAGAAGTAGAAATAGACATGAAACTAACTGAATATTTTGCTGAAAATCAGATTATCACCCGGAAAGATTTTCAATATCTCTGCGGAATGACACAAATCACTGCATATCGCCATATCAAGAGGTTAATGGCAGAAAAGAAATTGCAAAATAAAGGGACGATCTATCAACCGATATATACTCCGGTTCCGGGTAATTACAGGGTGTCGGTGGATTTAAAATATAAAGAACGATGAAAGAGCCATGAAACAGGAAGCCCTTCACCCGCTCTTCCCCATTTGATAAGGGATGTAGAGAGAAGGTGAAGGGCTGATAAATTATACAGAACTATTCCGTATTAACTATGGTTTCAAATAATTTTCCAAAGGTTCCATAGACAATTCATCTTGATTTGCTCCCCAACAATAATAAGGCTTTTTATCCTTAAAGAAACATATATGAGGATAAGTATTTTCTCGAGTTAAAATAAAAAATGTCCCATCATCAGAATGCTCTCTAGCATATTCAAACTTCTTTGTTTCATTTTTCTGCGGTGTAAACGACATAATTTCCCATCTTTCCGCTTCTGTCCTCTTTATACTACTTTCTACCATCTTGTCCGCAGCTTCCTTCCCAAACACTTCAACATATCCTTGATAATAACTTTTCGGATTCGTGTCTTTCATAAAGTTTTCAGCATGATATATAGCATAAAAATATATTGTTTCCCCATTATCATTCTGCCCATAAAAACAAGCAAACTTTTCTGGAATTCTAAATACCTTTTCTGAATCGTTCACTAAATATAATCTTGAAGGCGAATCAATAACCGGTACAAACTTTATAGTGGACTTCATCAAAGTTAAGGACAAGGATGAATCATTCCATCTCCCTGCAATATTCATGTTTAATCGTTCAAGTATGGTATCCTGAACATTTTTATTAATCTCCTCTACAAGCAGTTTGTTTTGGGGTGTAAGTTGGCTGATAGCCTGAGTAATCATCTTATATCTTTTTATAACTTGCTTGGAAGTACCATCGACATACACTTGTTCGCTACATGAAAGTAATAGTATCTGGACAAGAAATAGGATTGATAATTTAATTGTTTTCATAATATTTCTTACAGATGTCTTTTATGATTGATAAAAAACTATAATCACAACTTTATTAATTGAGTGAGAAGAGTACCGACATAAATATTTAATCGATACTCCTCCATTAATTCCAGCATCAAACAAAGTTTTCTTTTTTCGTCAAATTATTCCGTATCCACCTCTTCGCGCCATTCTTCTGAAAGCGCATAGTTATTGATAAACACGTATCCATCTAATGTGGATGGCACCGAGATGCCTAACCAATAGAGAATTTGCGGTACTATCAGCGTATTCTCAACACAGATTCTTTCAGCATTGACATTGGTAGGCAATGTATTTGCAAACATGGCAGAAGCTTTCTGTTCGATATCCGGAGAACTGCTTGTTTTATCTTTAATATAATACATATTGAGTCCACCTTGTATCTGATTTTTAATTACTAATGTATCCTCCTCTAATTTCTCAAGTTGCTCTGTTGGCTTGAATTTCCAATAGCCGAGCATATCACTAGAAGGTTCAATATCAATTTCTCCCGATAGTTGCAAAAATTCTCTTTCAGCAAGATCCTTTTTCCATAGACGTACTTCCGATATATAATAGGAAGTTGGCACAGAATAACCACCTATCGCCAAAAGGCTTGAATCCGGAGCCAATCCTTGGGTATCCGTAGTTCCAGATCCCTGCAACTTACCATCTAAAGTAATGAGCCAATTTCTCCTTCCGGAGGCAGCGGAACTTATGCTAACACCATAGTGATGCCATTTAGAATCATTGTATCCGGTAATAGCTTGCTCAAGAGCAGGACCTTCCTTAGGATTTGTTCTCATGGATACAGTTCCTCTCTGCCTATATAGTCCCCAGCCGGCTTTTCCAAGTATGCGATCCCAATTGTTACCATTATATGTACCGTCCTGCCTAGGAACCATACGCATTATGATCTCCATTGAAAATGCATCCATACCTAAAGAATAATATTTACCTATACTATCAAAAACGACAGCCTTGTATTCATTCTGAGAATCAAAATATGCACCGTATAGTCTATTACCATTCAATTGTTTTTCCGTATAATGATTGTAGTAAAACAGACCAAACGTGTTACGCTCCACTTCCGAAGTGCCACCATAACGACCGTCAGCCGATCCACCGTGATTGGAAGTTACAACAATAAGCCAGTCTTCGTAAAATGCATTCTCACGGGCATCAATCGCTGACAAAAATTCACCAATGTATCCGTCTATAGTTTTAAGTGCACTGACATAAGCGGCGTTGTCCGCTTTGAATCCCCCACTCTTCCCAGCCTCCAACATTCCTGAAAAATCGGCCAGAATGAATGTGTAATCTTCATTCGCAATATGATTGAGAACCACATCCCGAGTTTGAACGTCATTTTCTGAAGTAATGGTAGTCTTAGCATTGTTAAGCATATTTTTGTTCAGTTTCGCCCAAGGTGTCACACACAATGAAAGCATATTCACGTCATTATTCGAAATATAGCTAATAATGTTTTGATAGTGAATTACCTTTTCATTCGGATTGTTCGGATTGTACTCCACATTAGCAGTATAAGATTCATCGGTTATACTGTGCTTTTCGGGTATGACCCCAGTGAGCATGGTTGCCCACGTTACAGGGTCTTCGTTCCTCTCGACAGACAGGGTTCGATTGTCACTAACTCCTGTCCACGAATATTTACTATTTTTCAACATCTTAGCAATGGCACCATCGGCAGGAAGGGAGTTCTTCACCACTTCACCAACCGCACCATCTATATTTATCCATAATACTTTACGATGGATTTTGGTAGATATGCCGGTATCTATAGTTCCATCGTCTGCTATTTCAGCAGGTGTATCGTATTCCGTGCAAGCATAGTTAAATGCCAGGACACAAACAACAAGCAAGCTGTATGTGAGAATATTTAATAGTTTATTCATCTGATATAAATTTACGGTTTATAATAAAATGTACCAAACTCGGTAAACGACTGTACTCTGAACCTAAAACGAGACATATCTGTTTCATTCCAGTTATCATTACGATTAGGTTCAGGAAGTTTTATACGCAGATATCTCACTTGTTCTTTTGACGGAAAATCATAGAAACCCTCACTTTTAATATTGGGCAACTCGGGATGTGCAATGGAATCAATCTGCACAATTTCCCTCCAAACTATATTTTCGTCAAGCGGATCATTAATAATATCCTGATTGACAGGAGTCTCGATAATCAGCTTAGTTGCCGCAAAGTCTGAGTTGTTGCCAGCCAGAAATACACCATTAACATCTGTCGTCTCTTTCATATCAATAAACAAATAATACGGAAGTGGCGGAGTACTTGTATCGTTGTTGTAATATGAAGTCCATCCTGTTGATTTGTCGCTGTCCAGCAATCGGTCTGGCGACTGCCCTGAATTAAAGTTATCGCTTCCATTTGCATCCAGTGCATAAATCTCCCAGTCAGCGCGATTATGACGGTAGTGATACCCGTTACTTGGGAAATCAACCACACCACTTGATGGATTTTCTGCCAGAGGCGAGTATTTCCATATGGCTTTATCCATCAGCGGATATTTCGATGCATAACTACGGGCTTCGTCTGTCAGCGAATAGCCCCAATGCTCAAAGAATGGTGAAAAATCTTCCTTAAAATAGTCACATAAAGCCTTAAAGAAATAGGTAGAAGTAGAATGATCTATGGAAATTTTATCTTTAATCATACGGTTCAACTCTATATAAAAAGCCCAATCGTCATCTTTGTAGTTAGCTAATTGAACGAGGCTTGCCAATGCGTATGTCGGCCGTACTTCCGACTTTATATCAGATACAAACCAGCGGCTACTATCGGTATCTGCATATGCCAATGCTTTGGGGAATTGCTCCGCAATGCTACTGCCTTCTTCCGGGAAAATCGGTCCCATCGGATACCCATCCTCTCTTAATCCTTTCTCAGCCATGCGATATAGGGGAATTGCTTTTACCGCATCAGATACTTCGCTCCACCAGGGTGATTTTATATCTCTGAAAGAGTAATTTCTATATAACGCATTAAAAATAGCAACAGAATTACCGGATTTCAACGTTTGATAGCTAGCCAGCTCATTCAACAGATAATTTGTATTCAATGCCACTACACCATAATCGGCATTACGAATATACAGATTGTCCAACAACTCCACATCCAGCACCACACGCTCAGGAAAATCGGGAGCACGCATTGAAAAATCCTGTGCCCCAACCTGCAAACTGTAATAGTTATAATAATAGGTCTCGACAGCATTGTCCCATGCTTCCAGTGTGTTCGGCATCTTTTCAGCAATGGTAGGATCATCATTTATCATATCCAATAATCGCTCACGCTGAACGGAAAAAGCGACATGCCGGCCACGCAACTCGAGCCACGGTACAGTCGTTGTACGCAACTGCTCAACCCACGCTGTTACATCAGTAGAACCGACAATAAAATCAGGCGAACGATAAGCCCCGTTAATCTCCATAACAAAATCCGCACTGCCATTCACATCCTTGCTTTTTTCGATCCATATCATACCTCCCAAAGGATTACGAATCGTGTTTTTTCCCGGGAACAGTTGCTTCGAAGTAGTAACTACCGGCAAACGCAAGTAGGGAGAAATATCCGTCAAATCATCTAAATGAGAACCGATGATAACCGTCAACCCCATAGTGTTGTCATTAATGGTTATAGTAATCAATTCACCTGCTCCGGCATAAAGCCCGGTGCTGTATATCGGACGAGGAACTTGTTGCACGTCAAGATCGTATGCAGGAATGTATCTCTTGCTTAAATCAAGCGCAAGCAGTGTATTGACAGTATTATCGACTAAAGTATCTACCAAACCCGGAAAAATACGGGCACTTTCATACATACTGACATCGATTCCTTCACCTGTTACTATGGTTACATTGGTAGAATCGGCGGTATCATCCTCTGTCCCGCTTTCGATATCATATTGATAAGCAATGTTGCAGCTTCCCATAAAAAACATACAGGAAATGAATGACAGCAAAACTGCATAGTCGGCTTTTAGTTTATTAAAGCATTTCATATTGCATTCTAATTTAATTATTTAAAGAAACGTAATCTAATGCCCAGCCTTCACCATCGAAATTCCAGGAAGAATCAACCGGCTCTCCAAACCATTGAAAAATCTGATAGGATAAATCGACTGTATTAAGAACCGTTTTATAGTAGGAATCGTCTATAAGTGGGCATACCTTATCCGTTACAATACTCTCCTGCCTGCGCGTTACGTAATCATCGGTAGGCGCAAACGTACCAACCGGTTTATTGAAGTATAATCTTTTATCTTTTGATGTATATTTCGAATAATCTTCCAAATAAGATAATCCGATATCATCTTCGCGATCGTTGGGGTAATAACCCACCAGATTATTCCAATACGGATATAATTCACCCAAAAGGTCCAGTTTTGTAGTACAATGATACTCCGCAATAATATCAGCAGGTAGAGCAACGTTGTAAAACTGGAGATCGTTTATATATAGATTTGCCTGACTAGGTCTGTCCGGAGAAAACGTATGTCCGATGGCAAGAGGCGCATCTGTCCACATATCTTTACTGCCGTCTATCTTACATCCCATCTGATACTTACCGTCAAGATAAAATAAGATGGAGTCACCTTTCTGGGTATCATCAACCTCTTTTATAACTAGCGTATAAGAATGCCATGATCCGTCACGTCTCGTAGATGGTAAGCGGAAAACCGAAGAACCCTCTTTAAAATTAGCAGCAAATTCGACTTGCGTATTATTAGAAAACATTAGCTGCCAACCTGTACCCGCTTTTTGATATCTTTTCGATATTATATTTCTATTACCCCAGGGGTCGCCGTGCTTATCAAACATTTTAAACTGAATGGTATATCCACTTTTATCCACCTCTTCATCCGGATTGGAACTCCATCGTTTACCCATATTAAAAAACTCGGTATTTCCAGTCATAACGGCATTTGTTGTCGCTTTTTGTCCGGGACCGACGAAATAAGGACTATAGAATTTGTATTGTAGTTCATCCGAGCCCGGCCTTTGCAACAATTTGGATGCAAACCGACTGTTATAGAGCATCATGAAAGAATTGAGACGCGGATCATCATACAACGATGCCGGAGTTACATTACCTTCATAAACACCACCATAAGAAGATGTAATAACTACAAGCCAGTTTTCCTGAACGTAACGCGGACGCGCTTCAAGTGCTTTCATTATTTTACCGATGAAAGCATCTACATTGTAAATCGCATCAATAACCTCACTGGTAGGAGTTGTCTCATTGCTCCAGAATCCATGTTGCTCACCAGTCTGTTGAACACCGCCGAACTGTGCAACTACGATATCCGAGATTGTTTCATCATTGATTTCAGCAATAAGAGCATCAGCGGTTTCACTGTCGGCCGAAGTCTTTCTTTTAGTATCGGCAACACTCCCGAAAGCTCCGAAAAACTCCGTATCGGAAGAATAAAAGCTAACTTTCAGATTTTCATCCGCCTCTTTCAATCGTTGAAGAAAAGAAGGCGTTTCGAGTTCGTCAATTCCTTGATTGACATCAAGCCCGTTCTTTGTTGTTCCGGTCAGCAAATTTGCCCATCCACGTTCTTTACTTACCCCTTCTTCATTGTCGGCAAGTCCGTAAAAAGTAAACAAAGATTTATCCGTCATGGAGCGGATAACTGGAGCCTTTCGTGTATTGTACGCCTCATTAACGGCTATTCCGGATGCACCATCGATAACCACCATCAATACGTGTCCCGTAGTATATTCAGTACCCGACTCCGGATAATCATCAGTCAAAAGCCTTTCCATCTCCTCATTGCACGAGAATGCAAATACAGCAAACAGGCAAAGCATTATATTTTTTATCAACTTTTCCATTGTATTTCATAATAAGTTATTCATAATCAACTTCTATCATTATCGCATTGCGAACCATATTACCATCAAAACGACTGAAATCACCAAGCAGCAGCAATCCGTTTGAATTGGTCGAAGTACGAGTTTCAATTACTTTGTAGAGTTCACCCTGGAAGATGCCCGGTACATTAAATTGTTGCAGCGCCTTTCCATCACGACCCAATATAAGGAAACCACGGCGAGTTACACCATCGTATTTCGTAAACGCACCTGAAACAACAATATTATCATTATCAAGCAGACAGGCAAAATTGGCCAATCCTCCTTCCATTTTTCCGATCTTGAAAATTTCATCACGTGTGCCATCATCATTCAACATAACTACACTCTGTGCAGGAATACCGTTGAACTCAGAAAACTCCCCAGTTATAAGGATTTTCTTTTTGTTTTTATTGTACCGGATTTTAGTAATACTTCCATTTGCGCCCGTACCGATGTTTTTCATAAAAGTTTCATCAAGGGTACCTTCGGCATTCAACTTCACAATATTCTTCACAGACTGTCCATCGAAACTGCTGAATGTCCCTACTATGACAATACCGTCACTTTCGACCATACAAGCATCTAAAATCTGCCCGATAACTCCTTCTGCATCCCTGCGATAGCTATCATCAAGTTCTCCAGTCCTTGACATACGCAATACACTTGCAACCTTCGAATAATCCAAAACCATACTCTCAGCATAGGATTTTTCGGTATTAATACGACAGTAGTTTGTAATATTTCCTACTGCTACCACCTTCTCATTGGAAGTTATAAATGTACGGACAGGCGCTTCAAGAGTTCCCCCGTTGAATACCGGTATCTTACAATTTATGCTTGTATTATTCTTTTTCGAAGGCAGCGCTACAATTTTATAATACGAGGCTACTTCATTAGTAGCTATCGTGATGTTATTGACCGGCAACTTATCCCAGCCGTATTCTGAAAATTTACCCGACAGAAGAACCCTGTGGTCACTAGGAAAATAAGTAAATGAATTAAGGTAACATTCAATATCTGTCACTCCCGGATTGGCCAGATCAATGCCGGCTCCCTGACCAGGATCAAGTTTGAAGTCAGTTACCCATTTTCCCGATACAGAGCCGTCTGTCAAAACCATAGATATACAAGAAAAACTCTGCGAGCTATTTTCATTGTAGTAGGCCTGCATATAGTCGCCAACTGGATAATATACCCGTGCTTTTGAATAATGTTCCGCACAATCGTAAATAGGCCCCGAAGTGCCTTTAAAGCCGTATGACTGATCTATCTTAATATTTCCTAATACAGTGAGACGAGGTCCATAGAAAACCTGTTCTTTCAATACAATATAAGCCGTACCCGAACTAAGATTTCCAGGTACTTTCACGGTGATTGTCGTGTCGGTAGCAGTTACAATTTTAGTTTCTTCATCAGAAATATAGAACTTGAAATCGTAACGTCCTGATTGCGGATCACACCAGTTCAACATCCCTTTTGCTTTGAATACAACCGTATCATTGGGATAAGCGCTTTCCGGAGAAGGAGATTCAGCCAGCAAACCGATTCCAAGCGGAGCTTTTCCACCACTGTACGGATCATCTTTAATATTGCTGTTCAGATCACTGTTACAGGATGTTACCAATAACGAAGTGAATACGGAGCAAACAATCATTAACGAATAGATGGTAATATGTTTCATTGTACTATCTTTATTTATAGTTAATTATCCGGTTCTGTTTCTATTGTCGCATTTATAGCTTTGGTAGCGAAAAGATATGGTTCAAAACCAAATGCATGATCGGTTAATCTGAGTACATGTACCACTCCGTTGGTCGGTTGTATATCAGATGTTGCTACATAAGCGTTTTTCATATCTCCTATAGTGAAATCATAGACATAAGAGTATATGATTTGTCTTGCACCGGCATATTTTACATTGTTTGCATCATAATAAACAACACCCATATTCATAGGCTGCTGACCATAAGATAAAAATGCCTGTCCCGGATAGGCTGCTATGGCAGTCGTATCAATTTGAGGTATATCTTTCAGCAAATATTTATCTTTTACAATGTACATTGACAGCATTTCACGCCAGACTTCCGGTTTTATCTGACTAAAACTCTTGATGCTATCATGCCCCATACGATACCAAATACGGTTCAGATAATTAAAACTACCACGGATTGACCAATCGGTAGGTGCAAAAAAGGTAATTTGTTCGTCTTCAAAAACATCTTCCATACCGGACAGCCGGATGACTTCCACCAAATCTTTAAAATAATCGGGTCTTGATTCCAAATATTGCATCATATTCCCATTATAATAAGGGTTTGCTTTTCCACCATCAATTAAATAACTATCATCGGCACAATTGTACATGAGTACTGCCAAAAGGCAACATCCGACAATTTTCTTCCATAATTTGATATTATTTTTCATATCTATACATTTTAAGTTTATCAGAGTTACTCCCAAAATAAATTCAATCCAATCTGTGTGTTGTTTTTCAACGCATTACGATGAATAGGCCATGTCCATGCCCCCACATTGAAATTAGTACGCGTCATCGGATTCATACAATAGTTTCTGTTATACACTTTTCCTGTACGAACCAAATCATAATAGTAATGTCCTTCACCGATTAGCTCTCTGCAGCGTTCCCAGAAAATAGCATCCATCAGTTCACTACCCGAGGTATTTATTTCGGAAGCATGTGCCCTATTGCGGACCCGGTTGAGTAATTCGCAGGCTTTCGTATCGTTAGTCCCCAAAGCGGCAAGAGCTTCAGCATACAACAAAAGTGCACCTGCATAACGGAATACTATTTGATTGCCGGAGTTGGACGTAATTGTTCCGTTTCCATAAGTATCAATATTCCAAAATTTCTTGATTTCCTTAGGAGCAGAACTTGAAACCGAAGTAGAATATATCTTTTCGTCAAACCATAATTCTTTTCTCGCATCATCTTCATACATAGGGAACAGACTCATTAGATAATCTCCTGAATAACAGAACACTGGTGTAGACTTGTTCAGACAGGAATAGGAAACATTATCAGAAAACTTTGCATTCATCATAAATATCTCATTGAAATTTATATTTTGTGCAATCTCAAACAAGCCTTCGTCTGACCCTCCTGCGAAAATCACGGAACTTCTATTTATATCAAGTAATGAATAAGCTCCATTGTTACGTTCCAGTTCCTCGCCTAGCGAAACAACATTCCTATAATATTGCTCTTTATTTTGTGCATCAAACTGTACAAGCCACAAGTTTATATGCATCATCAGCGCAATGACAGAACCTCTGGAGGCTCTAATCCCTTTGCTCGAATAAGATGAATATGACCATGGTAGTACTTCCGCTCCCGGATCATCGTCAAGCAAAGGTTGTAAGTCAGCAAGGCAATTTTGCAAAACTATAACCATATTGGTTCTTGGCAAGGGAGCTTCATTATAGGCATTTGTATAATAAGGCACATCTCCAAAAGCCCTTACGATGAAGAAATAAGACAAGTTACGCATGAAAATAGCTTCTGCCTTAAAACGACTCCGTTTCAATTCATCCATGCCGGGCACTTTGTCTATTTCAGCAAGCAGAATATTGGCATCCTGAATAGCAGTATAAAACACATCCCATTGCATTATTAAACCGCCCCTAGCATCATCGGGATATGTATTACGCAATTCACCCATATCGTTGTTAGCTAAATAAGCTACATATTTATCCCCAGTGCTGTAGGCTGTTATTGGAGCGCACCGCATATCTCCGCTATACGTAAGGAAAGGACGTTGTGACATTGTTGCATTCCGAAACGAATTGTATATGCTCAACAAAAAAGCTTCCGCATTCGTCTCATTTCCCTGCGCCCAAAAATCATCACCCGATAATTTATCTTCACTCTTATTTGCAAGCGAGTCACAACCGGCAAACAGGCAAGATACTATCAAAGTCATTATTAAAACTATATTTTTCATATTCTTCTATATTTAATCGTTCATCTAAAAATCCATTGAGACACCAAATGTCACAGTACGACCATTGGGATAACCACCGGATGTGTCATATCCCAAATTGTTTACATTTTCGGGATTGATGCCTGAATATTTGGAGAAAGTATAAATATTGTTCATACTAAAATTAAGCTGACATCGGCTGATCCTAAAAAAATCCAGCATTTTCTTTGGAATAGTATAAGCCACAGATATACCGTTAATTTTAAAATAAGAGCCATCTTCCATAAACAATGTCTGGTCGTATCTGAAAGGCTGAATAATACTTGAACGGGTATAATCAAACGGATTAGGATATTGGGCATAGATATTATCTTCTGTCCAGAAATTATATGCCTCAATAGGTGTTAAAGCTCCACTACCTGTAAGGTTCACCTTACCTGCTACAGGTGTTCCATAAGCCCTAAAACGGTCTGCCAGAGCCTTGTTGATAATATCACGTCTCAACGTAAACGAGCAGTTAGTGTTGATAGAAAACGCTTTATAACGAAGATTGATACTAATACCACCGGTCATTCGCGGCTGTGAATTACCTACAATCACTTTGTCTTTTTCATCGATGATATAATCACCATTTACATCCACCCAAATAGGGTCTCCCGCCTTAAAGTATGCTTGAGTAGAAGTATTCCCTCCCATCCGCAAGCGTTCTCCGGTCAGCGGATTAACAGGCACGTCTTCGTCAGTCGCATATACGCCTTTATACACATAGAGATAATTCCCCATCGCGTTAGAACCTAATTTATTCACCACTTCCGCATCACTGTTAATAATCTGCCGCACCTCGTTAGGCAGCTTTGCGATCACGTCTTTATTAATTGCCAGTGAAGTCGCTACATTCAAATCCCAATTACTTTGCCTTGACAACGGACGGACGTTCAACGAAAACTCCAATCCATAGTTAACCAGACTCGTTTTCGTACTTCTTACGGAATTAAAAGCATTGTGGTTAGCCAACTCTATCGAACTTAGCTGATTGTCAATTTGTTTGTAATACGCCTCGGCAACGAACATAATTTTATTATTAAGGAATGATAAGTCTGTTCCGAGATTCCATGATGTTGACGTTACCGGCTTCAAATCCGGATTCGGCATAGCGTTTTTATCAATAGGAATAATAGAAACTCCATTATAAGTATCTTTGCTCAGATTGTAACTTCCCCATATATCATAAATACTAGCTTTATAAGTGGTACTACGTCCCCAAGTTACACGAAGAGCTCCGGCATCCAGAAACTTCCATTTTTTAGCAAAAGATTCACGGCTGAAGTTCCAGCGAAATCCTAATGAAGGATTTATTGCCCATTTCGCCTGCGACCCATAAGATGAATTTATTTCAGGACGAATATTGGGAGTAAATACGTATTTCCCACCAGGCAGCGATAACTGAGGATCTATAATAAGTGCAAACGTATTCTTTTTATCTGAAAAATTCGACCTTCCAGCTGCCATGGACGGCATACCGGACGACCATATATGGTCACTTGCCAATCCATTCAGCATAATAAAGTTACCGCTATACTTTTCGGATGAAAGTTCAAAACCTCCCTGTAAATCAAAATTTACAATTCCCAATTTTACGGTTCTTGACAACAATGAACGAACATACATATTATAACTATATTCACTACCGTTATTCCAAGTAGCCCTATTGGCATTCAAAATACCCGGCGTAAATTTCTCATTCTCCACAGTTCCGTATTTATATCCTAAAGTACTTCTCCATCTTATATCAAATGGCAACAGATACATGATATTCATACTTGCATCATAGACTACATTCTGATTATCTGCCTGGACAGAAAAAACAGACAATGCAGAATTGGAAGCTGTATACATAGACGGTGGAGGCAACAAGGAAGAAGCTGCCGAACCTGCGGCTACGCCGGATTGTGAGAAAGCATTTCCGCTACCATTACTATTTCGGGTTAATGTAGTGGCAAGATTTAGATCCAAATGAAATCTATCATTAGGCTTATATCCTACTGCTGCCCTGATACCGTATCGGTTAAAGTCCGTGTTTTTCACAATTCCTTTTTCCGTATAATAGTTTGCATTGATCTTATAGTCAAATTTCTCATTGGGTTTACCAGAGAAACTAAGATTATGAGTTTGATTGTAAGTCGTCTGATAAAAGACACCCTGCCAATCCGTATTATTATTGTAATAAGGATTCAAGCTATCTGACAGTGCCTGCAATTTATGGATTTCATTATATCCGTGATAGGCGGATGTATCATTTCCCAAAATTTGCATAATTCTAAGCGCTCTCTCCGCCCCGCCTGCAAGTACATCTCTCAACCTCGGTGGGGTTTTGACTACAAAGTTAGCTGAATAAGAAACTTTCGGTTTGGCTGTTTCTCCTCTTTTGGTCTCTATAAGAATTACTCCGTAAGCACCTTTTGAACCATACAGAGAGGTTGCAGCTGCATCTTTCAATACTTGGATATTCGCAATATCTTCAAGTGGAATCATAGCCAACGGACTGACTGTCGCACCTGACAGCAAACCAGCTGCATCATAGCCCGTTACGTCTTCCTGCGGTATACCGTCAACAACAAACAAAGGAGGAGTCAGTCCCATCATAAACTCGCCATCACCGGAAGATTGAACGGAAATATCCGAGACTCCTCGAATTGAAAAACTTGGAAGACCTCCGGGAGTACCATTATTCACCTGGATATTTAACCCGGGAACACGCCCTTGAAGCAACTCCATCGGATTGGCAACAGGGGTATTAACCAAGTCTTCCGCTTTAATAACCGTAACCGATGCTGTTACCGCAGCTTTGCTAACTCTTTTAAATCCGACCACAACCGTTTCCTCAATCATGTTCTCAACCGGACTCAAATATATTTGCATGCGTTCTGAGGGTTTAGTTACTTTGACTGAAAGACTGTCGAACGCCAGAAAAGAGAATACAAGTCGATAACCACTCTTTACTTTTGTAGAAAATCTTCCGTCGTCATCAGTTGTAGTTGAAAGTTGAGGCACAGTTTTTCCACTTTCATTTTTAACAATAACAGAAGCATAAGGCAATGTAGTATTATTGCTTTTATCTTTGACTACACCACTGACAGGAATATCCTGAGCCCGAACACCAACTGAGGTGACGGCAATCGCCATAGCCAATAAGCCATATTTAAATATATTTCTCATATTAGAATCATGGTATTAATTAGTTATTTTCCATCTTCAAACAAGGGGGCTCCTGCTGTAAATACAACTATTATCTCCCAATGAGCTTCCTTGTATATCGCAAATTCAAATGACATAGTGGATGTCATACGATAACCACTTGCTGTAATACGGTCGTATAAGAAATTGACATTTATTCTATTACCATCTTTATTGGTATATTTTGATTTCATTTCAACCAATGGCATCGGATAAACGACATCGTACTTTACATATTCATCGGTTTTCTCCATATTAAAACCATGAATCAGATTAGCCCAGTCTGTCTGATTAAAAGATGATGGTGAGATCGGTGTATAATCCGGTCCATAAAAACGGAAAGTCAAACTTTTTACATCATCGTCATTATCCTGATTCTCACGAAAATAAATATGTACATCTTCAGGAAACATATAGTCTCCACTTTCTGTTTGAAAAAGGGTTAACGAATTGGGTGTAACATAGTCCTGTCCCTGCACCAACCCTGTTTCCGGATCGTATATACTCGGTTCGTAATCACTTTCTCTGACAGGTATAAGCTGCATATCGGTAAAAGTTTTATATCCTCCAGAGTTTTTCACCAGCACATCAAAAATATAACCGTCACTCGGAGCACACTGCACAAAAGAAGATTCGGCATTGGACCACATCATAAATTCTCCGGAATGCTTTTTAACCTGAAAAAGAGTACGATATTCTATTTCTCTTTTAGCTTCTATTTCTTCTATAGACTTTTCGGTACCCATATATGGAGTTTTCCAAACTTTTACCGGGAAATATTCCGTCAATTCAGGTGCAGGACTTCCATCGGCCCTCACGATTCGTGATATTTCGAAAGTAAGAGGAAGCGTTGAATTACCCGATGAAAAGTTGTCGGACATCAAAGAGTTTTTTCCTAGCTGAGGACGATATAGTTTTGTAGTAAAATTGACGTCTCTGTCGAAAGCATCCAAACTATCCGGCAAATATTTATCGACACACGATATGCTTAATAATACGCAGGAAAACAGCAGCGCAATATTTTTACTTCTTATATTCATTGCCATAATTATTAAATACGTAAATAAATTCATCAAAACCGAAACTGTGTTGTGGAGAAAGGATGTGAATGATACCATTATTTGTATAAACATCATTCCATACTGTAGAAACTCTGTTCCAGTTATCTTTCACCTGAGAGCTTTTCATATCACTGAAAATAAGCTGTTTGACTCCTCCACCCACAAATCCGGATGCCGGTTTACGAGAACATTCTATATTCATTTGATAATTGTACTTCAAAGAATTTAAGGAGACATTTCCTTCATTGGCTAGAATATTATCGGTATCGTAACTACCTTTAATAATGTACTTGCATAACATTCGCTCAAGGTCAGCTCTATAATCGTAATGATATTCGTTAATGATCGTATCATTTAAAGTCGGTGTTACAACATTAACGATCGTATCTTTAACAACAAACGGTTCAATTAATAAATCACTCAAATAAATCGCTTCACCCAACTCCTTTTGTTTACGGTACTCGTTAAGTTGCGCCAACGAGGAACGGATACATGCATCCGGTATGGCAAAAACTGTATATTGCACATCCGTCTGTTCCATCTGCTGTATGAAATCGGGAATATTGTTGACAAGAACCATCATAGAATCAAATTTCAAATTCAGCCTTTCATTCCCTGTGGACAAATAATCCAGAACGGTTCCATTAAATACTTCGGTTTCATTTTCCTCAGGATATGAAGCCACTTCGTAATCTGTACAAGACAGCATCCAAAGGGAAGCCGAAGTCAGACATAAAATAAATAGTATCTTATTCATTGTCGTTTTCTTTTTATTTCCAAAACTCATTTTGTTCAATCTGTGAATTAGCAGTAATGATATCTTCCGATACCGGCCAGTAGATTCCACCACTGCTGATCAGTCGCAAGAATGTCTCATTATCTTTCATCAGCTTTTGCCGACGGACAAGGTCATACCATCTCCAGCCTTCTCCCATAAGCTCTCTGCGACGCTCTTCAAATATCTCGGCAATTAAGCTTTCGCGATTATTCCCAAAATCCTTTTTAAAGGATACTTCTCTCAATCCACGATTTGTTCGGACCATATTCAGGTAGGATACAGCTTCTGTGCTTCTATTTAGTGCGCATAATGCTTCAGCCCGTAGTAAGGTGATATCTTCAAGACGAGTGAAAACAATTGACGAACCAAAGACTCCAAAATCATTGTCTTTCGCCGATCCATCCTGAATAATCTTTATTTTACTGAACACCGGAATTTCTTCATTCAAATTCTGAACATAATAGGATGAATATTTGATGGTGTCCATGATTCCAAACCGCAAGTCATCGAAATTGGTAAAAATCGAAAATAAGCTGTCCTTTGAAACGTATATTTCAGGATAGGATTTTTGTACCAACGGATAAGCTAAAGTCAACTGTTCAAGATGTCCGCTTTGAGTTGCTTCGTTATCATTGTGAGCAAAATTAAATCCAAGAATCCTCGAACCTTTTACACTCGCATTCGAGTAAAACAGCCCTGTTTCTGAAGTCAAATCGGTAATGGAAGTATATTTTGCATTAATCTCAGATGCATGGTCTATTATAAATGCAGAATATGTCTCGGCTTCTGCATAATTTCCCTGCCAAGCACAGATGTGAGCTAATACAGAGTATGCAGATAACTTATTGAACAGTTTTCCCTGCCATTGGGCCCCATATGAACCATAATATAAATTCGTTTGAGTACCATATTGATAGGGTAAATCCTTTATAGCTGTCAACAGTTCTGCCTTAGCATAACTCAGCACCGTTTGAGCGTCTGTACGAGGCATAGACGGAAAAGTTCCGTTATCATAAGAATAGGTGACTAACGGCACATCTCCCCAAATTCTTACCATATAAAAATAAGCAAATGCCCTCAAAGCGCGTACTTGAGCAATGTCATATTTCAAGTTTTGTTCAGAATACGACCGGTCAAGTTCGACAGTTCGTGGAGCTTTTTCCATAAAAACAGATGCCGCATTGATTACCGCATAAAATCTTCTCCAGTTAGATACTTTCTTCAACAAGTCGTATGGCTTGTTCAATTCATTATCAGACACAGCTTGTAAGTCACTACGCTTATAAACCGTAAAATCCCCCTTCCGCAAATCACCACATATCCAATGAGTATTGTTATCGGCTAAGGCTGCGCGTGTCAAGCCATATACTCCCATCAATGCTGATCGAGTATCTTCAAGGGTCTTCCATTGTTGGGTTTCCGAAGCTGCATGTTTGGGATCTACATCTAGAAAGTCATTGCAGGACTGCAGAAATAGACAAACAAGTGCGGAGAAAAGAGCTAACCGCAATGTAGCCACATTATTCACTTTTATTATACTATAATTCTTCATAAGTATTATTTTTTTAATCTATCCTTTTAGGTATTCCATATCGATAAATCTTTGCAGACATGGTAAAATTATGACCACCTCGTGCAGTACCAAATAAAAGAGTTTATATCATTCTAACAATTGGTTTAAATTTAAAATTCTATCTTCCCGCCACTAACTTTTCTAATAAGTTTAGGCTTTTGTACATTTTTTTGTTCATACACTCGAAAAAGTTGCAAAAATGCCTTAATACGTCTAGATCGAACATTTTCAGATATACCCGCTATAGAATCTTGCTTCCATACAGTTCGTATATATTCTGGAAAAAACTTGTGGCGATCACCTTCTTCATTTATCTCTAAAAGACGTTTTACAAATGCAGAAGATTCTTTTGGCGGCAACACACCACGCACCCATCTAATTCTTAAACTATCCGACCGTTGACGAATAACAGCCAGCTTTTTATTCCTCATTTCCAAAGAATCTTTCTCTACTGCAATCTTTTTACGGAGTTCTTTTTCTTCATCGGAAGTTATATTATTTTTCTGCTTCTTTGCAAATAACTCTTTTTCTAATTCTACACGCCTATTATTATGTTTCTCATACATTTGCCAAAGATCTTCAGTTCGGACTTTTAATAATTTATCAATCTCAGAATCAAATTCCTCATCACTTATTTGCGCATAACCAGAAGAAATACAGCTGAATAATATTAATGCTGTTACAAATAATTTCATATTCTTATTCTTTAATTAAACGTAAATTAGAATTTAAATCTCAATCCAAGTGAAACTGAGCGAGGAATGGGAAGCGAATACCCGTCATAGGTGCCATTGAAGTTTACTAATTCCGGATCACCTGCTGAAAAATTACTGAAAGATAACAGATTAGATCCTGTCAGATAGAAATACAAACTTTTAGGTATATTACTACCAACTTTCTTTATAGGAAGTGTGTAACCAACAGTTATATTTCTCAGTTTCAGGTATGACAGCTTTTCAAGGAACAAATCCTGTTCTGCACGGTAAGGATGAACACTGCTTTGCGGATTGTATATAGGATAATCGTCACACTGATTAGTGTTTTGCCAAAAGAAAATCTCTTTAACAGACTGCAAGGACTGAATATTATCCAAAGTCGCAAAGTCGTAACGTTGTTGATCGCGCAGATTTAAAGCACTATGCCCCAAAGCAAAGAAGAGATTGAAGCTGAAATCGAATCTTTTATAAGCAAACTGGTTAGTCAATCCTCCTGTATAGGGTGGAATGGCATGTCCGGTCAGCACACGGTCATTGTCGTTAATCTGATTGTTTCCGTCAACGTCTGTCCAAACAGGATCTCCTGCTTTAAAAGGAACTCCATTTACGTTCAGTGGTTTCCCATTCATAACAGGAACTTCTGAGTCGTTTGTATAAATGCCTTTATTTTGATACACCCAAAAGGCATCAACTGACTGTCCTACTTGTAGTTTATGGTCGCCTATCACAGTTGTCTTCTGGTTTTCGGGAAGTTTCTCTAGTTTGTTCTTATTATAACTTGCATTGAAAGACAAATCCCACTTCAACGGAGTGTTCTTCAAAATGGATGCCGAAAGATTTAATTCCAATCCCTGATTACTGATATCCATTCCACTGGCCAGTTTATACTCATATCCCATTTCTTGAGTGACAGGCAAATATGTCAATAAATTCTTTTCATAATTCTTATACAGACTTATTTCCGCAATAATGCGATTGTCGAAAAAAGAACCTTTCAAAGCAAGCTCCATTTTATCAGAATAGGGAAGCTTTAAATCATAACCAACCCAACCCGATGCATACGGACGAGTGATTGTTGCAAATCCATTAGCTGAGGAAAGTAACGGTTCGCCACTCCATGTGATACTTGTAGCCAAGTATTGAGGACCTAATTCATATCTATCGGACTGGACTGATTTGGCTATTCGTGCATAAGATGCACGCAAAGACAATCCAGACAATGCAGTACTACCTGTAAAAAATTGATTCTTTAAATTCCATTCAGCAGAGGCAGCGGGTGTAAACATCCATCTGTGATCCGACTGGATAGCGGAATTTCCGTCGTATCTTGCCAATAATCCCACATTAAGCAAGTTCTTATACTTATAATCTAAAGCTATTGAAGTCGATACCCACCTATTCTCCAAACGATCAACATAACGATACTGCTTGAAGTTCCCGGTACTTGTTGTCGGCTTCATATCATCATCACCATCATAGGCACGAGTATAATTATAGTGATACAAATCGCTGGTTATAGAGCCATTCCACTGAATATTCAACTTATGAATATCAGCTAAAGGCAACAAATAGCTCGCTGAAGTTTCACCTATAATCCGTTGATTGTATCCTGAATAGTTAGAGACAAAGTTGACGGACTCCAACAAAGCCATAGGCCAAAAAGCGCGACGAACATTTGTTGTATAATCAAGTTTGATGCTGGCTGTAGCATTGAATCTTTGCTTAGTATAGCTCAAAGCCAACAATCCATTCAGTAAATTGTTATAATTATCATCTTTAGTCAAATCATTGGATATTAAAAAGTCATTATACAAATTGCCGGCAGGTGCAAGCGGAGTTGAAAAATCAACCATATACTCCATCTCAGCAAACCTGTCTCTGAAATTCCGATTCCTGACACGGTCTATCTTAGCGGCATTAATAATTGTACTAACATTCAAGCCATCCAAAGGAACCATATTCAAGGCAAAGCCAATATTATATTTCGTATAAGAGGTATTGTCCGCTGCTCCCGCATCTTTTGTCGTTGCGAGTGTAAATACATAATTCGCTTTTTTTGAACCACCACCGATAGAAGCATTTACATTATATAAGAGTGATGACTGATAATAATCGTCTGCCCAGTCCGGTTTACCAAAATAACGTACATCTCTTGTATCCATAAGATAATCGGGTTGTTTGCCCGGTGTAAGAGAATACGTATCATAGAAACGTTGACGGAATGCTTTTTCGTATGATCCATTCGTCATACGAACCGAAGACGGAGCAAAGGCCATCCCTGCCGAAACTCCGATAGAGACGTTTTCACCACCATAATAACCGTCTTTGGTTGTTATCCAGATGGCACCATTAGCAGCTAAAGGACCTAATTTGGCAAGCTGAAGCGGATCTTTGATAATTTCGATTGACTCTATGAAAGATATATCCAATCCCGCCAGCATATTGGCAGCGGCTCCTATCGGATTAATATCAAACTGTTTGATATCGTACACATAGCTATTTTCCAGCATCAATGGAACGCCATTCAAATAAACTGTCGGCTGAACACCGGACACATCTTTATTAGAAAAGACAGGTGAAGATAAGCCACGAACCAGCATGCTTTGAATGGTACCAGGCTCTCCATTATTTTCCTGTACATATACACCGGGCACATTCCCTTTCAGTAATTGCTGAATAGATAAAAATTGAGAGCGCTGCAACATCCTGATATCAACAGTATCACTCACCCCAAAGGAGTCTATACTACGATTAGTAACGAAACGAGATCCTACATTCTTCTCAAAAGAGTCTTTTTTCATATAGGTCTCCACAGAATCAATATTCACAGGCGAACTTGATTGAGACGCTATCGCTCCACTAAATCCTAAAAAGCCCATGACAGCCAGCAAACGACAAACAGGCTTCTGCAAAAAGAAATTAGGTAAAATTATCACCATACTATTAGATTTATAAAGTTATTTAGACCAAATAAGTATTAGTTGTGCATCAAATGCATCACAAAAGTGCGAGTTATCCAGTAGAAAGAAGTTCTCTAATCATTCAAAAACCTCCAAAATTGGACCATAATCGCTATTAACTATCATAGGTCTAAAAATCGTTCAATATAAGTTCAGAAATCATTCAAAAGGGATAGATCATTGATATATAGAAAAGTACGCATCTTCCATTAAGATACGTACTTGTGCATTTTAAGTTCATATTATTTTTTATCCTAACAAGATTTTTGATATTCCTTTGGAGTTACACCAAATTCTTCTTTAAAACAAGTTGCAAAATATTTAGGATTAGAAAATCCACATTCATAAGCTACCTCTGCTACAGATATTGATTTATCCTTCAATAACTGACTACCATGTTTTAGTCTTATATTTCGAATAAACTCAATGGGGGACAGCCCTGTTGCTATTTTCATTTTCCTATATAGAGAAGACTTAGACACAGCTAATGCATCCGCTAATTGAACCACATCAAAATCTCCTTCCGACATATTTGATTTTATAACAGAAATCACTTTATCCAAAAACTCTTTATCCATAGAAGAAGGTTCTAAAGAATCAATATTGACTTCTACATTAGATCGAAACTCTTCTTGTTTGTTTTTCTTATGCATTATAAAATTATTAATACGAGCCTCTAATATTTTTAATTCAAATGGCTTGGATATATATCCATCCGCTCCCGCATTATAACATTCAATGCGATCTTCCACGGTATTTTTAGCTGTTAATAATATGATAGGAATGTGACTGGTTTCCAAATTTGACTTTAAAGCGCGACAAAACTCTAAACCATCCATTTCAGGCATCATCACATCACTTATAATAATATCTATTTCATTATCTTTTATAACGTTCAGAGCTTCTAATCCATCTTTTGCAATAAGTACATGATAATGCTTGGACAGAATCTTCTCCATCAAAAACAACAATTCTTCATTATCCTCCACCAATAACAAATGAACGTCAGCTATTTGCATATCTTCGCCTTCGCCAACCTTTGAATCAATCAATTCTTCTTTCTCTAAAATAAGATCCGTATTTATGCCATTTACCGAAATATGTTCTGATATTAATTCATCTTCCTGATAACTATCTTTATTAATGGGAAGATCTACAGTAAAAGTACTTCCTTTACCTAATTCACTTTCAACATTAATAGTGCCATGATGTAACTCCACTAAATCCTTTGTTAAGGATAACCCAATCCCATTAGATTCACTTTCATCTCCTTTATTTATTGTATAAAATCTTTTGAAAACATTCTCCAAATCAGCAGGAGCAATACCTTCTCCGGTATCAACGACCTGTATTCGTAAATGATGATATTCAGACTCCCAATATGAATCTACTATTAATTTTATATCTCCACCATTAGCTGTATATTTACAAGCATTAGATAATAAATTAGATACTATCTTATCTAATTTATCTCTATCAAAATAAGCCATCAAATGTCTATCTTCAGTCAAAAATGTAAAGGTTTGATTTTTCTTTCTCATCAATGGAGTAAAGTGTATCTTACAAACATCATCTATAAATGATATGACATCACTTTTTAATACAGATAATTTCATGTTCCCACTTTCCACCTTACGGAAATCTAAAATTTGCTGTAATAGTCTACGTAATTTATTCACATTAGAACGAATCATAGTTAACTGCGAAATCCGACTACCATTCGTCATTTCCGCATCATCAATCAAACAAGTAATAATAGTTAAGGGAGTTAATAAATCGTGCGATATATTTGTGAAATAACGTAATTTTGTTTGCACCAATTCTTCTGACTTCTCTTTATCTATCTGAGCTATTCTCAGTTCGTGCCGCAACTGAATACGACGCTTCATCCTGTGATAGAAAAGATACAGACATAAAAGTGTAAACACAATATAAAATAAATAAGCCCACAATGTTTCATAGAAAGCAGGCTGTTTAAACACCTGAACTTCTGCTATATAATTGCTCCATAAACCATTTACATCAGTTGTCTTTAGATAAAAAGTACGTTTACCTTTAGGTAATTGATTGTAAAATGCAAATTGACGATCGCCTCTGACATACACCCAATCATTATCAACTCCATCCATTTTATATGCATATTTAATTTTGTCAGGAAACGCATAATTTAAAGAAGAAAAATCTATCTCAATATTTTTATCTCCTGCATTTAAAGAAATGATCTGACTTCTTAAATTAAAACGTTGGTTGTTTTTCTCCAAAAGACTAGAAACACCATCTATCTTAACATCTGCCACCATCGTTCTAATTCTACGAGGATTATCAGACAAATGATCATAAGGAGTAAATACTGAGATTCCCTTATTTCCTCCATATAATATTTTCCCAGCACGAGTTTTATAATAAGAATTAGGCATAAAAGAATTTACCATCACATCAGTCATTGTCGAGTAATCCATGATACCACCATTTTTAGGGTCGTATTCAATTACCCGCTTATTGGTAGAAATCCAAATATGTCCCAACTGATCTGTTATAATATTAAAAATACCTTCTTCAAGCATATCAAACATATCAGATAAGTTTTCCACTTTATTGGTTTGAGGGTCATAAGTGAATACATCCCCATCCTGGCTACCCATCCACACCAAGCCATTATCATCCACACAGATTGCTCCAATATTATCACTTATTACTCCCTCTGCGTGAGTCTTCAGATTTCTTAAATTCTTCTCTTCTAATGTCAGATCAGAGGATATTTTTGCATTATACACGCCTTGCTTTCTTGTACTAATCCATAGAGAACCATCTTTACCTTCTCCAATTCCTATTATATCTACAAATGGAAACTTAGCATCTTGAAGTATCTTTTCGTTTGCCGGTTTAACCAAAATACCTTTAGTTGTTCCCACCCAAAGGTTATGGTTACTATCAGTATAAAATAAACGCGGGAATCCTGAATTATCCACATAATCAGTTAATTTCAAAGTCCCCAATAGTTCTATTTCTTTTTTATCCTTCTTCACCCTGTAAATTTCCGGATAATACTCAGACCCCAGCCATATCTCATTAAGCAATGGAGCAGAAGTAATGCAGCTTACATTTCTCAAATTAGTAATGTTTTTTAGAGAAGGAATATCTTTATAAAAGAGAAGTTTATTAGAATCCGGATTGTAAATTCCTATTCCCCAACGATTCTGGTCTATCCATAAATCTCCTTCCTTATCTTCATATATGTTCTTTATATTTGTAACAAATCCCGTCTTTTCCCGAATAACTGGAAAAGAGTAATTTTGTACTAAAGGTTTATTTAAATCAATCATTGATACTCCTTCATTAAAGGCAGCAATCCATAAATTACCTGACTTATCTTTTACTATTTCACTAAAAATATTATTTAACTTAGAAGAAATATGAGATATATCCACAGTATTAATTATATTTCCAGGACGTTTTTGAAGTGCATAAAGTCCCTGTGTAGATACAATCCATATATAACCATACTTATCATCCTGAGTAATACTAAAGCAACCATTCATGTCCCAATGCTCATTACTTTTAATATCCACATGACTATACATTAAATCATCTTTCTCCTCCGGATAAAGTAAAAAGATCCCGCTTTCCCATGTTAAAATCCAATGTTGCTTCTTATTATCTTGAAAAACTTTAAATGGATTATTTAAAACTCCAATATGAGGCATAGCAATAAATGAGTCTGTTTTTGAATTATATCGATGTAATCCCCTTTCCCATAAAGTTACCCAAATATTCTTATCTGCATCTTCATAAATAGAATTCACACTAGTAACAGGTAAAGTAGAATCATATCTTTTGCAAAATGAGAAATCGGCAGAACAACGAAAAACAGAAGTTAACGTCCCAACCCATATCCATCCATCACTATCCACTATCATTGTCCGAATCTCTTGATCTTTCAAATCATTGTGTATAACTGGTATTATCTGATAAGTTCGCTTATCCAGTATATTAATCCCTTTTTTAGTTCCTATAAATAAATATCCATTTTTATTTTCCGCAATACAAGTAATTTCATTATTCGTCAAAAGATCCGGTGATTTCAACCCAGAACGAAAAACAAGTAATCGATAGCCATCATAACGACACAAGCCATCTTTGGTTCCTAGCCACAAAAAGCCTTCCCGGTCACAATGAACCCGTAAAACAGTACTTGACGGCAAATAATTATTTAATGGAAGTGTAGATACCGACATTTGTTGTGCAAAGGCACACGAAAACAATTGAATAAAAAACAGTACTATATAGAATTTTATTTGATGTTTCATAGTAGAATTAAATATAAAGACGTATTTTCTATGCAATATTAAAATAAAGAAAGCTATCACTGTTCATAAATCCCTTAAAATATATTAATTTAAGACTAACACAAACATATGTGGTCTATTTTTAAACCTTTCTGAATGATTTTTATCCCACTTTGAACAGATAACTTAAAATTATACGTATTTGAATCATTCCAGCACCTATATATGAATATGATTCAGCAACTTTGCAAACAAGAAGTAAACACTGATTATCAGTTCAATCATAAATAATTAATTTATAAAACATTTCTGTATCATGAAAAAAAAATATGTAAAGATTATGTTTTTATCATTGTCATTGCTGACAATTAGCACAACAGCTACTTATGCAGTTCAACCCGAAGATGATAAAAAAGAAAATGAAGCCTTACAAACCTCAACAGAGGAACATCTACCATTACTAACGATTAATGGTACAAACGCATCATCATCCTTCATTGTCAATTCCGAGGCTTTACTCGGCAAAGAAATAACAATTACAGCTCCAAACGGTTTCACCGTAACTCCGACTGTTATAGCAGCCAACTCTGGGAAACAAAAAGTGAAAGTGACCTTAAACAGTACTAAAAGACTGACTGAAGGGAAAATTATTCTGCGAAGTGGAGATATCCGTTCATATATAAAAGTAAAAGGATTTGGAACTGCCCTTCCAGTGAAAGACATTGCAGCATCTCCTGTTTATAAGAAAGGGAATGATACGGAATTTACCAAAGCATTCACTCCAAATTCAAAAGGATATACTATTGAGTTCAAAATAAAAACAGATGACTCGGAGAAAAACTTTTATCCTTATTTTGTAAACGAAAAAGGTTATGGATTCAAAGCGTATATTACCTCTAATGAAATTGGATTATTCAATGCCTACAAAAAAGAGATCAATAATCCTGCAACAAATGGAAAAGCAGGGGGAAAAGGCAAGTTCTATAATAATGATGGACAAGCACATGTTTATCGTTTTGCCATAACACCAGATAACCGTGCCTTCATTTATAGAGATGGAATTCCTGTAGATTCCGTTAGAATTATAGACTACGCTCCCCAGCCAAACTTTGCAGAGAAAGTTGGCAAACCAGTAGAAAATCTTTTGAAGAACCCAAACTTCGAAGGAGAATTTGATGTAAATCCAGAAACAAAGTTAGTTAGTAGAGTTGAGGGGTGGGATGTTGTTATTGGCGACCGTTGGAATTCAGAACAACAAATTCTTCCTGAAGAAATTGATAATAATCAGGACCTGGACAATCATGTTTTTGAAATTAGACCCTATAAATGGGCAGCTGGCTGGAGTGATGGTATCCTAATGCAAGTGGTAGATGTTGTACCGAATGAAAGTTACACACTATCTGCTCTATTAAAAGGAGGAATAGCAAAAAAAGAAGGAAAACTCACCGGTAAAATGATCATAGAAGAAGTGCAAGACCCTGAAAAAAAAGTCATCACAGAAATTGCCAGTGACAACTGGGAAACTTATTCAATGGACTATACTACTTCTGCCGAATGTAACCAAATTCGTGTATCCTTTACAGTAGGACGTGGAGGATGGGGAAATGATATCGGAGCTGTCCGTGTAGACAACGCTAAACTGACCGGCACATCACGTACATACTCGCCCAAATTCGGTTTTATAGATAATACTGCCGATGTGGAATATTTCACAATTGATGAATCCGGAGCCTATGCACCAGCACAGCCTGAAATAACGATTAACATTGAAGACTAAAATAACGAAAACATGAGAATAACTCTATTTATCTGCTTTATGTTCTCATTCACCTCTGTATTTTCACAAAACACCCAGATCAGTCCGGGTGTTTTGTGGAATGACATAGATGGGGAGCAAATTAACGCACACGGTGGATGTGTCGTTTACGAAAAAGGAACTTATTATTGGTTTGGAGAAGATCGTACAGGTTTTAAATCAAATGGGGTAAGCTGTTATCAATCTAAAGACTTATACAACTGGAAACGGCTGGGGTTGTCGATGAAAACGACAGGTGAAGCCAGAGAAGACATGAATGATATATCGCAGGGACGTTTGTTTGAACGTCCTAAAGTAATTTATAATCCCCAAACTAAGAAATGGGTAATGTGGAGCCATTGGGAAAGTGGAGATGGATATGGAGCTGCACGTGTTTGTGTAGCAACAAGCGATAAGATAATGGGGCCTTATGTACTTTACAAAACATTTCGCCCTAATAAAAACGAGTCCCGTGATCAGACGTTATTCGTAGATACAGACGGAAAAGCATATCATTTCTGTTCTACGGATATGAATACCAACATGAATATTGCATTACTTAGAGACGATTATCTGGAGCCGACTCCAACAGAAACTAAAATTTTAAAGGGACTAAAATATGAGGCACCCGCTATTTTTAAGGTTGGGGATATGTATTTTGGATTGTTTTCCGGTTGCACAGGCTGGGAACCCAATCCCGGGAGAAGTGCCTACAGTACTGATATACTGGGGAACTGGACAACAGGGAATAATTTTGCTGTAGACAAACTCAAACAAGTTACTTACAACTCACAAAGCTGTTATGTATTTAAAGTGGAGGGTAAAGAAAAAGCTTATATATACATGGGTGACCGTTGGAACTCTAAGGATGTAGGAAAGTCTCATCATGTGTGGTTGCCCATTAGTATGCGCTCAGGCTATCCTGTCGTAAAATGGTATGATCAATGGGATTTAACCGTGTTTAATAGTATGTATCGTTATAAAAGAGCTGCAGAAATCATACCCGGTAATATATACTCATTATTAGAAAAGACCTCTGATCGTTTAGTGTCTAAACCTGCCAATGGTTTCAGTATAGCGGATGATGATGATGACATCAATCTAAGTCTGGAGTTTATAAAGACTAATATACCCAACGTATATAAAATAAAAGATACCAAAACCGGAAAGTTCTTGGAATCACTGTTCGGAACTTTACGCCTCAATCCCGAGAAGAAAGATGATGCTCAATGCTGGGTATTCAACCTACAGGAAGATGGTTATTATCAGATACAAAATCTGAAGGATAAGAAGTATGTTACAGTTTCCGGTTCAAATACATTTGCCGGAAGTAATTTATATCTGACTGAACTATCCAAGAAGTTAATGCAAGATTTTGCAGTATATTTCGATTCCAATAAATATAAATATAAGGAAGCAGATATATTCTCTGCTGCCTACAAGGCTAATAATCTAAAACAGATGGAAGCCCAATAAATTTCTCATATGTAATTCTGATAAATTAAATTTGTTACATTATGAACATAAAAAGTCAACAGGCAAAAAATAGTTTTCTATTCATATTTATATATCTATGCAGTCTGTCTTTGCAACCTGCTTTCGCAACTCAATCGAAAGAAGTTATAACAACAGATATCTGGGCAGCCACTGCCACTGTATTCAAACTTGTCGGTGAAAAAGCCGTCAACAATGTAAAACTGAATTGGATGCAACGAGAGGACGCTGACCTTTATAAAATCTACCGGGACGGAAATTGTATTGGAGAAGCTAAAGGAAATACATACGATGATTATAATCTGAAAGCAGATAAAACCTTTACCTACCATGTAGAAGCATTTAAAGAGGGGAAGAAAATAGCCACGTCCGCTTCTCAACAAGCAACAACCTTTACCCCTAGCGGCGAAACTAAAATTTATAATAATCTAAACGGGAAATATATCACCAAAGAATCTATCAAGAAACCTCAGGGTATGAAAATTGGAGATCTTTATTTCTCTTATAAAATGGAAAACGTTGAAAAGGAAATAGATGGACAAACACTCAAAGGATGGCTAGCTACAGAAAGCTTTTCTCCAACAGGACTCGATGGTAGTTGGAGTGCTTCCCGTGAACTGGCTTTTTACCCAAATGTAAAATTTGAGGGTATTGCTTTCAGATATAACGCAAAAACCGGCAAGGTAGTACTTTCAGCACATTATGAAGATCAAAGTGGATATGTTGCAGCTAAAATCTATCTGGCACAAATAACTCCCAAAGGTGAGCTCGAAGTAGGCACTATGGAACGACCATTGGGCCATGAGTCTAGAGACCAATCTCTTTTCATTGACGATGACGGTACAGCTTATCTCCTTTCAGCTACAAATATGAACAGAGATATAAATATCTATAAGCTAGACACTTCATGGACTAAGCCTGTTTTATTAGTTAATACAATATGTAAAGGACTGCATCGGGAAACTCCTGCAATCATCAAAAAAGACGGAGAATACTATTTCTTCAGTTCAAAGGCTTCCGGATGGTATCCGAGTCAAACCATGTATACATCTGCCACTGATTTAGGAGGTGAATGGACACCTATGAGAGAAATCGGCAACAATTCTACTTTTGATGCACAGTTTAATAGAATTAGTACAGTTGGAAAAACCTGCGGAGTATGGAGTTACCACTGGGGAGCGCAACGAAAATATAAAACTCCGGACGGTAATTTCCCGAGAATTTCAATAGCCGCATTTAACAAAGGATATGCTTCGATGGATTATTACAGATACCTGGAATTTAGTGACAAATATGGTATTATCCCTGTTCAGAACGGCAAAAACCTGACATTAAATGTACCGGTGACAGCCGCTGTCCCAGGAGCGAGAGGAATTAAAGCTGATTGTATCACGGATGGAGCTTGTACAGAATCTTCTGCTTATTTCCAGAAAACTTCAAATGCTGCTACAGGTTCTCCTTATATGTTTACCATAGATATGCAGAAAGAAGCCGTGATTTCTGAGATTAATCTTTCGACAAGATTGGTTAACGGTTCCGAGGCTGCCTACAAATATACCATTGAAGGAAGCCGGGATGGAAAAAGTTATAAAATGCTCGTAGACGGCAAATTAAACTGGCAGGTAGGATTTCTGATTCTGAATATTGAAGATCCGTCGCTCTACAGATATTTACGGCTCCGCGTATACGGTGTTGTCAATGTACATAAAAACAATTCTGCAATGTGGGCAGATGGCATTTATGAATTTGCTGCTTACGGAAAGCCACAGTAAATAAGAAAGCAAAATATTAGAAAAAGCCAGTTAACTATTTAAATGTTGACTGGCTTTTCATTTTACAATAGATCACTAAAAGTTACCCTATTAAGCTTTCTGTATTTAACGATTCCATTATTCGTTAATATATACCATTTTGTACAAGCAAATAATAAACTAAAGCCCAATCCTGATCATTTGCATATGGATCGTAGAATCCGCCCTTTACTCCGTTAACCTTATTTGGATAAATATAGGCGCAAGAAGCTTTTCCATCTTCAAAGAATAAACACAGATTATTTCTCACAATATTCTCTGCACGCTCTTTATATGAATGATCTCCCGTACATTGCGAATAAAGATAAAAAGCAGCTCCTGACAATGTACTCCAATAGTGTGGAAAAGTATCTCCCCACATTTCCCGCTTACCAAACCAATAACCATCCCAATGACGAACAGCTATTTCATTCAAATGATAACTGGGTTGTTTGCCATTGAAAGCTTCCAATACAGGCATTTGAATCTTTGCCCCATCCAAATATTTCTGCCTTCCGGTTTCCATATAAAGTTGAAGCAAGAACATGACTGATGGAGCTACAATGGCTTGTTCGTAGTTTACTTCACTAGCCGGATAATTCAAACCATTTTTCAAAAAAGTATCACCAACTGCAATATAATCATTCTCCAGCTCTTGATATTCTCTTTGCATATCAGCATTTTTTAAAGTTTGTAGTCCTAAGCGAACCGGTATACCTATGGCATAAAAACCATGTCCGAACTGTTTGAACATAGACCGCAAAGTCATATAACCATGTTTAGCATATTGTTTGTCATTGGTTATTTTATACATCTGGAAATAAAAATCCGCTACCCATACATAATTGTACGCCCTGTTACGTCCCTTCTGATCGACTGAAGAGAAAGTCTTATAGTCAGCATCTTGCAATCTATTACGCAAAAAACTTGCATATCGCAATAAAGACGCCTTTACTTCAGCAACAGGATGCAATTGATAATACTTTGCTAAAAGTACCCCCATACCGACTCTTTCAGCACCTTCATCCCTGTCAACCGGATTACAGTTATGCGTATTATTCAGATATATTTCATTCTTTTCATTATCATAAACCATATAAGCATCTCTACGCGTATTCGAACTTTTCATCTGTTGATTTGCAACTATAAACTCTACTCGTTTTTTAATCAAATCATTCACATTACTAATCACCAAACAATTTGCATGAGTTTTTTTCCCTGCGCCATATAGTATATCAAAACGCACTTCTCCCAACTGATCCATTACTACTTCAGCATACCATGCTGTTCCTTGTTTTTTCATAGGGATAGTGACATCATTCTTTTTAAGTATACAGTCTTTTACCATCTGCCCACCTGATATTTTCACAAGGGCAGTTTCTCCCTTCTCAAATACATACTTGTTGCAAGATACCCAGACACTCTCTCTTTCCAATAACTTTTGACGGAAATCATCTCCACCTTTATGCGAAAAGATATACCACGAAAATACTTGTTCATCACCCGGCATCAATTTCATATCCGGAAGATTCAAAGAAATAATTCCTCTTGTATGAGAGTTACCCTTATTTCTATCACGCTCTGATATTTCATAACTTTTAATTTCGCCTTCCCTCAAAACCAGTCCCAAATGTGGAGCATATCCTCCCATACGTGTTGCGTTTACATAAGCTGCATTATCACCCTCCCATATATGAGCATTAGCCCGCATATTTATACAAGCTTGTGCCCCTGGATAGTTATCGTTGAATGGAGTATAGATGCCTATATCCGATAAAAGTATTTCCTCTGTTCCATCATTTTGGAAAGTATACTCTTCTATTAAATCTTCTCCTCTCATACTCCTTTCTACAAGGATACATATATCTCCAACTCGATAAGTAACTTCTCTCCCATCCTGCTTTATACTGGCAGGAAGATTCCAAAACAACTTGTTTTTCTGATTTCTTCTCACCTCAGTGAAATAGCCAAGTCCCCAACCATAATTCTCCTTTATCCAAGGATATTGGCTACCATCTGTTGCAATCAGCCAATTCATATTCTGTTTATCATTATCAATATTCATTGATTGTATGGCTCCAGTTTTCGAATTCACTGTAAAGTTTACTTTTTGGGCTTTAACAGAAATACATATTACTGTCAACAACCCAATACCACAAAGCTTTAAAAAAGGATTCTTTACTTTTCCCATTGACATCATCCTATTTTTCTTAAAACAGGGCTTACTTCTTTTAGATAAATCTAAATCCATTGTTTTTCATTTAATTAATTATAGCTATTAAAAATCTTATTGCCAAGTAATTATTCAAAGATAATTCTTTTCAAAAGGGAAAAAGTACTATAATCATTCAAAAGGGAACAGTAATAAATAAAAATACCTCATCCTTGTCGAGGGCAATTCCCCGTTTGACTAAATTTCATTTAAATCTGTTCAATTTTAATTCAATATTTCAAAATCCGGTTGATTAATCAATTGTATATCCAAGCAGGATACACTTAGAGAGCAAATAGTAAAAAGAAAAAATTCAATCCATTTATTCGCTAGAATCAAAGAAAGTCCCTATCTTTACCCCAAGTAATTTTTATTATTCACCATTAAATGTAAATATTATGGCAAGTAGAAGAGAACTTAAAAAGAACGTAAACTATATCGCAGGAGAATTATTCACCGAGTGCTTAATCAATAGTATGTTTATCCCTGGTACTGACAAGGCTAAAGCTGATGAACTGATGGCTGAAGTTTTAAGAATGCAGGATGAATTTGTCAGCCGCATCAGCCATACAGAGCCGGGCAATGTGAAAGGCTTTTATAAGAAATTCCGAGTAGATTTCAATGCAAAAGTTAACGAGATTATTGAGGCCATCGGGAAATTGAATTAAAGATCAGAATGAAGAAAGCAATTTATAGCTTTATCTATTACCGCCTGTTAGGGTGGAAGACAAACGTTACGGTACCTAATTATGATAAATGCGTGATATGTGCCGCACCACACACAACGAACCTTGATTTATTTATTGGAAAACTGTTTTATGGAGCACTAGGCCGTAAAACAAGTTTCATGATGAAAAAAGAGTGGTTCTTTTTTCCGTTAGGAATTATTTTTAAAGCTGTAGGCGGAATTCCCGTAGACCGTAGTCGGAAAACTTCGTTGGTCGACCAGATGGTTCATCATTTTGCTGAATGCAAAAAGTTTCATCTGGCTATCACACCCGAAGGAACCCGCAAGGCGAACCCGAACTGGAAAAAAGGGTTTTATTACATCGCCCTTAAGGCTCAAGTGCCTATCGTTCTGATCGGTATTGACTATAGTACAAAGACCATAACGTCCACTAAAGCAATTATGCCGACGGGAGATCTTAATAAAGATATGCGGGAAATCAAACTGTACTTCAAGGATTTCAAAGGAAAACATCCTGAGAATTTTGCACTTGGAGAACTTTAAGAATAAAGTAATAAGTAATAGGTATTAATCGTAGCTGCTGAAATGCTGCTCCGCATGGTATATTACCTATTACTTATTACCTATTACTTATTCCCTATTACTTAAAACAGGCATCATGGATTCGATTCGTATTTCCATAGTACAAACCGATATCGTTTGGGAAAACAAACAAGAAAATCTCCGTTTGCTCCACGAGAAGCTGCAAAGTCTCCGTGGAACAACGGAGATTGTTGTTTTACCGGAGATGTTTTCTACAGGATTCAGTATGCAGAGTGATATGCTGGCGGAAGCAAATTCCGGTGAGACGATTACAGCACTGAAACAATGGGCTTCTTTGTTTCAAGTGGCCATCTGCGGGAGTTATATCACTGTAGACAACGGAAGATATTACAATCGCGCTTTCTTTCTGACGCCGGAAGGAGAAGAATTCTATTATGATAAACGCCATCTGTTCCGCATGGGACGTGAGGCAGAACATTTCTCGGCAGGCGATGAACGTCTGATTATCCCTTACCGTGGCTGGAATATCTGCCTGCTTGTATGCTACGATCTTCGTTTTCCGGTGTGGAGCCGGAACGTAGCCAATCAATATGACCTATTAATATATGTAGCAAATTGGCCTATCCCCCGCCGTCTGGCATGGGATACACTGCTTCGTGCCCGTGCCTTGGAAAATCAGTGTTACGTATGCGGGGTCAACAGAGTAGGTATAGACGGATATCATCTGAAATACAACGGAGGAAGTAAAATCTATTCAGCGCTCGGAGAAGAAGCGGCTTCCGTGCCCGACGAAACGGAGGGCATAGCAACCGCTACGCTTCATCTGACCGCACTTCATCAGTTCAGAGAAAAGTTTCCGGTATGGAAAGATGCAGACGAATTCCAACTCAGCCATTCGTGATAAAACAAATGTTAAAAACGATTTGAAGGTGCAACAATACCTAGAAGTTAGTAGTTAATTATATAGACTTCTTTTGTATCTTTGTCGTGAAAATACAGTCGTAAGGACTCTAATCTTACATAACTTAATTAACAACTTTATGAAAACAAATCTTAGTTCTCAAATCACTCTCCACAGGGTCTCCCCCAGATACTACAGACCGGAGAATGCATTTGAAAAATCAGTCTTGACAAGACTCGAGAAAATACCTACAGACATTTATGAGTCTGTAGAAGAAGGGGCTAACTACATTGCTTGCGAAATAGCACAAACCATCCGCGAAAAACAGAAAGCAGGACGCTTTTGCGTACTAGCACTCCCCGGAGGTAACTCACCCAGTCATGTCTATTCGGAACTGATCCGCATGCATAAGGAAGAAGGACTGAGCTTCCGTAACGTGATCGTATTTAATATGTATGAATACTATCCGTTGACAGCCGATGCTATCAACAGCAACTTCAATGCTTTGAAAGAAATGTTGCTGGATCATGTCGATATTGACAAACAGAATATATTCACTCCCGATGGAACCATCGCCAAAGATACCATCTTTGAATATTGCCGTCTGTACGAACAGCGCATCGAAAGTTTCGGAGGTATTGACATTGCCCTGCTGGGTATCGGTCGTGTAGGTAATATCGCATTCAACGAACCGGGTTCACGTCTGAACTCTACCACACGTCTGATCTTATTGGACAATGCATCGCGCAACGAAGCATCCAAGATTTTCGGAACGATAGAAAATACTCCGATCAGTTCTATCACAATGGGAGTATCTACCATTCTTGGCGCTAAAAAGGTATATTTGCTGGCATGGGGGGAAAATAAGGCAGCAATGATCAAAGAATGTGTGGAAGGTCCGATTAGCGACACTATTCCTGCATCTTATCTGCAAACTCACAACAATGCTCATGTAGCGATCGACCTTTCGGCTTCCATGAACTTAACACGCATCCAACGTCCATGGTTGGTAACATCCTGCGAGTGGAATGATAAACTGATCCGCAGCGCTATCGTATGGCTGTGCCAGTTGACAGGCAAACCGATTCTGAAGCTGACCAACAAGGACTACAACGAAAACGGTCTGAGCGAACTTCTGGCATTGTTTGGTTCTGCTTACAATGTAAATATCAAGATTTTCAATGACTTGCAGCATACCATCACCGGATGGCCGGGTGGCAAACCTAATGCTGATGATACCTACCGTCCGGAACGTGCCAAACCGTATCCGAAACGTGTGGTTATCTTCTCTCCGCATCCGGATGACGACGTTATCTCCATGGGTGGAACCCTCCGCCGCCTGGTAGAACAGAAGCATGAGGTACACGTAGCTTACGAAACTTCCGGTAACATTGCCGTAGGTGATGAGGAAGTGGTTCGTTTCATGCATTTCATTAACGGATTCAATCAGATTTTCAATAACAGCGAAGACTTGGTAATCAGCGAGAAATATGCAGAAATACGCAAATTCCTGAAAGAAAAGAAAGACGGTGATATGGACAGCCGTGACATTCTGACTATCAAAGGTTTGATTCGTCGTGGTGAAGCCCGTACCGCTTCTTCTTACAATAATATTCCGTTAGATCGGGTACATTTCCTTGACTTGCCGTTCTATGAAACCGGCAAGATTCAGAAAAATCCGATTAGCGAGGCTGACGTAGAGATCGTACGTAACCTGCTTCGTGAAATAAAGCCTCATCAGATTTTCGTAGCCGGTGATTTGGCTGACCCACACGGTACACACCGTGTATGTACGGATGCCGTATTCGCTGCTGTCGATCTTGAAAAAGAAGAAGGAGCCAAATGGTTGAAAGACTGTCGTATCTGGATGTACCGTGGTGCGTGGGCAGAATGGGAAATTGAGAACATCGAAATGGCTGTGCCTATCAGTCCGGAAGAGCTTCGTGCAAAACGTAATTCTATCCTGAAGCATCAGTCGCAGATGGAAAGCGCTCCGTTCTTAGGTAATGACGAACGTCTGTTCTGGCAACGTAGTGAAGACCGTAACCGTGGCACAGCAACGTTGTACGATCAGTTAGGACTGGCATCGTATGAAGCAATGGAGGCATTTGTAGAATACATTCCTCTATAAGAAAGAAGATTCTTAATTAATAGAATATAAAACAATCAAAGAAGAGTGGGCAGTTCGATACTTCCCACTCTTTTTTTGTTTATTTTTGCAGGAGATTTTGCCACAGAATGCAATGGACTTACATGAATGCGAGATTCATTTCGTATTCTCCTTCCAAAAGGGGAAATGCCATCAAGGGGAAAGTGGCGGACATAGATAATCATAGGATGCAACCTAAAGAGTGGAACGATGAAAAAAATAATAGTCTTTCTTCTGTGCCTGACAATGGGCACCAGTCTTCTCTTCGCTCAGGACATTGAGAGAAATATAAAAGAGCGGTTAACGGATTACTTTGCCAAATACACAGCGACAGCAAAAATCAGTACACCGAAACTGAACAGTTTCGATATTGATTATGACCGCAGAACCATTCAGATTTATGCTTCGGAAAGCTTCGCCTACCAGCCATTTCTGCCGGAAACGGTAGAAACCATCTACAATCAGATGAAAGAATTACTCCCCGGTCCGGTAAACTATTATCAGATCACCATTTATGCAGATGGAAAGCCCATTGAAGAATTAGTTCCCAACTTATACAGAAGCAAGAAAAAGGATAAAGAACGAATGGCGCTGAACACCGAATACAAAGGTGCTCCATGGGTGAAAAACACTTCCCGCCCCAATGAGATATCCCGAGGATTGCAGGACCGGCATATTGCCCTCTGGCAAAGTCACGGTAATTATTATAAGAATGACAAAGGCGAATGGGGATGGCAACGCCCCCGATTATTCTGCACTACAGAAGATATGTTCACTCAATCTTTCATTCTTCCATATGTCATTCCGATGTTGGAAAATGCTGGTGCCATAGTGTATACTCCTCGCGAACGGGACACACAAAAGAATGAAATCATCGTTGACAACGATACTCCGAATGCTTCCCTTTACCTGGAAGCAGGCAGTAAGAAGGCACGCTGGACGACTACTTCCGTGAAAGGATTCGCCCAGAAAAAAGCCATTTACAAAGATGGGGAAAACCCTTTCACTGACGGTACCAGCCGATATATTCAAACAGAAAAGAAAAAAAAGAAGAATAAGGATCAGGCTTTTGCCGAATGGGTACCTACCCTGCCGGCAACCGGAAAATATGCGGTCTATGTTTCATATCAGACACTACCCAATAGCGTGAGCGATGCCAAATACCTCGTCTTTCATAATGGGGGTGTCACGGAATTTAAGGTCAATCAGAAAATAGGCGGCGGTACTTGGGTGTATCTCGGAACTTTTGAGTTTGACAAAGGAAATAATGACTACGGTATGGTTGTGCTTAGTAATGAAAGTAGCGAGCATGGCGTAGTGTGTGCAGATGCCGTACGCTTCGGAGGCGGAATGGGTAATATCTCACGAGGAGGAAAAATAAGCGGACTTCCCCGTTATCTGGAAGGAGCACGATATTCATCCCAGTGGGCCGGTATGCCATACGATGTATATGCCGGGCGTAAAGGAGAAAACGATTATACAGACGATATCAATACACGTTCCAATACAATCAACTATCTGTCGGGAGGCTCTGTCTATAATCCGGGACAAGCGGGTTTAGGTGTACCTCTGGAAATGACTATGGCACTTCATAGTGACGCAGGATGCAGTAAAGACGATGAAATCATCGGTTCGCTCGGTATCTATACCACCGATTTCAATAATGGCAAACTAAATTCGGGAATGGACAGATATGCTTCACGTGATCTTGCGGATATCCTGCTGACTCAAATTCAGAAAGATATTCGTACGAACTACAATCTACCATGGACACGCCGCAGCATGTGGAACCGGAATTACAGTGAGACACGACTTCCTGCTACTCCTTCCACGATTATCGAATTGCTCTCTCATCAGAACTTTGCAGATATGCAGCTCGGTCATAATCCGAATTTCAAGTTTACCGTAGGACGTGCTATCTACAAAGGTATCCTGCAATTTATAAACAGTCAACATGGCAAAGACTATGTAGTGCAACCTCTGCCGGTCAGCAACTTCGCTATCCATTTCGGAAAAAAGAAAAATACACTGGAACTTACTTGGAAAGGGGAAGACGATCCACTGGAACCGACAGCCCGTCCACGGGAATATATGGTATATACACGCATCGGATACGGAGGATTCGACAACGGAACTCTGGTCAGCAGACCCTATTACAGTGTCAAAGTAGAACCGGGACTTGTCTATTCATTCAAAGTGACAGCCGTAAACCGGGGAGGAGAAAGTTTTCCTTCTGAAATCCTTTCGGCTTATAAGGCAAAACGTGAACGAGAGAGAATCTTGATTATCAATGGATTCGACAGAATCAGCGGTCCGGCTGTCATTAACACACCGGACAAAGCCGGATTTGATTTGGAACAGGATCCGGGAGTGCCTTATTTGTCCAATATCTCTTTTTGTGGGGCACAAAGCGGATTCAACCGTTCACAAGCCGGAAAAGAAGGAGAAGGCAGCCTGGGACATAGCGGCAGAGAACTGGAAGGCATGGAGATAGCAGGAAATACGTTTGATTATCCTTTCATCCATGGAAAAGCCATTCAGGCAGCAGGGAAATACAGTTTTGTTTCGTGCAGCGACGAAGCGGTAGAAAATGGAATCGTCACTTTAGAAGATTACCCGATCGTAGACTATATACTCGGACTTGAAAAGGAAGACCCGATAGCCAAAGCATATTACAAAACATTCTCTTCACCGATGCAAAGACTGATTACAAGCTATTGCCAGTCAGGAGGTAATTTGTTCGTCAGCGGTGCGTATGTGGGAAGTGACATGAGCGGAACACAAGGGAACCGGGAGTTTACAGAAAAAGTTTTGAAATACGGTTATCAGAACAGTCTGACAGACAAAAGTTCCGGTCAAATCAATGGATTAGGACGCAGCATCACGATCCCCCGCCTGCCCAATGAAAACAGTTATGCTGTTACAGCACCGGATTGTATTGTTCCGGTAGCTCCCGCATTTCCAGTATTTACTTATGCACGTGGCAATCAGTCGGCAGGCATTGCTTACAAAGGGGCGGACTATCGTACCTTTATACTCGGCTTTCCTTTCGAAAGCATTCAGTCCGAAACAGATCGAGCCAGCATTATGGCAGGGATACTAGGTTTCTTTACTCAGAAATAAAGTACTCACGGATATAAGATTTATTTTCTGAAAGCCCGGATAAAAATATCCGGGCTTTTTTAATCCGTTTTTCATTTTAAATTCTATCTTTGCTCCTAGTAATAACCCTTAAAACTAAAAAACGATGTATACTATACAAGCAAACCCTAGCGGTACACGCAGCATAGAGGTGTCCAGCGAAAATCTGAAAACAATCGAAAAATATGCCTTATTCCGCCATCTCATTGATAGTACCGGAATTGTAGACGAACCCGTACTGGATAAACTGAAACTAAATATTCGTTCCCTGATTGCCAGTCAGGAAGAGGACAGTAAAGAATTGCTGGATCTTTGCATAGATGTTATTTATCACAATAACATGAAAGCATTTGGCCTGCAACAACTCATCAAGCTCTATCTCACCTGGCTTTCCACTCAGGATGCGGAAGAGGAGGAAGAATAATGATTACGGTAGATACCTGCGGAACAACAGCTTACAGTCCTTTGATTCCTGCAATCAAAGCTATATGCGAGGCTCCTTTCGGTGAAACGCTCGAAATTATCATGAATCATGCAGATGCTTTCCAAGACTTAAAGGAATATCTTTCCGAGCAAAGCATCGGTTTTCGTGAAATCTATGACGGAGAGCAAATGACATTGCAATTTACAATCAATGAGAAGTTTTAAAAAACATCTTAATGATTGAAGTTAAACATCCCAATGAATAAAAAAATCATTGGGATGTTTTTTATTATCCGTATCTTTGCGGCATGAAAGAATATCGATTGACCGATTGGTTACCTACCACCAAGAAAGAAGTGGAACTCCGCGGATGGGATGAACTGGATGTCATTCTTTTCAGCGGTGATGCTTACGTAGACCATCCCTCATTTGGCGCTGCCGTCATCGGACGTATCCTCGAAGCGGAAGGTTTGAAAGTTGCGATCATCCCCCAGCCCAACTGGCGTGATGACCTGCGTGACTTCAGAAAGCTGGGTCGTCCCCGATTATTCTTCGGCATCTCTGCCGGAAGTATGGACTCGATGGTTAACAAATACACTGCCAACAAGCGTCTGCGCAGTGAGGATGCGTACACTCCGGACGGTCGTCCGGATATGCGTCCGGAGTATCCCTCCATCGTATACAGTCAGATTCTAAAAAGACTCTATCCGGACGTTCCTGTTATATTAGGAAGTATTGAAGCGAGTTTGCGCCGTCTGAGTCATTATGATTACTGGCAGAATAAAGTTCAGAAAAGTATCTTATGCGATAGTGGCGCAGACTTGCTGATCTATGGTATGGGAGAAAAGCCGATAGTAGAGCTAACCCGGAAAATGAAGGAACTGCTTCCTATGGAAGATGCTTCATTGACAGCCGGCGAACTCAAGAAAATAGCGGGAACCATCCCTCAGACAGCCTATCTCTGCCGTGCGACAGAGTGGACTCCTGCCGCAGACGATATTCAGCTTTACTCACATGAAGAGTGTCTGGCTGATAAAAAGAAACAGGCCAGCAATTTCCGGCACATCGAAGAAGAATCCAATAAATATGCGGCTTCCCGTATCACACAAGAGGTAGATAATAAAGTAGTCATTGTCAATCCTCCTTATCCTCCGATGAGTCAGGAAGAGCTTGATCATTCGTACGATCTACCCTATACCCGCCTTCCCCATCCTAAATACAAAGGAAAGCGGATTCCCGCATATGATATGATAAAGTTCTCCGTCAACATCCATCGGGGATGCTTCGGCGGTTGTGCATTCTGCACCATTTCCGCACATCAGGGAAAGTTTATCGTCAGCCGCAGCAAGGAGTCTATCTTGAATGAAGTAAAGGAGGTGATGCAGTTGCCCGACTTCAAAGGGTATTTAAGTGACCTTGGAGGTCCTTCCGCCAATATGTATCAGATGAAGGGTAAAGATGAAGCAATATGCAAAAAGTGCAAACGCCCGTCATGTATTCATCCCAAAGTATGCCCGAATCTTAATTCGGACCATCGCCCGTTATTGGACATATACAAAGCGGTAGATGCCATCCCCGGCATAAAAAAATCATTTATCGGCAGTGGAGTGCGCTACGACTTATTGCTCCATCAGAGTAAAGACGCCGCCACCAATCGCAGCACGGCTGAATACACACGCGAGTTGATTGTCAATCATGTGAGCGGACGATTGAAAGTAGCTCCAGAGCATACCAGCGACCGGGTGTTATCCATCATGCGCAAACCTTCATTCGAACAGTTTGAAACTTTCAAAAAAATATTTGACCGTATCAACCGGGAAGAGAATCTGCGTCAGCAACTTATACCGTACTTTATCTCTTCACACCCCGGCTGCAAGGAAGAAGACATGGCGGAACTGGCTGTTATCACCAAACGGCTGGACTTTCATCTGGAGCAAGTACAGGACTTTACCCCTACTCCGATGACTGTAGCCACCGAAGCATGGTACAGCGGATTTCATCCCTATACACTGGAGCCTGTATTCAGTGCCAAAACACAACAGGAGAAACTGGCACAACGACAATTCTTCTTCTGGTATAAGCCGGAAGAACGAAAGAATATTCTGAATGAGTTAAGACGTATCGGCCGACAGGATCTGATAGACAAGTTATACGGAAAGAGAAACAAATGAAACCATTAAAACGGCTTCCCTATTGACTTTGCCTTTTAAATTTCGTATATTTGTAGAAACAAATCCGGAATTAAAAGCATGAAACGTACAAATATAAAGACATAAAGATATAATTTACATGTATGAGAGTACATTGTAAGGAGTAAGAATGGGGTGAAGTCCGCAAGGATTTCACCCCATTTTGTTTAATTAATTCCTCTCATTCCGAAGAATTTGGCAAAATATAGTTTATAATAAACTTGGGACCCGTTTATAATAAACGTCCTCACTATTTATTATAAATGTGATGCGAGTTTATGAAGTAACTTGTATAAGAAAGAGAAAACAAAAATCACAGATGACAGAAAAAAGGCATCAGACGAAAATATATTCATACATTTATAACAAACAATATACTGATTGTATTTCTCCTTCTTTATTGACAATTAATGATCATCCTGTTCTTTCACCGGCAACGCTACAATCTCCTGCAACACACTAACGGCAGTTTCCACATTAGTCACATCCTTTATCAGCATACTCCGTCGGCCGTTCTGCTCACGCAGGTCACAGCGCCGGGTATATTTCATCATGTAATCTATCATTTTGCCAAACGCCTGACTCTGATAGAACGGACTATCCGCATTGGAGACAAAGAATAGCGTCATACGTCCGCCCTTCAAGAAGACTTTCTCCACTCCCAATCGCGCCGCCAAGCGACGGAGGGGAACGATGCGAAGCAATTCCTGCGTTTCCGGCGGAACAGGTCCGAAGCGGTCTTCCAGGCGGAAACGGAAGGCATCTACGTCTTTATCCAGCGTCAGCCCGTCCAGTTCGCGGTAAAGCAACATACGCTCGCTGCTGCCTGTTACATAAGTGGCCGGCAACAGAAGTTCAAGATCGCTTTCTATCTGACATTCGTCTACAAATTCTTCTCCACTGATCTGACCTTCTCCCTTTATTTCATCTGCATACAATTCTGCAAACTCATCATTCCTCAGTTCATGAACTGCTTCGGCTAGGATTTTCTGATACGTTTCGTACCCCAGATCGGCAATGAAGCCACTCTGCTCTGCTCCGAGCAGGTTTCCGGCTCCACGTATATCCAAATCCTGCATAGCGATATGGATGCCACTCCCCAAATCACTGAAGTTCTCAATCGCCTGCAAGCGTCGTTTTCCTTCTGCCGTCAGACTGCTCAACGGAGGTGCCAGCAGATAGCAGAAAGCCTTTTTGTTACTGCGCCCTACCCGTCCACGCATCTGATGGAGGTCACTCAGACCAAAGTTCTGCGCTTGGTTGATGATGATCGTATTGGCATTCGGGATATCGATACCGCTCTCTATAATAGTAGTCGCCAAAAGCACATCATAGTCATAATTGACAAAGTCAAAAATGATCTGTTCCAGTTGTGTGGGTTCCATCTGTCCATGCCCGATAGCAACACGGCAATCGGGAATATGACGTTCGATCATCGCTTTCAGTTCCGGAAGGTTCGCAATCCGGTTGTTGACAAAGAAAACCTGACCGTTGCGACTCATCTCAAAATTAATCGCGTCCGTAATCACTTCCTCATTGAAGGTATGTACTTCTGTCTGAATCGGATAGCGGTTAGGCGGGGGCGTAGAGATTACACTCAGGTCGCGGGCTCCCATCAGCGAGAACTGAAGCGTACGCGGAATCGGTGTGGCAGTCATGGTCAATGTATCCACATTCACCTTTAACTGTCGCAGCTTCTCCTTCACAGAGACTCCGAATTTCTGCTCTTCATCAATGATCAGCAAGCCTAAATCTTTAAACTGAACATCTTTTCCTAAAATACGGTGGGTGCCGATAAGAATACTGACTTCTCCTTCCCTCAGTCCTTTCAATACGGTTTTGGACTGAGCTGCCGTACGGGCACGGCTCAAATATTCCACCCGGCAGGGCAGATCCTTCAAACGTTCACGGAATGTCTGGAAATGCTGATAGGCAAGGACGGTCGTCGGCACAAGGACCGCCACCTGTTTATTATCGGCTACGGCTTTGAACGCTGCACGGATCGCTACTTCTGTCTTTCCGAAACCCACATCTCCGCACACCAAGCGATCCATCGGACGGTCGCTTTCCATATCGGCCTTCACCTCCATCGTCGCCTTGCTTTGGTCGGGTGTATCTTCATAGATAAAGGAGGCTTCCAGTTCACGCTGCAAGAAGCTGTCGGGGCTGTAAGAGAAACCCTTTTCCTGACGGCGCTGCGAATATAGTTTAATGAGGTCGCGGGCAATATCTTTAATTTTCGCCTTCGTACGGTCTTTCAGTTTCTCCCAGGCACCGGTACCCAGTTTGTTCAGTCGCGGAGCTTCTCCGTCCTTACCTTTATATTTGGAAACTTTATGAAGGGAATGGATGGAAACGAACACGACATCCTCATTCTGAAAGACAAGTTTCAGCACTTCCTGCGTAGTATCTCCATTCGGAATACGTACCAAACCGGAGAAACGACCGATACCATGATCCGTGTGAACCACATAATCGCCCGGAGTAAACTGATTTAATTCTTTGAGGGACAGAGCGACCTTACCCGAACGGGCCTTGTCACTTTTCAAGTTGTACTTATGGAAACGGTCGAACAGCTGATGATCCGTAAAAATACACAGATGCAGCGTATGATCCACAAAGCCTTCATGTATCGTACGTACTACAGGAGTAAACTGAATCTTATCTCCCCGGTCTTCAAAAATGGCTCTGATACGGTCGGTCTGCTTGGTACTGTCGCTACAGATATAAAGTGAATATCCCTGTTCAAGGTAGTCCTTGAAAGAACCGGCCACCAGATCAAAGTTCTTATGAAAAATAGGTTGTACGGAAGTATGGAAAGAGATCTTTGCATCCGGCGTACCGGTCGGTTTATTCCCAAATTCCATCCGGCGGAAATCGAGGGCACGTACCGTAAATTCACTGCCGTCAATCAGCTTGCCTTCCAGCGTGATACCGCCATTTTCTTCGGCTTCCTGTACGGCAATAGCCTGTGGCGTCAAAGCCTCATCGTGCACTACCTGGATACGCTCGCGCAACCAAAGGAAGTCACGCATTGCCAAAACGGTTTCTTTAGGAATGAAATCAAGAAAAGAAGTTGTCACATCTCCCGTCACTGCCAGGTCAGGGACTATAGCCACTCCCTGTTTCCTCTCACGGGACAACTGCGACTCTACTTCAAATGTACGGATACTCTCTACTTCGTCACCGAAAAAGTCAATACGATAAGGATATTCCGAAGCAAACGAAAAGACATCAATGATACTACCCCGAACGGCATATTGTCCCGGCTCGTACACATAATCCACATATTCGAAACCATAGCTATGCAGCACGTCTGTGATAAAAGTAGTGTCCAGCTTCTCTCCCACATTCAGTTTCAAGGTCTTATCGCTCAATTCCTTGCGGGATACCACTTTCTCTGCCAGCGCATCCGGATAGGTAACGATGCACAAACCTTCTTCTCCTTTCTGCAACCGGCTCAGTACTTCTGTACGCAGAATCTCGTTGGCCGCATCCTTTTGTCCGTACTTGATGGAACGGCGGAATGAAGACGGGAAGAACAACACTTTCTCTGTTCCCAGTACTTGTGTCAGGTCATGATAAAAATAGCCCGCCTCTTCCAGATCGCCCAGTACAAAGACAAACGGACACACATCTTGTTTCACCAATACAGAAGAGAAAAGAGAAGCGGAAGAAGCACATAAGCCCCCGCAAAAAATAGTTTGAACGGACGCATCCTTCAGCAGTCGTTCCATGACTGCCGTATTAGGATGAGCAGCATATTGTTGTTGCAACTCAGTTATTGTCATAGCTATAAAATTTCACCGCAAAAGTACGAAAAAAGAACCGGGATTGATATAGTCACACCGAAGTTTTCTTCTTCAAGATTGTTTCAAGCCTTGAAACTATTGGTTTCAAACAATGAAACTAAAAGTTTCAAGGCATGAAACCAATAGTTTCACACCGGGGAACAAATACAAACGCGTTAAATTATCCTTAGTCCCTCTATAACTAAAGGAAAAGCGCTACATTTGTCTTAAAAATAGGACTTCTATGCAATTATCAGATAGCATCGTTATTATCCCGACCTATAATGAACGGGAGAACATAGAAAATATTATCCGTGCCGTTTTCGGTTTAGACAAGGTATTCCACATACTGGTTATAGAAGACGGATCTCCGGACGGCACTGCAAGCATTGTGAAAACTTTGCAACAGGAATTCCCCGAACGCCTCTTTATGATCGAGCGCAAAGGGAAGTTAGGATTGGGTACTGCTTACATCGCAGGATTCAAGTGGGCGTTGGAGCACGCATACGAATATATCTTCGAGATGGATGCCGATTTCAGCCATAACCCGAATGATCTGCCCCGTTTGTACGCAGCTTGTGCAAAAGAAGGAGGAGACGTATCTGTCGGCTCCCGTTATGTAAGTGGTGTGAATGTAGTCAACTGGCCGATGGGACGGGTGCTGATGTCTTATTTTGCCTCCAAGTACGTCCGCTTCATTACCGGTATTCCGGTGCATGATACGACTGCCGGATTTGTATGCTACCGCCGTCAGGTGCTGGAAACAATCGATCTGGACCATGTTCGCTTCAAAGGATATGCTTTTCAGATCGAGATGAAGTTCACTGCTTACAAATGCGGATTCAAAATCATAGAAGTCCCCGTCATCTTCATTAACCGTGAGTTGGGAACTTCCAAGATGAACAGCAGTATCTTTGGAGAAGCCATATTCGGAGTGATCAAGTTAAAAATAAATAGTTGGTTCCATAAATTCCCGCAAAAGAAATGAAACGTATACTGATAAAAAACGCCGTAATTGTCAACGAAGGAAGAAAAGTTCCGGGATCTGTTGTTATTGAAGGTGAGAAGATTGCTGAGATCTTAGTTGACAGACAAGAGGCTGCCATGCCTTGTGACGAAACGATTGACGCATCCGGCTGTTATCTTTTGCCGGGGGCTATTGACGAGCACGTACATTTCCGCGATCCGGGGCTGACTCATAAAGCAGATATCACAACGGAAAGCCATGCTGCGGCAGCCGGAGGAGTTACCTCGATCATGGATATGCCGAACACAAATCCTCAGACCACAACTTTGGAGGCGCTGAATGACAAACTGGCTTTGCTGGCGGAAAAATCATCTGTCAACTTCTCCTGTTATTTCGGAGCGACTAACAATAATTATCCGTTATTCAGTCAGCTGGACAAAAACCGGGTATGTGGGGTGAAGTTATTTATGGGTTCCAGTACGGGAAATATGCTGGTAGACCGGATGGCAAGTCTGCGCAATATCTTCGGAGGTACGGATTTACTGATTGCAGCACACTGTGAAGATCAGGGAATCATCAAAGAGAATACGGATAAATATAAAAAAGAATACGGTGACGATGTACCTTTGTCACTTCATCCGGTCATCCGCTCGGAAGAGGCTTGCTACCGTTCTTCCGCTTTGGCGGTACAATTGGCACGCGAGACCAATGCGCGTCTGCATATTATGCATATTTCTACTGCCAGAGAACTGAGTTTATTCTCCAAAGCACCTTTGGCAGAGAAGCGTATTACTGCCGAAGCGTGTGTGTCTCATCTAATTTTTACCGAAGAAGATTATCAGACCTTAGGAGCGCGCATCAAATGTAATCCTGCCATCAAAACGGCAGAAGACCGGAAGGCTTTGCAGGAGGCAGTCAACAGCGGTCTGATCGACGCTATTGCGACCGACCATGCTCCGCACTTACTGAGCGAAAAAGAAGGAGGTGCATTAAAAGCCATGTCCGGCATGCCGACCATACAATTCTCTTTGGTTAGTATGCTCGAATTGGCAGACAAAGGCGCTTTCAGCATCGAAAAGGTAGTAGAGAAGATGTCTCATGCTCCTGCACAAATGTATGAGATACGTAATCGCGGATTTATCCGGAAAGGATATCAGGCGGATCTGGTTTTGGTTCGTCCCGACAGTGCGTGGACTGTTACCACAGACTGCATCCTGAGCAAATGTAAATGGAGCCCGCTGGAAGGTCATACTTTCCACTGGAAAGTAGAAAAAACATTTGTGAACGGTCATCTGTTATATGATAACGGAACCATTGACGAGAATTATCGTGGACAGGAGTTAAGATTCAGATAAACAGCAACTCGTCACTTATAAACATATGATTTTATCTTATAAGATACATAACGTCGCCCCCTACATCAATTGGATTTACTTTTTCCATGCATGGGGATTCCAACCTCGTTTCGCAGCGATCGCCAACATTCACGGTTGCGATGTCTGCCGTGCTTCATGGCTGACTACTTTTCCGGAAGAAGACCGCAACAAGGCTTCCGAAGCTATGCAACTGTTTAAGGAGGCCAACCGGATGCTGGATTTACTTGACAAGGATTATGAAGTGAGAACTATCTTCAAACTTTGCAAAGCAAACTCGGACGGAGATAACCTGGTGATTGAAAAAGAAACCGGTCAATTCCTAGTTTTCCCTTTGCTCCGCCAGCAGACGCCTAAACGGGATGGAAGCCCGTTCCTTTGCCTGAGTGACTTTATCCGCCCTCTTTCTTCTGGCATTCCGGATACAATAGGTGCCTTTGCTTCTTGCATAGATGCAGATATGGAAGGCCTGTACGAGCAGGATCCCTACAAACATTTACTCGTCCAGACTCTTTCCGACCGTCTGGCAGAAGCTGCTACGGAAAAGATGCACGAATATGTACGCAAAGAAGCGTGGGGATACGCCAAAGATGAAAGTCTGTCAATGCCCGATCTGTTGGTCGAGAAATATCAAGGGATTCGCCCTGCCGTAGGCTACCCGTCCCTGCCCGATCAATCCATCAATTTCCTGTTGGACGAACTGCTGGATATGAAACAGATAGGCATCACACTGACCGAGAATGGTGCCATGTACCCTCATGCTTCGGTCTGCGGTCTGATGTTTGCCCATCCGGCTGCCGAATACTTCTCTGTCGGAAAGATAGGAGAAGACCAGCTCGAAGACTATGCCCGCCGTCGGGGAAAAAGTACGGAGGAAATGCGAAAATTCCTGGCTGCCAATCTGCAATAACTTTCGTTTACTTGTGATTTTTCTCCTTTTCGCACGACTAACTAACCAGAAAAGTAACCCATTTAATTCATGAGAGAACGAACAACAGAGGCAACCAACCCTATTGAACAGGAGTTCTTATCGGTCATCCGCGAATATGAACGGGTGATCTACAAGGTATGTTACTTATATACCAATCCTAACGCCCCGCTCAATGACCTCTATCAGGATGTAATACTCAACCTCTGGAAAGCCTATCCCAAGTTCAGAAGAGAATGCAAAATGTCCACATGGATTTACCGCATCGCTCTGAACACGTGTATCAGCTTTTTCCGCAAAGAAAAGAATGTACCGGAAATCGTCACCCTCACCCGCGAAGCGGACTGGATGATAGAGGAACATGACCCGATCCACGAAATGCTGAGGCAACTTTATCAAATGATCAATCAGCTGGGACAACTCGACAAATCAATTATCCTGCTTTATCTTGAAGACAAAAGTTACGAAGATATTGCGGAGATCACCGGACTGACGGTGACCAATGTGGCTACCAAACTGAGCCGTATCAAAGACAAACTAAAAAAAATGAAAAAGGAGTAATCATATATGGAACTGGAAGAACTGAAAAAATCATGGAATGCCCTGGATGAGCACTTAAAAGACAAGGAGCTGATCAAAGAGGAAGAACTTGGCAAACTGATAGGACATGCAGACAAAGGTATCCATGCCATTGCCCGGCTGAATATCAAACTAATCCTGATTTCTTTGCCGGTATTGGTCTTATTCCTGCTGGAAGTCCTGTTGCACGGCAGACTGAATCCGATCTATATCATTATCATTCTATCGTGGATTCCCGCACTCTACTGGGACATCACCACCACCCGTTTTCTACAACAGACGAAAGTGGACGAAATGCCTCTGATAGAAGTGATCAGTCGTGTCAACCGCATCCACCGATGGATGATTCGGGAACGTCTGATTGCTACTGCTTTCCTTCTTATACTGGCAGTACTCTCATTTATTTATTGGCAGATATGGCAATATGGAATAGCCATCATTCTGTTTTTTATCCTGCTTTGGGGAGCTGGGCTGGGGCTGATCTTGTGGATTTATCGCAAGAAATTCCTGAACCGTATTCAGGAAATCAAGAAGAACCTGGACGAACTTAAAATCATAGACAGTTGACCAGAGTCAGATGCTTCGCATATTTCAACTAAAAATTTAATATCCGTGCTGTTATGTTGCAACGCCTATTTATATTTTTACTTATTTTCCTTATTCTACCAGACATTTATCTGTATCTCAGATTTATCGTTCATCTGACGGCAAAACGCTGGCTGAGAATCCTCTACTGGCTGCCTGCTTTCCTGTTATCCACAGGATTACTTTATCTGGTTTACTTCTCCAATAACGCCTTTGCCGAACGCCATACACAGGCTATTGGATGGTTTTCCATCTTTTTCTTCCTGTTTACGGCTCCTAAACTATTGCTGTCTCTCTGCACGATTATCGGGGTACCTTTCCACAAATGGCTACGGTGGCCCCGAACTCCCTTTATCTGTACCGGGCTGACATTAGCCGTGATTTCTATCGCAATGATCATCTACGGGTCTTTTATCGGACGCACGCAGTTTGACGTCAAAGAGGTAACTTATTCCTCGCCCAAGCTTCCATCGGCTTTCGATGGATACCGTATTGTCCAGTTATCAGATATTCACATCGGAAGTTGGCAGGGAAATACTTCCGCTATTCAGAAGTTAGTAAAACTGGTGAATGAGCAACAGGCCGATCTTATTGTCTTTACCGGAGATCTGGTTAATCATCGTGCAGTCGAACTAAATGATTTTCAAGATATACTGTCCGGACTGAAAGCCAAAGATGGAGTCTACTCCATTTTAGGAAATCATGATTACGGCCCTTATTTCCGCTGGAAAAGCCAGCAAGAGCAAGACGATAATCTGAATGATCTCCTGCAAAGACAAGCCGCTATGGGCTGGAAGTTATTGAATAATTCTCATACGATTCTGATTCAGGGCAGCGACAGTATCGCCCTTATTGGAGTTGAAAACGAAGGAGAACCGCCTTTCTCCCAATATGCTGACCTCCCCGAAGCGATGCGGGGAACCGAAGGAATGTTCCAGATACTTTTAAGCCATAACCCTACCCACTGGAGACGGGAAGTACTCCCACAAACAGACATCGATTTAATGCTGGCAGGGCATACCCACGCTATGCAGTTAAAATTCGGGAATCATTCTCCTTCCTCTTATATCTATCCCGAATGGAGCGGGATGTATCTGGAAGGGACACGTGGTTTGTACGTAAATGAAGGCATCGGCTATGTCGGACTTCCTTTTCGCTTCGGTGCATGGCCGGAAATAACGGTGCTTACCCTACGACGGTAAGCACGCTTTTTCCATTGATCTTCTTATGTACCTGCACCTGAACTGAAATACGTTCACTCATTTCCTGTACATGGGAAATGACGCCGATTTTCCGTCCCTGCATCTGTAGCTGCTCCAAAGCTTCCATGGCTGTTCTCAGGCTGTCAGCATCCAACGAGCCGAATCCTTCGTCGATAAACAGGGATTCTACTTTCAAATTATTGCTCGAAAGCGAAGATAAGCCCAATGCAAGTGCCAGTGAAATCAAGAAAGATTCACCTCCCGAAAGCGAATATACCGTACGTATCTCGTCACACATATCGCAATCAATCACCTGAAGCGCCAGTGTATCGGGAACTTGCTGTAACTTATACCGTTTGGAAAGATAAGCCAGATGTTTGTTGGCATGAAGCAATAACAGATTTAAAGTATAACTTTGGGCTATGACTTTAAATTTAGCACCGTCGGCACTACCAATCAATTTATTCAATTTAGCCCAACGTACGGCAACTGCCTGTTTTTCGGTAAGTTCTTTGGTTATCTGCTCAAAGATTGTTTTATTCTTTGCCTGCTGCAACAGACGTGCCTCCGCAGTCGACAACGTACGTTCCGTATTAAGATTATCTTCCTGCTGTTTCGCTATAGCCTGAGGAAGCTGTTCCGGAAATTCAATACCTTTCTGTTGCTCCCGAAGTTCTTCAATGACAACGGACAACTGTTTCATTTCTCCCTGCAGGCCGGAAAGATGGTTTTGTACTCCCTCCACTTGTTTACGAGCCTTTTCCAACGCCTCATTCAATTCTTTTTCTCTTCGGGCAACAGCAGCCTCAGCTTCGTCCGCACTCTTCCCTTTTAATAACAAAGAACGTTCCTGTCGGAGTGCATCCAACGCTTTAGCGATCACTTCGAATCTTTGTTGCTCATCAACAGCTGCTTTTTGTAAAATAGCCGACTGTTCTTTAGCGGCTGATACCTTTTGCGCAGCCAAACGACACTGCGAGACATTCTCACGCAGAGCATCACAGTGTGTCCGCAATTTCTTTATTTTCTCATCGTTCTGCTGCCATTCCGCATACAGATGCTGATAAGCTGAAATACGTTCCGCCAACTCATTTAACCGATTCTGTATCTGTTCTTCCTCTCCAGCCGGCAATCCTTCTTGTTGCAAAACGGACAACTGTTCTTTTATCTGTACCTCAGTTGCCCTTTGATGGGTTAAGTCTCGTTGCAGGACAATGCTGCGATTATTTATCTGCTGATAAGCAGACACTGCGGTATTATATTCCTGTTCCATATTCCGGTAAAGAGTATCCACTACCTCTTGTTCCCGATGATAAGGATGTGTCGTACTTCCACAAACCGGACAAGCCTCCCCTTCCTGCAACTGCTGACGCAATGCTTTCACATCCTTTCCTACCGCCATACGGGCATTTTCATAAAGCCGCTGCAAGGCTTTAACTACAGCATCCTGCTCTGCCAACTGCTGTGTACAAGCAGTCACTTCCTTTTCTAGTTTCTCTATATCCTGCTTCGCATTCGATTGTTCTTCAGTCAATTTCTTTATATTCTGCAAGCGCGTCAGTTCTTTTTGAATTTTACCCTGTTCATCTACCAAAGAAGGATAACCGAAAGAATTTAACCGGCCAAGGCGTTCTTCATTCACCTTTGTCCATGTTTCCAGTGTATCCTTTTCCTCATTAAGGATGACTTCAATCTGTTCCAGCTGCAGTGACTCCACATCCGTACGATTCAACAGACGACTCAAAGAATGATAGGAGATCCGTAACTGCTCTACCGCAGATTCAGATTTCTTCTCCTGATCCGCCACCTGCTGACGGGCAGCCTGCAAAATTTGTTGAGACTGTATATACCCCGCCTGCTGCGACTGTATTTGTACATCCAGCTGACGTGCCTTTTTCAGATCCGGCTGTATCGCTTCCCACTGTGCTTTAAAATGAATCAGTCCTTCTTCCTGAACAACCAAAGCATCCTGTAGATTCTTTTGTTTATTCAGTTCCTCCTGCTCTTCCTGCTGCTTTTTCATCCAAAGAGTTTCCTGCGTTTTCAATGAACGGACCACATTCAATTGCGCATTCAGTTCTGCCAGCAATTTAATCCCTGCCGCACGTTTCTCAACTAACTGTTCTTTCTCATTCTGCAAGGTTAAAAGTTCTTCCTCCGGCAACAACTCAATCACACTCATCTTACTTTGAATCATCGTCACCTCTTCTTGTGCAGCCTTATTCCGGGCAAAAATCTCCTGAGAGATGCGGGAATAAACTCCTGTTCCCGTCAATTTCTCCAGTAGTTCCGCTTTCGCTGCCCCTCTGGATTTCAAAAAAGTTGCAAAGTCGTTTTGTGCCAGCAATACGGTACGGGTAAATTGCTCATACGTCAAACCGACCAACTCCACTAACTGTGCCAGCAGTTCTTTCTTCGTTCCCTGAAATTCTTTTTCCGTATCCAGGTCTTTCACCTCCAACACTTGAGGCTGTAAAGAACCGCTCGCCTTATTCCTTGTCCGTCTGACCGACCACCGGGAACGGTATCGATGTCCGTTCACTCCTTGAAAATCGACCTCCGCATATCCGTCACTCGTCCCCCGACGAAGCAGATTTCTCACATCTGACTGATTGATCTGGTTATCTCCCACATCTGCCAGATTGATACTCTCCACCGAAGCCGCAAAACGGGGAGCCTTATCATATAATGCCAGACACAGAGCATCCAACAAAGTCGACTTTCCCGCTCCTGTAGCACCGGAAATTGCAAATATACCAGCCGAAGATAACGGTTCCACCGTAAAATCTATTTCAACACTGCCTTCTATCGAAGTCAGATTCTTCAATCTTATTGCTATAATTTTCATTCTCCTTCCTCCTCTTCTTTACGAGTTGCGGAAATATATGCTTCCTGAAATAAATCAGTCAAGTCTACAGGCATTTCCGTCTGATAAACCTTTTCGAATGCAGATTGAGCAATCTGCAACGGAGACATTTCCTGCAATCCCTTTTTCCAGCCATCAGCCTCCTTTTCCACTCTTTCTTCCTGACGATAAGCAGAAACGATACGTGCCAGACGATATTTCTTACCAGCCAATGCCTCTTCTATTTCCTGACGAAGCATAGGTTCCGGTTCTTCAAGCAAAACCTTGACTTCCAGATAAGGAGCTTCTCCATCCACCTCCGGTAAGTCTCTTATTATTTCTATTATTTTTTCCGGTGAAGCAGCCTCTCCACCCGGCACACTGATAAGAGGTATGGATTGTGGACACTCTATCCTTCTGATATCAACCGCACAGCCTTCATCTAAAGTCACCATCACCACTCCGTGATGATAATGCTTCTCGGCAAAAGACATAGGAATCGGACTTCCGGCATATCTTACATTCTCCCTGCCGGATACCCGCTGTGCTTTATGGATATGTCCCAAAGCCGTATACGCTATCTTTTCCGAAAAAGTATCGGGTGATACACATTCCAAACCACCAATCACTGTCCGTTCGCTATAATCCTTCTCGGCAATCTCTGATCCGGTAGCCTGTAAATGACCGACAGCAAGAATAGCCTGATTCGTTTCCCGGCGTGCCCACAATCTTTGCAAAAGTCGCGCATAAAGTTCTCGAACTCCTTCCATATATGGATTTCCTTCTGTCTCCACTACCGGATAATCTCCCTGCCGCAAAAAAGGAACAGCCATACAAAGTACTTCTGCTTCCCCTTCTCTATTCTTCAATTCTATTGTCAAATGATCATAGTCAATCTCTCCGCCCTCCAATTTGCGCACTACCCCTCTGACTTCCGTCCGCATCGCCTGCAACAAAGGCAGAGGAGCTTCCAAACGCGCCGCAGAGTCATGATTACCGGCAACAATCACAATTTGCAGTTTCGGATTCTCCGCAGTCACCCGATAAATAAACTCATAATATATGCGCTGAGACGCAGCAGAAGGATTGGAAACATCAAACACGTCTCCGGCTATAACCAATGCATCAATCTCGTTTTGTCGGATTTCTTCGGCCAGCCAATCAAGAAAAGCCTTATGTTCTTCCGCGCGGTCGTAACCAAAAAATGTCTGTCCTAAATGCCAATCGGCAGTATGTAGTATACGTATCATATCATTATCTGTCTATAACAGAAGACAAAAATAACATAATCGCAAAGATTATGTTGTATCCTACTGCTTTTTTTACCAATAATCATGTATCTTTGCATATATATAAAAATAAACTCCCCATGAAGATACTATATTATATTTATCAAATTTGTATTGCTTTACCTATCCTATTGGTATTGACTATTCTTACAGCGATTGTCACCATTGTAGGCTCTTTACTAGGAGGAGCTCATTTCTGGGGATACTATCCGGGCAAAATATGGTCACAACTCATCTGTCTTTTTCTGTTGATTCCTGTAAAGATTCACGGTCGTGAAAAATTACACGGGAAGACCTCTTATATCTTTGTGCCGAATCATCAGGGATCCTTCGATATTTTTCTTATTTATGGATTCATCGGAAGAAATTTCAAGTGGATGATGAAAAAAAGCCTGCGTAAGATACCATTTGTAGGAAAAGCATGTGAAAGTGCAGGACACATTTTTGTAGACCGGTCCGGTCCCAAAAAAGTACTGGAGACCATTCGGCAAGCAAAAGATTCGCTGAAAGACGGGGTATCCTTAGTCGTTTTTCCCGAAGGAGCACGTACTTTCACCGGACACATGGGATATTTCAAAAAAGGGGCGTTTCAATTGGCAGATGACTTGCAGCTGGCAGTTGTTCCCGTTACAATCGACGGTTCTTTTGAAATCCTGCCACGTACAGGCAAATGGATACATCGCCATCGCATGATTCTGACCATTCATGACCCTATTCCTCCTAAAGGAAAAGGTATGGAAAACATAAAAGCTACTATGGCAGAGGCTTATGCTGCTGTTGAGAGTGCACTTCCTGAAAAGCATAAAGGAATGATCACAAACGAAGACCAGGATCGGTAAGAAACGAAATGCGGGGATACTCACGCACCCCCGCATACCTAACCAGTCTTTATGCATTAATCTATTAAATCAAAAAGTCTATATATTATGTAGAAATCTTATTGTCTGGTTAGACATCATTTGCAATTCCTGGAATGTCAAAGCAAATCCTCTTCTTATTTCTTCTTCTAATCGCTCTAAAGAGAAGTACTCTGCTTTTATTCCATTGATTTTGCCTCTAAAATAATTATTGTATTGTTCATGCAATGTATCTGGAGTAACTAAACCTCCAAAACCATATTCCCCCACTACAATAACCGGTTTTCGTTGTAATACCCCTTCATAGGCTATACCCCTTGCGCCAATGATAAGCCCAGCCTCATTTACAGCTTCACTTATCTCCTCGTCAGAAAAGATATATCTCACCTGATACTCTTGTATTGTATCTAATAGAATACTTACTCTCAATTTTGCACGGGGACAATCAATCCCGACTGCAATAGAAGAATTATATTCAATAGATTGCTGTTTGTCACCTTCCCAAGTGCCAATAGCAACTGTATGATGACTATTCATTATATAAAAGTTAAGGTCTAGTTCCTTATTTACTCTATTACTAGTTCTCCGTATACGTATCCGCCTCCGGCGACTTTAAATTCTAGTTTATAAACGCCCGGAGCCCATCCTTCTATAGAGAAAGAAGTTGTTTGTCCAGGAGCCGTTACCTGACAGACTTCCTGTACTTGTCCATCCACTAGTATTTTCACTTCGCCCAAAGGAACTGTGAAAATGATTTCTACAATATTATCATCTGTAGAAACAGACGCACTAATAGGTATTACAGGAATAGAACGATGAGTAGTAGTTGGGACTTCTCCCTTTAACACAACAGGCAATTTTCTCTCTACCCGATCCGTACTCTCAATAGCAATCATATTTCCTGCAATAAATAATGCAGCTAAAAAAGATAAAATAAAACGTACTTTCATAACTATATTGCTTTTTTGTTTCGCCAAAAGTACGGTATGTATTCGAAAAAACAAAAAAATCAACCCGGACAAATTACGAGAGAGAATAATCAAATAACCACCTATTAATCAAATTATTAAGAAGATATCATTTAACATTTACCCGGACAATCCATTTTTTATTTCTCAGAATTCTTTCAAAAAAGTGTCTAAATCATCTTGTGGAGAAACACCTAATCGACCTTTTAACCGACCTTTTGCCCTAGTTACAGAATCAGAAGTAGTATGAAAAATGCAACTCAACTCTTCATGAGTCAAACCGAATTTAAGAAAACAGCAAATCTCAAGATCATGTTTTGTTAAAGTTGGAGCTCTTTCCAATAACCTAGTAACATAATTCCAATACATCAGATCAAATAGGCTGAATAGTTTTTGCCTCTCTTCATTTGATAGTTTACCTCTTAATGTACCTTCTTTTATAGCTAATAAAAGCCGAAAAGCATGGATAAATGAGCTAGAAGATGTTCCAACATTTAATTCACCTCCCAATTCTTTCAAATGTTCCGACAATGTTTTATTCTGCATTGTCAATAGTATAATCTTCCCATTAAGTTCTCCTACTTTTGTGCGGTTTTCTTCTAACATCAAATTCTCCTTTAATACTTGATCTTTTGATATTTGAATATCTTCAATTTCCTGTTGATATCGTTCTATTTCTTCTTCATTCTCTCGAATCTGCGATTCAATCTCAGCTATTTTCTTTTTATTATTCCGATTTTTATAATAATAATAGCACATACAAGCAACAACAATCAAGAAAGCAATCATCCCCCATAACATAAAATTCGTATATCGTACCTTCATTTGTAAATTGTCATTCTGTAGTTTTTCATTCTCATATTTCTTCTGTAGACTTGCTATTAAATCTCGAGAATTAAGTTCTTCCATAGCATTAGTTATAGAATCGGCTAATTCATGGTAGACTATTGCCTCTTCAAAATTATCAATATCTTTTTCTAGAAAATACAAACAATCAAATGCACTAATTTGCGTATATGCCTTAGAAGATTTAGCACTCATCTTTAAATATTTTCTAGCATCTTCGGTCTGTCCCATTTGCATATACAAATATCCCAAAGACAAGCATTCCATATATTTTTTCTCTTCATCAGTTTCTTTTTCATAAGCAGCTAAAAAATAACGTTCCGCTTCCGATAATTCTTGCATAGAACGATATAAAATACCCAATTCATGCAAAATTGAAATTTCAGACAAATTCTTTTTTACGGCTATTTCCAAAGCATTATTGTAATAATAAGAACAGCTATCCCACTGAGATTTAAACAAATAAACTCTAGCAATATTTTGACTAACACTAATAATCCCAAGAGAATCCTTCAGCCGTATATGGGTATCCAATGCTCCTCGAAAATTGGATAAAGCATCATCAAATAGCTCCTGCCTTCGGTTAATCATGCCTATTTCTTCAAGAATCAATGCCAACATCTTATGATCCTTAGTTCTCTCATAAACATCTTTAGCCGCAAGAAAAGATTTCAAGGCTTCTTCCTCCTTATCCAATTCAAGCATAACTCTTCCATGATAAAATAGAGCCTTTGCATACATTACTGGGGAGGTCTGAGTTTTTGTATAGTAATTCAAAGCTAATGCAATCAACGAATCCGAACTAAACTTCATATAATTCTTATCCATTGCCTGCGTCATCAGAAGAGCATAAGTCGCCTGTGACTCGCCCCACAATTTTTCAGGTTCAGGAATACCTTTTAATAGATTTAGAGCACTATCCGGACAGAGATCCATACACTTTTCCACTTTTGAAAAAGTCATGTTGAGAGCGTCCATATCTCTATGACAGGAAACTATCAAAAAAGAAAGAATAAAGAAAAAAGCAATACGAATAGAAAAGGACGTTTTCATCTTATCTTGAGTTTTATGCAAAAATACGCAAAAAACTCAAGATTTATTTCTTCGGACCTACATTTTGTTGCATCCGTTGATGTTCTTCTATCAACTGCATGTTCTCTTTGGCCTTCGTCAAGAACTCTCGCACCATCTTATTACTCTTAAAAGAATAGGGAGCATCCTTTATTATATCATCTATTTGTGGAGTCATAATAGGATATGGCAAAGAGCTGCAAAGCATTATAAAGACATTAGGTCCTAATACATTTTCATAATTATCCGAGATGAAAGTCTTGACATATTGATTCATCGCTTTCATCAGTGAATCTCCTTCTGCAAGTAACTGTTCATGAACTTCTTCCAGATCAGCACCATCCATCACCATACGGGTTTCTTTTCTTTCCAGTTCACCGATACTTTCTTCCATTGCATTCTTCTTTGCAATAAAGTCATACAATGCTGTGTTCAAAGGAGTTCCAACCGCTTTGAGATCGGTATTGCTAATAGTAATAACGATCTTGCCACTTTCCAACACAACCGGCATGACACTTTCGTCATCCATATAAAGTGTTGTCATTTGTACAGAATCGATTTTCCCTTTCATTGAAAATGATCCATGTACTACCTCAGCCGAGTCCAGTTTTGTCCATTCTCCATCCCTCAAAGTCTTCAGATATAACATTTTTCCATCCAGACCATTTACTGAAGATGTTCCTTCTATCTTATACTTATGAGTACACGAAGCTAGAAAGGGAAGCAAAAGCACAAAAGGCAAAATCTTATTCACGTTCATTGTTTCATTAAATTCTGGGTACAAAGGTACAACTGATTCGGACTTAAAAGAAACATTTTATCAATATTTAAAACTTGTAAGACTCTTTTCTTTAATAATCCTTATAAACAGAGGTGGGAGATCATTTTTTTCATTTAGTTTATCTAAATTTGCAGTCATGAAAGCAACAACTTATGCACCTTTTGCCAAACCGCTTTATGTCATGGTAAAGCCCGTGGGAGCCGTATGTAATCTCGCATGCGAATACTGCTATTATTTGGAAAAGGCGAACCTATACAAAGAAAACCCCAAACATGTAATGAGCGATGAACTACTGGAAAAGTTTATCGACGAGTATATCAGTTCTCAAACAATGCCTCAAGTGCTTTTTACCTGGCACGGTGGAGAAACGCTGATGCGTCCGCTTTCTTTTTATAAAAAGGCGATGGAACTGCAAAAGAAATACGCCCGCGGACGTACGATTGACAATTGTATCCAGACGAATGGGACCTTACTCACAGACGAATGGTGCGAGTTCTTCCGTGAAAACAACTGGCTGGTAGGGGTTTCTATTGATGGCCCGCAAGAGTTTCATGACGAATACCGCAAGAACAAAATGGGCAAACCTTCTTTCGTCAAAGTGATGCAAGGGATTAATCTCCTGAAAAAACATGGAGTAGAATGGAACGCTATGGCTGTTGTGAACGATTTCAATGCCGAATATCCATTAGACTTTTATAATTTCTTCAAAGAAATAGATTGCCATTATATCCAGTTCGCCCCGATTGTTGAACGCATTGTTTCACATCAGGACGGTCGTCATCTTGCCTCTCTGGCAGAAGGTAAAGAAGGAGCATTGGCTGATTTCTCCATAAGTCCGGAACAATGGGGCAACTTTCTCTGTACAATTTTTGATGAATGGGTAAAAGAAGATGTGGGCAAATTCTTCATACAGATATTCGATTCTACATTGGCTAACTGGATGGGTGAGCAACCGGGCGTATGTACAATGGCGAAGCATTGCGGACATGCCGGCGTTATGGAATTCAACGGAGACGTATACTCTTGTGACCACTTCGTATTCCCGGAATATAAATTGGGAAATATCTATAGCCAGACTTTGGTGGAAATGATGCATAGTGAACGACAGCATAACTTCGGGACAATGAAATACCAATCACTCCCAACACAATGCAAGGAGTGCGACTTTCTATTTGCCTGCAACGGAGAATGTCCAAAGAACCGCTTCAGTCGGACAGCGGACGGCGAACCCGGTCTGAACTATTTGTGCAAAGGATATTACCAATACTTTCAGCATGTAGCTCCCTATATGGATTTCATGAAAAAAGAATTAATGAATCAACAGGCTCCTGCCAACATCATGAAAGCACTAAAAGACGGAAGTTTAAAAATAGAATATTAACATCATAATTTATAATTGTTATCATAAAGTAATGAACAGACTAAGACTTTATTTATTAGCGCTGACAGCGCTGCTGGTATGTACCGTAAAAGCGGACGAAGGTATGTGGTTATTGCAACTAATGCAACAGCAACATTCCATAGATATGATGAAGAAGCAAGGATTAAAACTGGAAGCCCAGGATTTATATAATCCCAATGGTGTCTCTTTGAAAGATGCAGTCGGTATATTCGGAGGAGGATGTACGGGAGAAATCATTTCACCGGAAGGCTTGATCCTAACTAACCATCACTGCGGTTATTCTTCTATCCAGCAACACAGTAGTGTAGAACACGATTATCTGACAGATGGTTTTTGGGCTACATCCAGAGATCAGGAACTTCCTACTCCGGGATTAAAGTTCACCTTCATCGAACGTATCGAAGATATAACAGATGTTGTGAATGCTAAAATCGCTGCCAAAGAGATTACAGAATCTCAGTCATTCACCGGTGCTTTCCTTGAAGGACTGGCTAAAGAACTCTATGAGAAAAGTGACCTGAAAGATAAGAAAGGAATTGTACCGCAAGCCCTTCCTTTCTACGCAGGAAACAAATTCTACCTGTTCTACAAGAAAATATATCCGGATGTACGTATGGTTGCCGCTCCTCCTTCTTCTGTAGGTAAATTCGGTGGCGAAACAGACAACTGGATGTGGCCCCGTCATACCGGTGACTTCTCCATGTTCCGTATCTATGCAGATGCCAACGGAGAGCCGGCTGAATACAGCGCAAGCAATACTCCGCTGAAAACGAAGAAACATCTGTCAATCTCCATCAAAGGTTTAAAAGAAGGAGACTATGCAATGATCATGGGATTCCCCGGAAGAACCAGCCGTTATCTGACTGTGTCAGAAGTAAAAGAACGAATGGAATCAACCAATGAACCGCGTATCCGCATTCGTGGTGCACGCCTGGCTGTTTTGAAAGAAGTGATGAACGCCAGCGATAAAATCCGTATTCAGTATGCAAACAAATATGCAGGCTCCAGTAACTACTGGAAAAACTCTATCGGAATGAACAAAGCGATCATTGACAATGACGTATTGGGCACTAAAGCAGAACAGGAAGCTAAATTTGCTGAATTTGCAAAGGCACAAAACAATACCGAATATGCCAATGTTGTGAAAAAGATCGATGATCTGGTAGCACAAACAGCCCCTCTCAATTATCAACTGACTTGCCTGACTGAAGTTTTCTTCGGAGCTATCGAATTTGGTAACTCAATGTTAACTAAAACACGGGAAGCTTTGGTTGATAAAAACGACTCTCTGATCAAAGTTCGTCTGGAAGGTCTGAAAGAAAACTTCAAAAGCATCCATAACAAAGACTATGATCATGAAGTAGACCGCAAAGTAGCTAAAGTACTGCTTCCTCTCTATGCAGAAATGATTCCGGCAAACCAACGCCCTGCTATCTATAAAGTGATTGAACAGAAATATAAAGGAGACTACAATAAGTTCGTAGACGACATGTACGACAAGTCTATTTTTGCTAATCAGACTAACTTTGATAAATTCCTCAAAAAGCCGACAGTAAAAGCTATTGATGAGGATCTGGCTTTGCAATATGCCCAATCCAAATACGATCAATACGGTAATCTCCTTGATCAGCTAAAAGAGCTGGACAAAGAACTTGCTCTGCTCCACAAAACTTACATCCGCGGTTTAGGCGAAATGAAATTACCTGTTCCTTCATATCCGGACGCAAACTTCACCATTCGCCTAACCTATGGTAACGTAAAACCATATGATCCGAAAGATGGTGTACACTATAACTATTACACAACAACAAAAGGTATTCTTGAAAAAGAAAATCCGGAAGACCGCGAATTTGTGGTACCAGCCAAGTTGAAAGAACTTATAGAAAAGAAAGACTACGGTCGTTATGCATTACCTAACGGTGATATGCCTGTCTGCTTCCTGTCAACCAATGACATTACCGGTGGTAACTCCGGTAGTCCGGTATTGAACGAAAACGGAGAATTGATCGGCTGTGCATTCGATGGCAACTGGGAATCTCTGAGTGGTGATATTAACTTTGATAACAACCTGCAACGCTGTATCAATCTTGATATCCGCTACGTCCTGTTTATCCTTGAGAAATTAGGAAACTGCGGCCATCTGATTAATGAAATGACTATCGTAGAATAAATGAGAAAACAAATTATATTTGCTATTTTTTCACTGGCAACTCTTAGCATCCACGCCGATGAAGGTATGTGGATGCTAACTGACCTGAAAGCACAAAATGCAGTTGCCATGCGGGAACTCGGTCTGGAGATTCCTGTTGAAGAGGTATACAATGCCAATGGCCTCTCTCTGAAAGATGCTGTTGTACACTTCGGTGGCGGATGTACCGGAGAAGTCATTTCTTCTGAAGGACTGGTACTCACCAATCATCATTGTGGTTACGGAGCTATCCAACAACATAGTAACGTAGAGCATGATTACCTGACAGAAGGATTCTGGGCTATGAACCGTGATGCAGAACTTCCCACACCGGGATTGACCGTCACTTTTATTGACCGTATCCTTGATGTAACCAGTTACGTAACCGATCAGTTGAAGAAAGATGAAGATCCGAACGGTACTAATTATCTGTCGCCAAGCTACCTGAGCAAAGTAGCAGAACGCTTCGCCAAAGATGAAAATATAGAAGTCACTCCTGCAACCAAACTTGAACTTAAAGCTTTTTACGGAGGAAATAAATATTATATGTTTGTAAAGACCGTATACAGCGATATCCGCATGGTAGGTGCTCCTCCCTCTTCTATCGGTAAATTCGGAGCCGACACAGACAACTGGATGTGGCCCCGCCATACCGGAGATTTTTCCCTCTTCCGTATCTATGCTGATAAAAATGGGAAACCTGCCGCATATTCTAAAGACAATGTTCCTTTGCAGGTAAAAAAACATTTGAAAATCAGCATTGCCGGAGTACAGGAAGGTGACTTCACCTTTGTTATGGGATTCCCGGGACGCAACTGGCGATATATGATTTCTGACGAAGTGGAAGAGCGTATGCAGACTACCAACTTTATGCGTCAACATGTACGTGGGGCCCGTCAGAAAGTTCTGATGGAGCAGATGCTGAAAGATCCTGCCGTACGAATCCATTATGCAAGTAAGTATGCATCTTCAGCCAATTACTGGAAAAATGCAATTGGTATGAACGAAGGATTAGTACGTCTCAAAGTACTGGATACCAAGCGTAAGCAACAAGAAGAACTCTTGGCCCGTGGCCGCGAAAAAGGTGATGATTCTTATCAGAAGGCATTTGATGAAATACGTTCTATCGTTGCTCATCGACGGGATGCACTCTATCACCAGCAAGCCCTTAACGAAGCACTTGTCACAGCACTTGACTTTATGCGCCTCCCTTCTACAACAGAAATGGTCACTGCCCTTAAGTCAAAAAACAAAGAACAAATAAAAACAGCTACCGAAAATCTGAAACAAGCCGGTGAAAAATACTTTGCCTCCATTCCCTTCCCGGAAGTAGAGCGAATGGTTGCCAAAACCATGCTGCAAACTTATGCCAATTACATTCCGGAGGAACAACGAATCAATATTTTCGAGATCATAAACTCACGTTTCAAAGGAAATATAGATTCATTTGTAGATGCTTGTTTTGAATATTCGATTTTTGGTAATCCCAAAAACTTTGAAAAGTTTATTAAAAAGCCAAGCTTATATAAGATAGGTCATGACTGGATGGTACTTTTCAAATACTCCATCACAGATGGAATATTGAAAACTGCCATTGCCATGAAAGAGGCCAATCAGAACTACGACGCTGCTCATAAGGTATGGGTAAAAGGAATGATGGACATGAGACAGGAAAAAGGAATGCCTATCTATCCGGACGCCAACTCAACCTTACGACTGACTTACGGACAGGTACTTCCTTACGAACCTGCCGACGGAGTAGTTTATGATGCTCATACTACACTCAAAGGAGTTATGGAGAAAGAAGATCCAGGAAACTGGGAATTTGTAGTTCCGCAGAAGTTGAAGGAACTATATAAAGCCAGAGACTATGGACGCTATGGTAAAGACGGTGAAATGCCTGTCTGCTTTATTGTTAATACTGATAATACAGGAGGAAACTCCGGCAGTCCGGTATTCAATATCAAAGGACAACTAGTGGGCACAGCTTTCGACCGCAACTATGAAGGTCTGACCGGAGACATCGCTTTCCGCCCCTCCTCACAACGTGCCGCCTGTGTAGATATCCGCTATACCTTATTTATTATCGATAAATATGCAGGAGCCTCCCACATTATTGATGAACTGAGTATTGAATAAATGGATAATGAAAAATGGATAATGGAAAGTCCCTATGTAGGGTGACATTTCCATTATCCATTTTCCATTAAATAAACTCTTCTACCATATACATCTCATCTATCATTTCATTCATTGTTTCCTGCAAATTCAACACAGCTTCTTCAGGAGACTCTCCGTAAGCATTACATTGCATATTCACAGTCAACCAGGCATAATATCCGCCATCTGACGCCCGCTCAAGTACATAATCTGTTTTATTCAGTTTCATATCGGTAAATAATTAGTAAATGTTGGTATTGAAGTAATTGCTGATTGTGGAGCAGCCAGTTTTTCCAGTTCCAGAATAATACGTCGTTCACCACTACGTACCCAACGAACGAATGTACGATTAGGAGAATACGTTCCGGCAAAACGGAGTAAAGGCTTCAAATCAAAAGAATCACTGATAATCCCTGCTCCTGCCCTCATTGCATCATGGGCATTACAATCCTGCTCAATATGCGCCGGAACCATCAATACAGGTTTTCCCAGATACATTGCTTCACAGATAGATTCGAACCCGGCAGTGGTAGCATAAGCACGACAACCGGCCATCCCATTAAGAAACTTCACATCATCTATCTGATAGAAACTTAGTGTTTCGTCAATCCTGGTCACCTCATCTGCATCTGCTTTGTCCCAGAAAAACCTCAAAGGAACTTCCGGATATATCGTATGAAACTCCTCCACACTATCTGCAAAACCGGAATTTACCATATATCCATGAATATAATTTCCTTCTTCCGGTTGAATAGCAGTTACTTCCTGCCGAATTAAAGGAGGAACTACCACCACTTGTTCTACCCTGTCCGGTTCCATATCATTGAAAGATAAAGCAAGTTTCTTCGAAGATCTTACAGCTGTCATCTTGGTGAAGAAACGCAGCATCCGTAATTGAAAAGAGTTTTTATCCGGAAATTCAAAATTCTGATGTAAAAACAAGTATTGGTGTCCGACGCAGACATATGGAACGGAGGGACGAAAGAGTGTGTAGGTAAGTCCTGTCAAAAGCTCGTAGAAGTTGATCACTACTTCCGCCCCTGTATCCTTAATCCGCTGGTTAATATAGCACATACTGCGAAAATATTCCGGAATACGCAGTAAATTATAAATAAAACTTTTCTTTAGATTCGCTCGTTTATTATCTGCCGCAGGCAAGAAATTAGGGCTGATAAAACGTTTGACCGGTGCCTGTATATTCCGGTTAAAAAATCCGGGCAAGATACGTGATGAACTCTCACCGACTAATACTTCCACTACTTCATGTCCATTACGCAACAACATTTCTTCAAGGGTAATAGCTTGTGTCAAGTGTCCCCTACCCTCGCCTTGTACAATAAATAAAAATTTCATGAGGCTATCATTATTAGTTTATTTCTTATTTATTTGTTTTTCGTTATGCAAAGTTCCCTTTTCCAGATTACAATAAGATGACTCTACAATTACTATTTTATGAACAAAAACAGCTTTTTCCCGTTATATTAATAAAATAGAAATTATATTTGCAGTCTTCAAAGACTGATATTTAAATTTAAGAAAGGAAAGATTATGGAAAAGTTTGAAGATTTAATACAGTCACCGATACCCGTTTTAGTTGATTTCTTTGCAGAATGGTGTGGACCCTGCAAAGCAATGAAACCCGTTTTAGAAGAATTGAAAACAATGGTAGGAGATAAAGCCCGTATTGTGAAGATAGATGTTGACCAACATGAAGATTTGGCTACTAAATATCGCATACAGGCAGTGCCGACTTTTATTTTATTCAAAAATGGAGAAGCCGTATGGAGACATTCCGGAGTTATCCACAGTAGTGAATTAAAAGGAATCATCGAACAAAATTGCATATAAAAGGAAAATAGCGAATGAAGAAAGTATTAGCAATGGTAGCTTTTGTCATGCTGAGCGTTATCGTATACGCCTTCAATGACAAACCGGATGCCAATCAAGGTAAAAAAGAGGTAACAGGTAACGGTGAAGTCGTCGTAATGGACAAAGAAATGTTTCTGAAAGACGTCTTCGATTATGAAAAATCAAAAGAGTGGAAATACAAAGGTGACAAACCTGCCATCATCGACTTATATGCAGACTGGTGTGGTCCTTGTCGCCAGACAGCCCCAATCATGAAAGAATTGGCAAAGGAATATGCAGGGAAAATAACAATCTACAAAGTCAATGTAGACAAACAGAAAGAACTTGCTGCCTTGTTTAACGCAACAAGCATTCCATTGTTTGTATTCATTCCTATGAAAGGAGATCCGCAGCTTTTCCGTGGAGCGGCTGACAAAGCAACTTACAAGAAAGCTATCGATGAATTTCTACTGAAATAAAGAGCCCTAATTATAGTGACACTATCCGGTCAGGATAATGACATTATAATATAAAAATGGTGACACTATCCGGTGTGGATAGTGTCACCATTTTTATATGCAGAATAAAGATCATTTAAAGTATCCCACGGGATGATTCATCATAGGAATCTGACTATCTTTCAGTTTCAATACTTTCTTCAGCTGAGCGGCATCCATCGAAGCACGTGGCACTGTAGCCAGTTTAGCCGCAGAACAGAAAATAGAAATATTCTGAGAAACAATACCGGCATCCATGGCTCCCATTAGTTGATTCTGTATCTTCTGAGCATCACCAAAACGGGAAACATCACTGATTAATACTAAAGATACCGGAGCCGTTTTTACAAAAGCCTGGCCACCCGCTACCGCTCCACGGTAATCTCCTTCAGCAATCAGATTTAACTGATGATTCTTTGCGTCATACAAGTAACTTCCTTCCGATAATATCACATATACGTCTACATCCTGCTTATTCATAGCGGAAGGAGCCGTTCGTTTTCCAGCATCCGAACGATTGATTCCGTTGGCCGCCCATAATAAGTCTGACAAATCAGCAAGAGTTAACGCTTTCGAAGCATACTCACGCGTAGATTGACGTTCAGACAATGCCTTCATCACCGTACCAGTACGATTTAAATTAGGTTTTGGTAACTTAACAACCTTATCAGCAGCAAAAGCAGCCGCTGAAAGCATTAAACAAACGAACAATAGTTGTACCTTTCTCATAATTGTGGTATTTATAAAGTTGATAGGCAAATATAAACAAAAAAGGTCTGCATTCACTATAGAACACAGACCTTTTAAAAGTTATTTATAAGGCTTTATTATTTCTTATCTCCGAAATAACGGTTGTAAAGTCCTTCAAAACCTTTACCATGACGAGCTTCGTCCTTGCACATTTCGTGTACAGTATCGTGAATAGCGTCCAGATTCAAAGCTTTAGCACGAGTAGCGATACGTTTTTTGTCTTCGCATGCACCTTGTTCAGCATCTTTACGCTTTTGCAGGTTAGTTTTTGTATCCCAAACACAGTCACCCAGCAATTCTGCAAATTTAGAAGCATGTTCAGCTTCTTCCCAAGCATAGCGTTTGAAAGCTTCAGCTACTTCAGGATAACCTTCACGGTCAGCCTGACGGCTCATAGCCAAATACATACCTACTTCAGTACATTCACCCATAAAGTGATTATTCAGATCCTTGATCATTTCTTCGTCACAACCTTTTGCAACACCAATCACGTGTTCGTCAGCAAAAGACAATGCACCACCTTCTACTTCAACAACTTCTACGAATTTGCTGGCAGGAGCTTTACACAAAGGACATTTCTCAGGAGCTGCGTCACCTTCATAAACGTAACCGCATACAGTACATCTAAATTTTTTCATTTTCTTCTCAATTTTAAATTAATTAGTCAATACGTGTTTCTTTATCTTTTCTTAAGCAATTCTTGCATATACCTTTATAATAATAATGAACTTCCGTCACTTGATGCCCATCCATTTCCAGACTTTCAACTTTCTTCACGGCTTCCGGAGATTTTAAGTCGTAAATATGTCCGCAATACCTGCATAAGAAATGAGAGTGAACAGAAGTATCCGCATCAAAATTTGTATTCTTCTCATCAATCGTGAGCATCAATGCAGCTCCCTGTTCCGAAAACAATCTCAAAGTGTTGTATACCGTCGTTTTCGAAAGTGTCGGCATAGAAGGAGATAACGCTGTATAGATATCATCAGCCGAGGGATGAATGGGATGATTCATCAAATATTCCATGATCGCTATGCGCTGCATGGAAGGCTTTATATTATGCTCTAACAATCGTTCGTATGGTTTCATAAGTTCTCCCTCTTTTCAAAGTTGTATTCATTACAATTATAAATCTGATGCAAATATAGAAAGTCCCAATATCATTTCCAAATAAATTCAATCTTTTTTTGCAGAGAAGTATTACAAAATCCATTCAAACGAAAAGGCCACCTTTTGAAAGATGACCTTTTTGCGTTAATATACCTCGCTTCTGCCTTAGTCTTTGTCCACCTTGGCTTCTTCTATGATCGATGCAGGTACTTTTTCACAACGAACATATTTACTCACATCGTTGTCATCGTCTTTTGCAGTCCAGATCATGGAACCCGATTCCAACAAATCGGTTACGATATAATCATTATTCCAATCACCATTACCGAAATCATATTCTCCGCTGATAATATATCCTAAATAAGGATCATTTTCAAGGCTGAAATGACCAGTGATATGGCGCGCGTACATACTGTCGAACTTCTGGTACATTTCAAAAGTCAATTCTTTACGGTTAAAGGTTATGTAGCAATATGTACCTTCTGACATAGGCTGTCCATTCCATTCAGAAAGTTGCCATGTTCCGTTCAGGTTAGCAGCAGTAACCGGCAATGTAGGGATCTCTGCCTTCTCATCTTCATCACAAGATATGAAACAAAGCAGGAAGGCGAATAAAGCCATTAATTTAAGAATATTCTTCATGTCTTCTTTTTATTTTTATCGTTACTTAATACAGTTTACTTTAATACTCAATGTCCGGTCAGCCTGTTGTCCGCTTACTCCTTCTATTATAACAGGAAAGATAAACGAATCGCCCTTTTCCACAGGAATCAGGGAAGCATCTATCGTGATTATTATATCGGCTTCACTGCCCGGACTGATTACTTCCGGTTCTGTGCGAAAAGTAACAAAACAGGGAAGGTTCAGAACTGTCAAACGCAATGATTGCTCCCCGCTGTTACCGCAAAGTATTCGTTCCGAAGCACGCTTTCCTGACATCACCTCCCGAAATTCCATCCGGTTTTGTTTTAGCCTCAGTTTGCCCATCGCATAAGGATAGCGTCCCCATTCATCTGCTCCGGGCAATACATTACCCGTCAATGTGAGGCGTGCCACAGGCATCCGGTCCGACAGAGACAGATAAACGAAAGCATTCGTATCTATCGTCCCCGGGTGGTTTTTCGGATTATAGGTCAATGCAATAACACTCGCTTCACCGGGAGGTATTTCTCCGGTACGAACATCCGCCACTGCACATCCGCAGTTAGTCCTTACACGAGTCAGATTTATCGTTTTATTACTTATATTAGTACATGTGAAACGATAGGTCTTTGGAGCATCATCCTCCGTCATTGTTCCAACATTCAACACAGTACTGTCGAAGCGCAGAATTTGTTCCCCATGCTTCATTAGCGGCGGATTTATCAGCGTATCTGTTTTTTCCTGCGGAATGAAACGAATCCCCTTGGCTTCAACCGCCCGGAATGATCCGATGACCACACAGAGTAAAAATAACCGTATCCAAGTAATTGGTTTCATTGAATATTAAAATTACATCCAACCGTTATCATTAGCCTTTTTACGGACGGTAACGGCAATGGACTGTTCGCTTCCGTTGCTTACTTTCACTGTAATACGAGCTGTACCGGTTTTTATACCAGATACGGTCATAAGCGTATTACTTACGCTCACTGCAGCGGTAGCCGGGTCGCTCGATGTGCAAGTATAAGTCAGTGTTTCACCATTTACAAAGTAGTAAGCCAAATTAAGAGTCGATGTTGTACTTTCTGCCACATAGACATTTGGCACTACCATATCCGAACCACTCCCTTCAATACTGTTAAGCAAACTTCCGGCATTTACTAAGCCTGTACCCATCTTGCCGACATACTTCGACAGTTCTACTTTTGTAGGAGAAGCACCGGCAGAAAGATGATTGCGATAATAAGTTTTCACTTTTCCACCAGTATACCAGCCGTCCAATGGTTTTGCAGAATTCTTCAGCAGTTCAATGAACTCAGTTGCTTTAAAATGACGGCGTTGTTTTACAGCATAGGACAAGCCTAATGCCGCTACTCCCGATACATGCGGACAAGCCATAGATGTACCATCCATAAAACCATAAGTAGCAGTACCGTTCTGTATCCAAGTAGAAAGAATAGAACCGGAGTATATACCTTCTGCCCAAGCTTCAGGATCTTCTTTACCTACCGGATTATAGTACTCCGTATCACCACCCGGAGCAGAAACTGTCGCTTCCACACCGTAGTTAGTATAAGAAGCCGGGGTAAAATCGGCAGCCACCGCACTCACTGCTATACATTTGGAATAAGCAGCGGGGAATGCCGGCATTCCTGCATATTCGTTACCGGATGCAAAAATAGCCAAACCACCATCAATCACTCCATTGGGAGAACCGGCGTTATTGATAAAATAATCTAATGCTTCTTTTTCCAATGGATAAATACTCTCCCACTCTTTTTCCGTTCCCGGCCCTGGAGTATATCCTTCGATCATATTAGCTAAAGAAGAGTTGTATCCCCAGCTACACTGCAAAATAACAGCGCCATTATCGGCAGCATATTTGATGGCTCTGGCCTCAGCATCCAAGCTGACACCGTAGTCTCCGGAAAACACTTGGCATGACATAATCTTCACACCCGAATTTTTCGTCCCATCACCACCGGCAATACCACAAACACCGATACCATTATTATTCATAGCAGCAATAGTACCGGCGACGTGTGTTCCGTGTCCCGTATCGCTTGTTTCCATCCATGAGATAACACCTGTATTACTTACGAAATTGTAACCATATTTATCATCCTTATATCCGTTACCATCGGCATCGGCATCAGCATAAAGTTCTTCTCCTTCATTAATCCAGATATTACCAACCAGATCAGGATGTGTATTCATTACACCTTCATCCAGTACAGCGACTATAATAGACGGATCGCCCTTACATTTCTGCCAGGCTTCCGTACAACCGACATCACACCCTGCTTCCGAACCATTACCTAAATCATTTTGATTATCAAATTCATTCTCTCCAGTATTATTATAATGCCATTGATAAGACAATCCTGGATCGGAGAACGAGCTTCTTGCTGATACAGCACGTGTAGCAGCCTTTTGCCGCAAAGCGCTCTCGTTGATATAACTCCGATATCCTTCGGTTTTGTAAGCACGTTTAATACGGCTATTGCCTTGTACTTTTGATATTTCACCTAATTTACCAAGACGGCTGGCCGCTTCCTTCAGGTCCGTATTTTCATTAAACTTCACTCGATACCACAAATGTAGTCCGGCACTACGGGTGCGTTCTTCATTTTTAGCATCGACCGGAAATATACGTTCAAACTGGTATGCACCCAAAATAGCCAATACTTCATCAGTAGATGGAATCCCGGAACGGGTCATGGCTCCTCCACTTCTTGTCGCAACCTTGAGGGCTTGGTCAAGAATTTCGGTCATTGCAGGATCGAATTTAATCAGCAATTCACCGGAAGTGACATCAGTCGGAAACTGAACTTCCGTCCCCCCTGCAGGGGTAGACGGTTGTTCAATAAATTCTTGTTCCGAGCATGAAGCCAGCAGCAGGGCAAACAGTGCTGTATATAAGATTTTTTTCTTCATTGTTCCTTTTTAAAAAGTTATTCTTGTTAATGATATTTACTCCACAGTTATCTTAGTCTGTTGTCCCCGATAATACAAATTTTCTGTAATATAGCGGATAGGCTACACCTTTAACAACCTGACTTGCTTCCGGGTCTTTATCCCCATAGTAGTAAGAATAATCGTAATTCACAACATCCACATTGCTAAATCCAACTGCCTTTCCTTCTGAATTTATACCTCCTTCTTGCTGATTGAATACCATAGTTTCCGGATACCAATATACAAAGTAAGGATGGAACAGAAGCCAGTTCGGTATTGCACCAGTCAAGAAGTTCAAATTAATATGAACTGTACGGGCAAATGGTAGTACACGTGGAATATCCTGTCCTGTTACCGGAGACTGCTTCTGATAAGTAACCTGATTGTCACCCGTCAGCAACCATTGACAAGTATCCTTTGATATCTTATCAAGGAATAATGATGGTGTAGCAGTCAATTCCTCTTTAGTAAAGAAATCATCATGTTGATAAGTTAATGGTTTTCTGGCAGCAGCCAATGCACTTTTAACTTCTGCGTCAGTAGGTAATTCTCCCTCAAGGAAGTTATAAGACAGGAACAGTGCATTCAGTTTATCCCAAGTCAGCAATTTCAGGAATGCTGCTCTTTCCGGCTGTCCTTGTGAAATATTAACATGCAACCCAACATCCTTACCATTATATTGATTGTTTCCATCAATCTGAGTTAAGTCTTTCAGTGTTTCTGTAGCACGACATCCGGTCAATGATAATGATCTTAAATGTGGGAAATTTTCTTCGTTTACCACATCTGTAATCACAGATAACTTCTGGAAATTATTACTTGACAAGTCAAGACTTACCATCTTTTTACCCAGTTTAACAAAATTCTTAGGGAGATCATTCATACCGAAAGAGAACATCTTCAAATCTTTCAGATATTCCAATTCACAGATTTCTTCACCTAAATGGATCGTACGTATCTGTCTGTTGGCATTACTCATGACAGCAAATGATTCCAGATATTTCAGATGACGAATTTCCTTCGGCAATGTTTCACCGTCTTGCAGATCGATCATAGCAAAATGTACAGAACGTACACGCCCCACAGCTTCTTCCGGAAGTTCTCCATCTTTTATTTCCTTATCCGTAGCTTCCCAAAGTGTCACGAAATCCCAGTTCATCATACTTTCACTGGTATCAAAGCTCATCATACTCTGGAGTTTGTTATTAATGGTGATAATAGCTAATGAGTCACCTGCACGATTGTCTTCGATTCTCATGGCAGCTTCCTGTGTAACAGTCAGCACAACTGCATCTATTTTATTACCATTGTCGTCCACCAGTTGATCATCCGAATTTACCGGAATCAGATGAATCTTTGCCACACGAGTATATGGAGCCACGTTCATTCCCCATCGAAAATCAACTTTCAAAGTACGGGGACGTGCTCCTCTGTCTAAATTCACTTCCAGGTCTTTATCTTTCGGCAATGTCACCCAGTTGCTACGTTCTCCTTCCACTTCCTTTTTCTCTTCATCGGTCATGGTTGCTTCTTCTGCAAAAGAATAATCCACGCTTCCGATTTTGAAATTCACATTCGTGGAAATAGTAGACTCGAAATGACGATCTTTATAAACATCCGAACTAGGGATTTTCACTTCCGGTTCTCTCACTAAGATTTGCTTACCGAAACCAAACTGTGTAACTGTAACCAATCGAGGTTCCCGACCGTCCATAGTGAAACGTACCTGCGCCGTACGCGCAACATTTGTCAGTGTAGAGTCTATAGCAAGATCACATACTGCCGAGCCCAGCCCATTTGCCGGTGAAACGGCAATCCAAGGTTGTGACACACGTGCCACCCATTGATCATTGGACGAAACGGCAATCTTCTCAGTTCCTCCTTCGGCACCGATAGTAATTTCTTCCTTATCTATCGTAATGCCATCGATTCCCACTTCATCATCATCCTTGCACGAGGATACGAACCCCGCACAAAGAATCAGTCCTAATGTTATTTTACTAAAATATTTCATTAATAGAATCTTTTATATTATCGTTCAATACCTAAAGCATCACAACCACGAATATCCTGCGTAGTATCATAGAACAGCGCATACATACCTGCCTCAATATAAGGACATACTTTGGTCACATCAATAGAGATATTCGGATTGTCTGCGATATCCAATATATAAAGCTGCGGTGTCAGAGTTTCATCTACTTTACGGATGTCATTTGAACCGATTTGCAACTGGATCAAGCTCGGACAGGTAGTGATACCTGTCGGCCATTGGCGCAAGATACGGTTACCTTCCGCATCACGTTGGTGACGAATACCAAAAGCCTTCAATTGACTACTGTTCAACGGCTGTGTCGGGAACGTAGAGAAACAGTTGTAACTAACATCCATATTACTCAAATAAGGCAAGGTTGTCGCCCGGAAGTCATCAGACAAGCTTGTTAATTTATTGAAGCGCAAATCTATAATGGTCAGCATGTACGTATTCTTATAGTTTCCTTCTTTGGGTTTCAGCGAATTTTCCGGAATCGATGTCATCAGATTATTACTCAAGTCAATAGTCGATATCGGTGAACCTGATGCAAACAGTTCTGTAGGGAATTTCGTTATTTTATTATACGATAAAGTCACTGTACTGGCATTGATACCCTTGAATTGGGCCATCGGACAATCGATATTGCTTCCTTCCGAACCTATTTCATTATACGAGAAATCGACAGAACCCATAACATATACCGATTTAGCATTAAAAATATTCGGTATATATTTCAACTTATTATGAGAAAAGCCCAAGCCTTCTACCTGATCGGTAAATGCACAAAAGTTATCCGGGATTTCTTCAATCTGGTTATAATCCAGCTTAAGGTCTGTCAGTTTAACATTTGTACCGAAAGCTTCCAATTGTTTTACATTATTGTGTACACAATCTAATAAGCCAAGTTTTACCATTTTCTGTAAGGATGCAGATTCGGGGAATCTTTCCAGATTGTTATAACCCATATATAAGATTTGAATTTTTGGCCCTGTATCTTCATCGTCAGCCAGCCTTTGCCAGTCAGCAGTCAGTTGATCCCCACTGATACCTTTATTACAAGCTATATTTAATAACTGTAACTCCGGCAAATCATATATAAATTCCGGTATTTGTGTCAGATTTGGACAATTATATAATTCCAGATCCGTCAGTTTTGTCAGATTACTCCAACTTAACTCTTCATCCGCATACTGCTTAGCATATTCTGAATCGGCATCTTCCCAATCGGCAGCGATATTATCATAAGTAAACGGCGAATTGGCAAAATAGATTGTCTGTAAATTAGTCAATCGCTGAATAGCCTTTGAAATAAATGTTATTCGATTAGTAAGGATACCTATTTGAGTATCCTTTAATGAAATGCGGTTATTCTTCTTTATCGGTTGCAGGTCAGGATGTCTGTTAATACCGTCTTGCAAAAGTTCCGACATATTCAGACGCGGATCGCGATCAAGAAATGTTCTTTTGTAATGCATACGTATTCTTTGCTTCTGTTCCTCGCTCATATCTGGGGTCAGTTCATCTTCACCAAAGAGTCTGCCGCTCAATATTTCACTATGCGTACCAAAAGAAAGAGTTTTTAGTTCAGTTAACTGTCCGATAGCATCAGGCACTCTGCCTTTAGCACCAAAGCCAGCAAGTGAAAGCCCTATAACACGTCCATTGTTATCGAGATCAACTCCAGGCTGATCCCCCCACATATCCAGTTCTTTATTAAAGTTCCAGTTTGAACTGCTGACAGTATTATTCACAGTACCGCCATTGTACTTCCAGTTCTTTCCGTCCAAGGCTTCCCAAATAATTTTCAGCGCTTTGTAGTCCTTAATGTATTCTGCAGTCTCTTTCAATTGGATAGGCACATTAGCATCTTCTGTCAATTCATTGTCTTTCACTGTAAAAGGTTCTCCTCTTACGGACTGTGTTTCCAATACCGGTCGCGTACCACCACTTTGTGTATAGGTGGTATATGCCACTACTTGAAAAGTACCGGCAGGAAGCCATACGGCAGAATCACATGTTGCCACACCTATGTCCATATACTTGTCATTAGCATTATCAGGGTTCTGGTTTTCCTTAGAGCCTTCTTCATAAGTAACTTTCATCCCTTTCATCTCTGTTGTGACACGAGTAAAGGTGTTCATTACAGTAACATCGACATAGCGAATATTGCTAAATAAATATTCACCGACCGCACGTGTGCTAAGACCTTCTTTCGTTAGCTTAAAAGTAACAGTTCCACGTGCTACAGCATCTACAGCCAACGCTTTTTCCTGAAGTCCTTGACCGACAACGGTAAATTCGCTGTCATCTCCACCAGGTCCTGCCAACAGAACCTCATCAAGTTTATCATACAGGTAGTAACCGATAATCTTATAAGTACCGGCCAATAACTGCAATTTATCACTACGCAGACCATATTCCGCATTGTTCGCATTGTATGCGTTCAAGGGTACAGTCTGTGAAACGGTCGTTCCGTTGTGCGTCATCACAACCTTTATCTTCTGTGCACTAGACAACGTTTCCAGTTTGTCTGTTGCACGGGTGGTTGTTCCTTTCTCAAAAGAGGTGCTCTTATAGAGCTTGAACTGCACATAGCCGTATTGGCTTTGCAGTACCTCGTCACCGTCATCAGAGCAACCAGTTACCACCATCGTTAGTAAGCTGACGATGAGGGGTAAGAAGAATATTGAGTATAATTTATGTAGATTCATTTAATATACTATCTAAATTAATTAATTGGCAGGGGTAATCACCAAAGCCTTCTTAAAGAGCATATCTGTTCCCTTAAAAACAATGATTAAATCTTCCTTAAAAACGTCAGGTACAGTGACCCCCAAAATCATATTTCCAGTCTCATCCATTGATGCCTCAAGAGTTACAGTAACATCCTCATCATCAGCATTAATTGCATAAGCTTCACCTATCCATTCACTTTCGGATAATAACGGATTAACCGCATAATATTCGCCTGCATTAGCAGATATTGAATAAACATCATCAATAAAATAGTTTCCTTGGAGGAGTTCTAAAATAGAAGTATTTGTTGTTTTAGTAGGTGAAACTTCTTCCCATCCGGCTTTTTTTATAATGAAGCTCTGATTACCGGGTTCTTCTTTCACTTCTTTCTGAGTAAAGCCAATTAAAAGATTTCTCTGTTCATACTTATAAGCTATCTCTCCATTTTCAACAATAGTTTCTTCCAAATTATCTTTGATACTTTCATACTCAGCCTGTGAGAACGCAAGAACATAACCAGTTCTAGATTCAGGCTCTCCCCAACTAACATTAGGAGTATATTCATCAACTGTGAGATTTATTTTACCTTTTTCACCTTCACAATGCATCCATATCATATCAGGGTCTATTGTTGAAATATTCTTATTTCCCAGCATATCTTCCCATTCCTCCATATATACAAATACATATTTATCACTTAAAGTTTTAATAGTGAATGGCATTCTTTTGTGTAAAGTAATATCACCAGTACTACCACCCGTACTTTTTTGTGTAAATGTCTTTCCATCCATTGAAACAACCCAATTGGTAGGATAAGTTGACGGAAGCGTCAATTCCATAACCCCAGGTGTCATGCCATCATAAGAAACTTTAAAAGAATAGAATGCTTTACCTTCTTCGTCAGAGAATGTAATCACGTTTTTATCGCTTGCTTCAACCGGATATTTTTCACGATTCTCATCTTTTATTATCTTCAAGCCACCAGTCACTTCTTGATTAACTGCACCTACAAGAGAGCCGCCTTCCAGTTCTACCCAACCCGGCAGGTTTGTAGCGGCAAAACGGAAATTAGCTTTAACGCTAAATTTAGAGAAGTCCTGATAGCCCACTTTAAGTTCTTTGACCACCTCGCCTGCTTCATCATATACTTCCAATTCATATCCCTTAGCCGAACGAGTTACCTCTCCAATCACAATAGTCTGACCACCCATTGTCAATTCCAATTTAGCCACACTAATGTTATCCACTTTCTGATTGTCATCAGTAGCTAAGATTGTTACAGTTTGTGTACCGGCTGTTCCGGACACAACAAATTCTTCCATATCATTGGACTGAAACTTACACCAAATGGCGGAAGATGCCAAACTCCAATTCGTATTAGCCGTAAAAGTAAACTCTTTTGTCTCACCTGCATTGCAAACAATGTTCTGCTTTTCCGGAAATATCGGAGCCACTGCATCGTCATCATCGTCCGAACACGCTGCCAGACAGAAAGTCATGAGTAAGCCAATGAAGAACCAACTCTTGCACGACATCTTCATACAAGAATCTCCTAGTGGTTTTAAACTAAACTTTTTCATATCCATTTATATTCTTATTTTTTAATATCCTTGTTCTTTTAATTTTTCTGCTTCCGCTTCACTTATCCATTCTATGACATTGGCAAATGTTCCTACTACACCATATAATGAGCCATCTCTATTATTCACACTCATTGTGACATATTGGAAGACAAAGTTCTCATTAGTACTATAAAAAGAAGTATAAGCGGTAGGTTGATTAAGCCGCAATTTGTCGTCACCGTGAATGGTGTTGAAAGCCTCACCTGTCGTTCCACAAATTTGCTCTTCCATTTCGACGATCGGTTGCAGGATATCATCCCGATTGAAGGTGATTTCCATATCGTAGCCGTCAAAGTAGAGGTCATGTATAACAACTGTATTTTCTTTACCCTCTACCACATCAGAAGTTACCAAACGCAAGTCTACATTCTTCGGATAGTAATCCGATGATAAATAGGTAGAAGTCACCTTGCAATATCCTGTAAAGTTTTTGATATCAAACGGACAAACCTTCTGCATCACAACTTTTGCCTCAGTTCCATACATACTCCATTGCTCAGTTTCAGGAATTACGAGCCGCAAAGCAAAGCCCAGCGAGTCGCTAATACCAATATTCTTATAAATACCTTCCACCTCCACGTTAGTGCTCATTTCGCCCGCTTTAATGGTAACGGTATTCGACAAAATTCTGTAATGCTTACCTTCCACGGCATTGCTTTCTTTGTCTATCACTTCGACAGCCAGCGTGCGGTCGTAGTCAACAGACTTAGTAGCAGAGACAGGAACATTAAATATCTCATTCGTTTCTTGCACGGCATAAGTATAAAGCGTGTCAGAAAACATAAGATAACTGGATCCGTTGTATAACACCTTGTCCTGATCGCATCCGGAAAGAGCTATCAGAGCAGCAATGGCTGCCATACATCCTATTAATAATTTCTTCATTATCGTATGCTTTTAATCTTATTTGTTACTTTCATTCGGTTGGACTTGTGAGCCCGGAGCGTCCAATTCGTGCTGCGGTATAGGCCACACGAACAAAGGATCGTCAGCTTCTACTTTCAAGCTACTACCATTTGCCAATGACTGGTCTTGTGGTTTACGCTCGAAACCTTTGTGCCAGCGTTTCAAATCATGAAGACGGAAACCTTCCATATAAAGTTCTTTCACGCGTTCTGCCTCAATAACATCCATTGCATTGGAAGCCGTCAAAGAAGTAGAACCACCATAACTGGAATAACGTGCTGTACGAAGAGTAGTGATATCTTTTCCGGCACGACCATAATCAGGCTTCTCCTGTTGTACATAAGCCTCAGCACGTATCAGATACTGTTCCGACAAACGAAGTACTTTCGGCATACAGACGTGAAGTATCTTAGTTTCCAGGAATGCTTCGTTACCAAAATACTTTATCAGCAAAGGCCAAGAAAGATGGTGACTATAGCCAGTAGTATATGATTGGAAAAAAGTAGATACACGTAAGTCGTTATTATCATATGAGTTGAGAACCCATGTTGCCGGCACATAATCAGGACGATAATTACTGTAGTCGTAATTAAAGAAAATCTGTCCCAAGCGACCTCCATAAGAATTTACGGTAAAACCAACTTTCCAAATAATTTCAGTAGAGAGGTCATTCGTCCACATATACTTGTAATAACTCACTCCGGAAGAAATATTCTGAGTACAGCTAGACAAGACAAAGTAATCACTGTCTATTACTTTACTAGAATACTTAATAGCTTCATCCCACTTTCTCATATAGAGAGCTACGCGTGCACGCAAAGCATATACAGTGTATTCATTGAAATAAGTAGCGTTATTGAACAAAGCACCATCAGTAGCCGGATTGTAATCCTCATCCAATGCCAGCAATTCAGCTGCACGATCGAGATCACTAAGGATAAACTGATAAGAATCTTTCAGTGAAGCACGCTTCATTTCTTCGTCTCCTGCATAATGCTCGGTCAGGATAACACCCAACTGATTGGCTGCGTCTTCATCACTTTCATAAGCCTTACAGAAAAGTTTTACCAATTCCGAATAAGCAAGCGCACGGGCAAAATAGGCTTCACCACAACATTGGTCTATTTTATCCAAATCGTTATCATTAGTAGTTTTATTTCTTACTCCATCCACACGGTCGAGCAGAAAGTTACAACGATTGATTACATTATATAATGCAGCATAAACACCTTCAATATTTGTATTGGTTGCCAAAATGTCTTTCCAACGCCAAATATCTCCATAAGTATTCGTATTTCCGTTTACTCCATACACAAAGTCAGTCTGCAAATCGGGTAATAACGTAAGACTTCCGGAGTACAAGGCACTACTTTTAAAAGTATCATAAATACCTATAACTGCCAGATTTACATCATCTACCGTCTGGATAGACTTATCGAAAGGGATTGCATCCTCAGGCATCTTATCCAAACAGGAAGTGTAGGAAAATGCCACGGCAGCCAACAAGATATATAATTTAAATTTCTTAATCATCTTTCTTTAATATACTATTTAGAATGAAACTTCAACACCCAAAGTAAATTGGCGTGATGCCGGGTATTGTGCTCTATAAATATTGCTTGCAACTTCCGGGTCAAGTCCGGTAAAACCAGTCCAAGTCAGCAAATTCTGTCCTTGCAGGTAAACGCGTGCTGCTGTGAAGAAATTACTTTTCTTCAACAACGATTGCGGAAGTGAATAAGCCAATGTCAGATTCTTCAAACGAAGGAATGAAGTATTTTCAAGAAAGCGGTCGTCAAGTTGTGCCACCACATCGTAGCGGGGAATATCCGTAATATCACCGGGCTTTTTCCAACGATCATACAACAGTCGCTTAGACTGGTTATATGCGCTATACAGTCCGTTACTTTCTTCAAAGAAGCGGTCATTATTCATCACGTAGCGTTTCGCCATCCAGCTGAACTGCGCCGACAATGAAAGCCCTTTCCACACGAGGGTAGTTCCAAAACCACCTGCCCATGGAGAATCGAAAGTCTTGCCAGTCATAACTTTATCTTCCTGACGAAATTCAGTTGTTAACTCTCCGTCGGCTGTGTACCACAAAGCGTCCCCATTAGCGGGGTTCACACCTGCATAACGATTCAGGAAGAACTCAGTTGTAGGATGTCCGACCATATACTTTAAGCCAGTCGTAGAATTTACATACTCTTCTACCCCATTGTAAAGTTCCAACAACTTATTCTTATTATAAGAGAAATTAGCACTAAGATTCCAAGTGAAATCCTTTGTATGGATGACATTACCATCTACTGCCACTTCAACACCCCGGTTCATCATAGCACCGATATTCTCCCAACGATACCCCTCACCAGTTATGGCATAAGATGTGGGTACATACATCAATATATTAGTAGTCTTCTTATGATAAAAATCAACGTTTACATTAACACGATTAAAGAGCCCCAAAGTAAAACCAACATTGTTAGCCCAAGTCTGCTCCCAGCCTAATTTTTCATTTCCACTCTGTAAAGGAAAGATACCCGCTTCATCGTTATAGTTGGCATTCCCGGAAACAAGTGCAAGATGATCGTAGTCAGGGATACTCGAGTTACCCGAAGTACCGGTACTCAACTTTATCTGCGCATTAGTCAACCATTCCACATCTTTCAGGAAAGCCTCGTTCTTTATGTTCCACATAAAGCCCAATGACCAGAAAGCTCCCCAACGATGATCTTTACCAAAACGGGAAGAAGCATCCATACGCCCGGCAACTTCCGCATAATACAAATCCTTATAGTTGTACTCGCCACGGAAGAAAAGCGATAAATAAGAATAGCTACTATTGACATCTTGCCATGAAGAGGCCCGCGTACCGGAAGTTACATTTGTCAACCGGTCTATTGTCTGCCCTCTCGTAACAACCTGAAACCCAGTTGAACGATAATCTATACCTTCTTGTCCCAACAAGAAATTGAATGAATGTTCGTCATTCAATGCCCATCGGTAATTTGCCGTAAGAGTTTCACTCAGACTCAAAATATCCGCCGAACTACGTCCGGCACTTCCTGATTTATTATTAATTATATAACTAGGAAAAGATTGCATAAATGACGTAGAATGAGAATAATCAGCACCAAACTGAGCCCGGACAGTCAAGTTCTTAACAGGAGTAATATCTGCAAAAACAGTTGACAACAACTTATATTTTTTATGTTCTACAGGGTTATTTGCCATCCACTCAATAGGGTTCTGTCCTGTCCCTTTCCAAGTTCCGTCATTTTCAGAAGCCAAAGAGCCATCAGCATTATAAGGATTCCAGTAAGGCAACATAAAGCGTGAACCGGAAATAGGAGTATAAAGTGCCATATCCCCTTCTTCAGCCTGCGCTATTTCCTCATAAGCCATCATCGTATTGGTACCTATTTTCAACCAGTTGCTGGCTTTTACCTCCGCATTGGCACGCATGTTATAACGACGGAAAGTTGAACTTTGGGCAATACCGTCCTGATCGTAAAATCCTCCTGAGACATAGTAGTTCAAACGATCGGTAGCACGGTTAACAGACAGTTCATAACTCTGCAATGGAGCGCGATCATTAAATACTTTATCCAGCCAATTAATATCTGTACGAGAAAGCAAATTATAATCCTTACCTGTGTCCAAGCCAATTTCTTTTTCAAATTGGATACGCTCCGGTGTATTCATCATCATCCAGTTATCATCCGACGCCAATTGTGAGAATCCCCACTGTCCACGCAATGTTACTTTTGCTTTATCCATTGCCAACCCACGTTTGGAAGTGATTACAACCACACCATTCGCTGCACGGGCACCATAAATAGAGGTTGAAGAAGCGTCTTTCAACACAGAGATGGACTCTATATCTCCCGGACTGATCGTATTAAAGTCAGCACTGGAAATAGGCACACCATCCAAAATAAACAACGGTGCCGTACCCGAATTAATTGAATTCGTACCGCGAATCTGGAAAACAGCCGCCTTACTAGGTTCTCCCGAGTTAGAGATTACAGATAATCCCGGTGTCTGTCCCTGCAGTGACTGATCAAAACCTGCAGCAGGCACATTTTCTAATTTTTCCGCTTTAACAGTGGATACGGCACCAGCAATCGTCCCTTTTTTACGAGTTCCATACGCTACTACCACTACCTCATCTATTAAAGCAGCATCTGAAACCAGACGAACATTCAGTGTTCCGGTTTTGGCACTAACCGCATGTGCCTGTGATTGCATACCGATATAAGAGAACAGCAAAGTAGCACTTGCCGTACCCTTAATCTCAAGAGTGTAATTACCATCAATGTCGGTAATTACACCATTTGTAGTACCCTTCTCTAAAATAGACACACCAACCATCGGCTCATTATCTTCTGCCGAAACAACATGTCCTTTTACCTTATATCCACTCTGTGCAAAAAGCATAAGAGGAATATTCAGTAGAGCAAAGAGTACAAACAAGAGAATTGATTTTCTCATCTTTGATACTTGAATTTAAATTAATGAATTGATTTATTTTTTACAGATTTATCTACAAAACGAAAACTTAGCATATTACGCTTCACGCATGAAACAGCAATATACTTCTCCCCTTGGAGCGACTTTGAAAAGTATACTTTTATCATCGTTCCAGGACAGACTATTAAATAGTCTATACAATATATAGAATAGGGAAATTAGCTTGGCTGGTTTTTAATATTACGCCATATGTCTAAATAAATGTCTTGTGTCGCTGCAATACTAATAAAGTGTATGTCCATCTCTCTAAAATTATAGATATTAATAAGTGCTTATCGTTTGTTTAGGTGTAAATTGCCTATAAAATTCTTTAATTTGGCTACAAATATAATTATAATAGTTAAATAGAAAAAACAAAAAGTCTCATTTTTTATACCAAATTTCCTCAAATGTCTTTTTATTGCATAATTAACAAAATATTAATAAACAAATAGATATATCCCATATAAACCGTCAAAAATAAGACCATCTTACTTTCCATTTGACATTCTTATTAGTTGCTTATGCAATAGTCATTAAAACGACATAAGACACCTCATTTTGAGGATTCAGAGTCAAAAGGGCAAAAATCCAAAACTATTTCCTATTTTTGTACCCACTATATATAAAAAGGTACAAGATGAACTACGGATTCGTAAAAGTAGCTGCAGCCGTGCCACACGTTAAAGTGGCCGACTGTAAATTCAATGTAGAGAGAATAGAAAGCCAAATCGCAATAGCTGAAGGTAAGGGTGTGCAAATCATAGTATTCCCGGAAATGAGTATTACCGGATATACTTGCGGTGACTTATTCGGACAGCAGATTTTGCTGGAAGAAGCAGAGATGGGGCTAATGCAGATACTCAATAATACCCGCCAACTGGACATCATCTCTATTGTCGGCATGCCGGTAGTAGTCAATTCAACCGTGATCAATGCCGCCGTAGTGATTCAAAAAGGAAAAGTACTAGGTGTTGCTGCCAAAACTTACCTCCCCAATTATAAGGAGTTCTACGAACAGCGCTGGTTTACTTCTGCCCTTCAACTGACAGAAGATACCGTACGCCTATGCGGACAAATCGTTCCCATAGGTGCCAACCTGCTGTTTGAAACTTCCGATACGACTTTTGGGATCGAAATTTGCGAAGACCTTTGGGCTACCATACCTCCCAGTTCCTCATTGGCTTTACAAGGAGCAGAAATTATTTTCAATATGTCTGCCGATAATGAAGGAATCGGAAAGCATCATTATCTCTGTTCTCTTATCAGCCAACAATCAGCACGTTGCATTGCAGGATACGTATTTTCTTCCTGTGGTTTCGGGGAGTCTACTACGGATGTAGTATTTGCGGGAAACGGATTGATTTACGAAAACGGCTCATTACTGGCACGTAGCAAACGTTTCTGCATGGAGGAGCAACTGATCATTAGCGAAATCGATGTGGAACGCATACGGGCAGAACGTAGAATCAACACCACTTTTGCTGCCAGCCAGGGAAATCCAGGAGATAAAAAAGCAATCTCCGTCGCAACGGAGTTTATTAATAGCAAAGAGCTTACTTTGACCCGAGACTTCAATTCACATCCTTTTGTCCCCCAAGGAGCAGAACTGGATGAGCATTGTGAAGAAGTATTCTCTATCCAAATAGCCGGCTTGGCACAACGACTGGTTCATACCAAAGCTAAAACAGCTGTAGTCGGTATTTCCGGAGGATTGGATTCAACATTGGCATTATTAGTCTGCGTGAAGACCTTCGACAAACTCGGTTTACCCCGCAAAGATATTCTGGGAGTTACAATGCCAGGCTTTGGAACGACTGACCGTACTTATAACAATGCCATTGATTTAATGAAATCATTGGGCATTTCTATCCGGGAAATCAGTATTCAAGATGCCTGTATCCAGCATTTCAAAGATATCGATCATGATATCAATGTACATGATGTCACCTATGAGAACTCTCAGGCACGCGAACGCACACAGATATTAATGGATATCGCTAACCAAACTTGGGGAATGGTAGTGGGTACGGGTGACTTGTCAGAACTTGCACTCGGATGGGCTACGTACAATGGAGATCACATGTCTATGTACGGTGTCAATGGAAGTATTCCCAAAACACTTGTGAAGTATCTAGTGCAATGGGTAGCGGAAAATGATATGGATGAGGACGCTAAAGCGACTTTACTGGATATTGTAGATACTCCTATCAGTCCCGAATTAATTCCAGCAGACGAAAACGGGGAAATCAAACAGAAGACCGAAGACTTGGTAGGGCCTTATGAACTGCATGACTTTTTCCTCTATTACTTCCTGCGTTTTGGTTTCCGCCCTTCCAAGATTTACTATCTGGCTAATATAGCTTTCAAGGATGTATATGACAAAGAAACAATAAAGAAATGGTTATCTACTTTCTTCCGACGTTTCTTTAATCAGCAGTTCAAGCGCTCCTGTCTGCCCGATGGTCCGAAGGTAGGTAGTATTTCCATCAGTCCCAGAGGTGACTGGCGAATGCCAAGTGATGCAAGTTCAACTATCTGGCTCAAAGAAATAGAAGATTTATAATCTCTTTGATCTTTCTTCTGTGACATTTTTGTATTTATCTTAAGTATTATACGGGGTAAAACAAAAATGTCACAGAACTGTATATCAATCATTTAGTTCACAAAACACCCCATATTCAAGAGAAGTTTACAAAAAAACATGCGGTTGTTTTTGACTTTTGGAGAAGAAAAACTGCATTTTCTTTATAACAGTAAGTTCTTCAGCCAATTAGCTACAAATGCGAATAATTAGCCAAATACACTTAAACAACCATTCAGCTACACTTGTGTATCCTCTTGATTACACAAGTGTAGTTTATTAGTTACTCAAGTCTAACAGATTAAATCATTTAGAAGAATAAAGTAATAGATCAGGAGAAAATACCAGTTCATGCAGAAGAAAACATTAATCCTTCCGCATGAGTTATATAGAACATACGGTCAATTGCACTATTGTAATACTTCTCTTTTAATACGTTCTATATCAGCCTTCTCAATAGTGCGAATGATATTTTTATAAATACGATGAAAACCGAAACCTCCTTCGGTCATTTCCTGAATAGCTTTTTGCTTTGACACTCCTTGAAATACAATACGATACATAGCACATACTGCGCCTGTCCTATCAGAACCGTGATGACAATGAAAGACGATTGGCCCTTTGCGGTTCTTGATAATGCGCAATGCATTGATCAATTGACCTTCACTGACTGAATGCGCTTTCATTTTTAGCCGATAAAGCTTAATCTTTGTTCCTGCCGCCTCATCATCGTCACTATGCCTGTTGCGAAGATTCAGCACTTCACGGATACCGTATTTCTCCAAAGCCTTAAAGTCAGCATCCGATGGTTGCTCCGAACGATATGCACCTGAGTCTATCTGATACAAATTAGTCAGTTTACTATCGGGAACAGTTATCTTTTCAGCGTTTATGTTTTGACCATAAACCGAAAAAGACATCACTATCCCGATAAATAAACCAAGCCAAATTCGTTTGTTATTGATTATCATATAGCAATCCTATGAGATTATATAATATGATGAGGCAAATTATAGTACTCCTTTGCTCGAAGGAAGCTCAAAATGATAGATATCTCTTTTCAATGCCATTTTCAGAGCACGTGCAAGCGCTTTAAAGATACCTTCTATCTTGTGATGCTCATTCTGTCCTTCAGCCTTGATGTTCAGATTCATTTTTGCAGCATCACTCAATGATTTAAAGAAATGCAGGAACATCTCCGTCGGCATCTCTCCTATTTTCTCACGATTGAACTCTGCATCCCATACTAACCAAGGACGACCTCCGAAATCAAGGCAAACCTGACAAAGGCAATCATCCATAGGCAAAGCATAACCATAACGTTCGATTCCACGCTTACTGCCCAAAGCCTGATAAATACATTCTCCCAAAGCGATGGCAGTATCCTCAATGGTGTGATGTTCATCCACTTCCAGGTCGCCTTTTACCCGAATGGTCAGATCCATTCCGGAATGCTTACCTATTTGTTCAAGCATATGATCGAAGAAGCCAAGACCGGTAGAAATATCACAGCTTCCATTTCCATCGAGATTGAGAGACACATAAATATCAGTCTCCTTCGTTGTACGGCGAACTTCTGCTTTCCGCTCACCGGCAAAAAGAAACTCTGCCACCTGATCCCAGTCTGTTGTTGCAAGTGCGCAAACATCTTCCAGACCTTTCTCTTTCAAATCATCCGTTGCTTCTTGCAGATAAATAGCACGGCAACCAAGATTCTTTGCCAGCTCCACATCAGTAGGACGATCACCGATTACAAAGCTTTCCGCAAGATCATATTCCGGATTATCAATATACTTCGTCAACATTCCTGTACGCGGTTTGCGAGTCGGCGCATTATCTTCCGGAAAACTACGGTCGATCAGAATATCATCAAAGGTAATGCCTTCTCCGGCCAATGTTTTCAGCATCAAGTTGTGAGCAGGCCAGAAAGTGTCTTCCGGAAACGAAGATGTACCCAGCCCGTCCTGATTGGTAACCATCACAAATTCAAAATCAAGCTTGCTACGGATAAAGCCCAAATTACGGAAGACTCTCGGATAAAATTCCAGCTTTTCCAGTGAATCAAGCTGATAATCAATGGGAGGTTCAATGACCAATGTCCCGTCCCTATCTATAAACAATATTTTCTTCTTCATATACTATCCTTGATATTTTTTGAGGGCAGCAAGTAACGTATTATTCTCCACTCTGGTACCCACCGTCACACGCAGACAGTTGCAACAAAGCGAAATGGAATGACGGTTGCGCACTATGATCCCTTCACCTACCAAATAATTGTAAATCTTCACCGCATCCGTTACTTTCGCCAAGAAGAAGTTGGAATCGGACGGGTACATTCGGACTGTACAAGATAATTTCGCAAATTCTTCTTCCAGATAGTCGCGTTCTTCCTTCAATGTTTTTATCCAGCGTTCTATTTCATAATATTTATGCAGCATAGCAATAGCCTGCTGCTGTGTCAGCTGATTCACATTATAAGGATACTTGATTTTACTCAGGATTCCGATAATTGCTTCGGATGCAAAAGCCATACCCAAACGGATAGCAGCACATCCCCAAGCTTTGGAGAAAGTCTGAAAAACAACCAGATTCGGATATTTATCCAGCTCTTCGAGGAAAGAAGGTGCTTCGGAGAAATCATTATACGCTTCATCCAATATGACCAATCCTTCAAATTCGCGGAGTATTTTTTCTATTTCAGAACGCAGCAGGTCGTTTCCCGTCGGGTTATTAGGTGAACACAGGAAAATGAGTTTCGTACGCTCATCTGCAGCTGCAAGAAGCTTTTCTGCTGAGAACTGGAAGTTTTCGTCCAACAAAACTTTCCGGTACTCCACATTATTCACATCGGCACAAACCTGATACATACCGTAAGTCGGATCAATAGCAACTACGTTATCTTTTTCCGGTTCGCAGAATGCACGAAACACCAGATCAATCGCCTCATCACTGCCGTTTCCTAAAAAGATATGCTGGGGAGAAACCTTTTTAATTTTAGACAACAGTGTTTTCAGTTCCCACTGCATGGGGTCCGGATAGCGGTTGTGAGGCAGGTTATAAGGATTCTCATTCGCATCCAGAAAAACGGAAGCCACAGCGCCTTTATATTCATCACGAGCCGAAGAATAAGGCTTTAGTTTCCATATATTCGGCCGGGTAAGTTCTTGTAATGTTTTCATTTCAATGTATTTAATCGTACTGTAACTGAATTCTTATGAGCATCCAGAAGTTCGTTGGCTGCCATTTCTTCAATAGCCGGCCCGATAACTTTCATGCCTTGAGGAAGAATTTCCTGAAACGTGATTTTCCGGATAAAGCTGTCCAGGCTCACGCCGCTGTATGCTTTCGCATAACCATTAGTCGGCAGCGTATGGTTGGTTCCGGAAGCATAATCCCCTGCACTTTCCGGCGTCAATGAGCCAAGGAAGACGGAACCGGCATTTATTACACGTTCAGCAACTTCCAGATAATTTTCAGTCTCTACAATCAGATGTTCGGGTGCGTATGCATTCGTCAACTCTAACGCTTCATCCATGTCCTTCACCAAAATCAGTTTACTGTTTTCCAGAGATTTCGCAGCAATTTCCCGTCGAGGAAGCTTTGCCAGTTGGCGGTCTACTTCTTCCATTACTTCTGCCTGAAGCTTTTCAGAGGTTGTTATCAACATCGCCTGACTGTCCACTCCGTGTTCTGCCTGCGACAGTAAATCTGCCGCAACAAACACCGGATTAGCAGATGCATCAGCCAGCACTTCCACTTCGGAAGGACCTGCCGGCATGTCGATGGCTACATCCCGAAGACTTACCAACTGCTTGGCAGCCGTCACATATTGATTTCCAGGGCCAAAGATTTTGTAGACTTTAGGAACACTCTCGGTTCCATATGCCATAGCAGCGATAGCTTGCACTCCTCCCGCTTTGAATATCTTACTGACACCTGCCAGTTGAGCGGCAAAGAGAATAGCCGGATGAATATTTCCGTTTTTATCGGGAGGGGTACAAAGCACAATTTCCCTGCATCCCGCAATTTTTGCGGGAACAGCCAACATCAATACCGTAGAGAAAAGCGGAGCCGTTCCACCGGGAATATAAAGCCCCACCTTTTCGATACCTACCGCCTTTTGCCAGCAAGTTACTCCTTCCATTGTTTCTACCTTCTTGCCAACGAAGCGTTGGGAAGAGTGGAAAGTTTCAATATTCCGTTTAGCCAGCGTAATGGCAGATTTCAACTCGTCGCTGATCAGTCCTTCGGCTTTCTGTATTTCTTCGGAAGTCACAGTGAGAGCAGACAAAGTCACCTTATCAAAAGCCGCCTCATATTCCAAAACAGCTTTATCACCTTCCGCTCTTACCTTATTTATAATAGTACGAACTGTATCGAACAAGCTCTCCGTATTCAAAGCCGGACGCTTCAGAAGTTCTGCCCATTGTTCTTTGGAGGGATATTTGATTAGTTTCATCATTCAAACTTATTAGACTATCATTTTTTCAATCGGCAACACCAAAATACCTTCAGCACCCAGTCCCTTCAATTTGCCAATGATTTCCCAAAAACGCTTTTCATCTAGTACAGTATGAACAGAGCACCAGCCTTCTTGTGCCAATGGCATAATAGTAGGGCTCTTCATACCAGGTAACACGGCAATTATTTCTTCCAGTTTATCCTTCGGAGCATTCATCAGCACGTATTTCTTGTCTTCGGCAGTCTTTACTGCATTCATTCGGAACAAAAGTTCTTCCAGTACTTCTTTCTTCTCATCGCTCATGTTTTTGTTGCCAATCAACAGCGCTTCGGATTTCATCACTACCTCCACTTCCTTCAAGCGGTTGCTTACCAAAGTAGATCCTGAACTTACGATATCAAAGATAGCATCTGCCAGTCCAATGCCCGGAGATACTTCTACCGAACCGGTAATGACATGTATCTCTGCATTTACTCCGTTCTTCTTTAGGAAGTTTCTCAAAATGACCGGATAAGAAGTAGCTATTTTCTTCCCATTGAACCATGACAATCCCGGATATTCAATGTCTTTCGGCATTGCCAAAGACAAACGACATTTGCTGAATCCCAATCGTTTGATGATTTCAGCATCTTCCTCTTTTTCCATAAATTCATTCTCACCGACAATTCCCAAATCAGCTACACCGGTAGCTACTGTTTGCGGGATATCATCGTCACGAAGAAATAAAACTTCGATAGGAAAATTGGAAGACTGCACCAACAAAGTACGCTTCGTTGTACTGATTTTAATATCCGACTCTCCTAAAAGTGCCATTGTCTCTTCGAAGAGACGTCCTTTGGCTTGTACTGCGATTCTTAACATGATTTTATTTATTATTTTATGATTTACAATTCGAACAATTCAGAAATAAAAAAAGGCTTACCGTATTCGGTAAGCCTTCGTTATCTTTATAGAGTTATACACACTATCAATCACGCCCACCGAGTTATTCGTTAGGAAAATGATGATGATGATGTGCAACTGTATATTTCATATTTCTTTTATTTAATGCGACAAAAGTAAAGCATTTGTTTGATACTTCCAAACATTTATCACAAAAAGTTCAGTTTTTATTTCAAATTAAAGGCAATATCTCTTCTGGCTCTACATCACACTTATCAAAGTGCATTTCATCTTTCGACTTTTCGTGCGAGAACGTAAAGTACGTACAAACCGCTTCGGTACATACTTCGCCATCCTTATTATATAACTTAGCTTCAATAATTACAATATTTCGCTTGACTTCCTTAATAGAAGCACGCAACACAATATGGGAATCAGTAGTACTGACCGGCTTGCGGTAACGAGTCTCCATTTTTGAAGTTACTCCCGTTGTCTGTAATTTACGAAGTATCACCCAAGCGCAAATTTCATCCATGAGAACAGCCTGAATACCACCGTGCAAGGTATTGATCCATCCCTGATATTCAGGACGGGGTTTCCAGATACTTACCACTTCGTCGCCATCTTCATAAAACTCCATCTTTATTCCGGCTTCATTATTAGGGGCGCAACCAAAGCAATTGTACCCTTCCAGACCTTTCCAGGGATTTATTATTTTCTTCATAATCTATGACTTCTATTTAAGTTTCACTTCCCAAATATAAGCAAAATATAAAAAAGAAGAACAATTTTCCACGATTTACTTTCGGATGCAACGAATGGCGTAAGCTTTGTCTAACCCGGTGTTTCCCTCTGCTATTTCGTTTTTATCACTTCTCAACAAGAATATTTTCTCATCCGCATCTGTCCCTGCTTCATTCAAAGTCCAATAAGAAAGATATTTTCCTTCATAGGCAGACTGAAACTTGCCGGCATACATTCCTACCGGATATCCATCAAAACCCGTGAGATTGGTAGCAGTTCCTACTATTGCACCGGCACCGGTACTTATTGCTTTCCATGTCCCGGTTTTCAACAAAGAGGCATCATTGCTCAAATAAGTTTTCAGCATATTCCAATCATTCCAATCAGGCATATTCCACCCCACAGGAAGCAGCTTATTACTGACAATTGTTCCAAAACTATAAAAATAATAACTCTTATCTGTTTGAGACAATAGATAACCTGTCGCTCCGGCATTCATAATCTCCAGTTTCGGAATTTCTTCTCCATCTATATATAATGATGTTTTCAGATTACTTCCCATCCAATACTGCGTACCAATTTTCACTATCGGGTAATTGTGAATACTACTCCCACGCACATCACGCATTATATCTTTCATGGCCAATACGGGCAACATTTCTTCAGGCATAGACAATGCAATTTGTCCGTCAGGCAAAATATACACCTTACTTCGGGCAGCCTGATTTCCAGGAGTATATTTCAATGAATGTTCTTTCAAATCCCACGCTACAGTTCCGCCGTGCACTTTATCTGCATGTCCGACCAATTGTACTACCGTTCCCTTGGATAAGTCAACCGCATGGTTATCTTTCATCGGATAAACGACAATTGCCTGTGAAGAAAAATCAGGCGTCACTAGATATTCTTTACATATTTCTGCTACCTGCTGCCCAGCACTCAACACTTTATACACCTTCGAATCGTCAAATACCAATTTTGACACATCCACATAATTGTGGAAAACTTCGGACCCGGACTGCCCTGTATTTCCATCTTCCCAACTATTGATTTCTCCTTCGACTTTACTTATCAAAACATCTTCGGTCGGGATGAAGGAAATCGCCAGCTCACTCTGTTTACCACTCTGCAACTGCAATGAAGAGGGCAATGGGCTGGTATATATCTTACCTCCAACATCCAATACAATATATTGATAGCCCAAAGTGGTTTCTTGCGGAATAAGGATCACTTCTTTTCCGCTCAACCGATCTCCCTGTATCTCCCATTTTCCGGCAGGAGTAATGCTTTTCTCATTAGAAAAAGCGGAATAAGTTTCTTTTTGGAAATCATAAATCGCCTTAGTATAAAAACCACAAACAGAAAGTTTTGGGTCAGCATCCAGTATACCCTGCAATTCTTCACCTTCCTTTCCTACCAAAGCGATTTTTAATTTGAAAAATTTGTGATCATAGTGCAGGGCGATGGCTCCTTTAGGAGCTGATTGCAGATTTTGAGAAGCAACCAGAAAATCAGAGCAGAAATAGCCGGCAGAAAGATTTTGATCTGTTTCTACCGCCACCGACATCGTACTTTCTCCCATATTCACTCCCTCTTCCTGATAAGGATAATAACTGATCAAACGTAATGTTACCTCATCATCAGGATAATAAATCGGCTCACTGGACTCAAAAACTTTTTCGGAAGTACGAAAGAAACGCAAATTATCCGCATAACGTTCTTCCTTCATGGTGGAGGACCCTACAAGGGCAAATACTCCCACTTCATCATTCTCTTCAAAGCCATTGCCAGCAACACGTGTATATGTCACTTCATGAATATCAGCAGTAAATTTCAATGGAATATCTCCATTGCTGACTGCAGCCTTCTCTCCCGGAATATGATTTACACATGCTAATACAAAAAAAGAAGAAAAAAGGCACACAGCGATTCCTTTTTCCATTCTAAACAAAATATTCATGTCCTCTTTATTTAAATATAAATAATAAGAAATCTTTGATTGGGCAGAAAGAAGGACATAAGAGGAAGTATTCACTTTCAGTTATGAGATTCCACACAACACGTCTGTTGCGACTGGAGAATCATCAACTCCAACATTTCATTCTGAAATGCCAAAAGCAAAAGTATAAATCATAAATCAACCAATACTTCATTTTCTTAAATAATATTTATATTTATTCATAAGTATCAAATTAGTAGCACTTTATGAATCAGGGATATTTCAAAACCAAATAGGCTTACACATTATTATATTAGCAATCTAACATTTTCAAAAAGAATAGCCTATTTCTACCCCGGCAATATGTTTACCTTTTGGAGACTCATACTGATAACAATAAAAAACATCTAACGCCCATCGTTTAGCCAAAGCTATCTCTACTCCAGGCCGATAACGCATACGATCTGCTCTCCAAAAAGGAGCATCATCCAAACTTTGATAAATTTCAATTGAAAAGTAGGGGGAAACGATTCCTTTTTCGGGCGCATAAGCGAATTTTAAGCGGGAACGAAGGCGAGCTTTTGAATCTCCACGGTCAAAAGTTTGCTGAAACCTTTCTCTCAAAGCAATTTTCAACCACTGATATTGAAAACTTGCAGTTGCTCCAAAGTTATAACGGTGTCTGAATTTCCATTCCGAATCTCCCAAATTCCGGAAATGAGTTTCATATCCGGCTTCCAGTTTCAAAAATGAATAAGCCCGATACTCGCCTCCAATGGCCAATCCCAAACGGTCCATTCTACTTACGTCATCCTTTGTCCGAAACTCCAGATTGCTTAAAAGTGAAAATCGGGGATCGATCTTATAGTTCACTTTGAATTTAGTCCATGTAGTGAAATCATCGCTTTGCGCAAATACAGTGGAAGTCATTCCAGCCAATAGCACAAACAGCAGTATTTTAGTAATTGCAAATATTCTACTCATCGATTACCGGGTTAAAAGTACAAAGATAATAAATCTCCCGCAAAGAAAAATTATGATACTGAAATAATTCTGAAATATCAAGGCTCATTCCTTTAAAAGAAACACCCCGTTGGTTTTAAAGGAACAGGTCGTTGGTTTTAAACCAAGAGCCCGTTCCTTTAAAAGAAAAAGTACCTATTTTATACTCCACTGATAATCAATGATTTATTTTTGCTTCGCATTCCACACCCATAAAGCGAAAAATACCGACAATATAGCCGATCCGATCCAAAACCAATTGATATAAGTAAAGTCGTAAACCTCTACCCCACTCCGGATCGTTTTATGTCCTTCAATCAAAACTCCGCTCATGACATCTTGCAGCCCAGCTCCGATATAACTGGCAATTCCAACAACTCCCAAAGCAGCTCCCGAAGCATTGCGAGGAGCAATATCAACAGCCATCAGCCCACCTAAGAAACAAATCAGTACTCCGATGCCCAGTCCAAAGAGGATCATTGCCACAGCATCGAGCCAAAAGTGTACCCCTGGCACTAATAAGAACAAACATAATGCTAAAACATTCGTCAGTCCGAAAATCAAAGCCGGAACATTACGCCGGCCACCAAACAGTTTATCAGAAATTACACCGGAAAACATGGTGCCGATAATACCACAAACAGAACTAATGGAAATAATGAAACTGGCATCCAAAGTGGAATATCCTTTCTGTGCTTCCAGATAAAAAACTCCCCAACTGTTTACCGCATATCGGCTGATATACATAAATGCACTTGATAAAGCAAGGATCCAGATAGCAGGCATTGTCAGAACCTGCCGTTGAGCTTTATTAAAATCTGTCGTTTCGGAAGCACTCATCGTTTTCTTTTCTTTCGGGACATTGACCGGAGGAAAGCCCTTGCTTTCGGGACTGTCATGAAAAAAACGCCATACAATTAATGCCCCCAGCAATCCTACCATACCCGCCCCAAAGAAACCATAACGCCAGCCGCAAACACTAACAATAGATGCTACAATTATAAATGTCAGTGCTTCACCAATATTATGACTGGCGGACCAAAAGCCATAATAAGAGCCACGTTCTTTATCCGTGAACCAACGGGAAAGTCCGACTACACACGAAGCAGCCCCCATAGACTGAAACCAGCCGCTGACTCCCCAAAGAACAGCAAACAAAATAAATGAATGGGAGAAACCGAGACAAAGATTAATCAATGCGGTAACAAGCAGGCCGGTAGTCATAAAACGATTTATATTACTTCGATCTGCCAGAAATCCATTCGTAAATTTACCCACCGCATACGTAAAGAACAGCACCGAACCGATTATTCCGAGTTCCGTTTCAGAAAAGATTCCCTCGTCTACAATCGGTTTCTTTACTACATTCAAGCTCAACCGGCAGACATAATACATACCGTACCCGAAAGTTGCCGAAAGAAAGGTAGACCATTGCAGATATTTCAACCGACGCTTGCCGGATGAAGACATAACGTCTTCGTTACAAGGCCCCGGTGAAGAGACCTTGTAAAAATTTATAAGATGTTTCAGCATGAAGGAATATCTTTAGTCGTGCAGTTTCTTTTTACGCAAATATTCGAGTAATAATGCCGGGCGGTCTGTTTGAATCAGTTTAGCCCCCTGATTCAAAATCCATCCCCAGCTTTCATCCGGTTGGTGTAGTTCTACCGCGCGATCGTCATCGTGACCTCCACAAAGTTCAGGCCACAAAGAATTAATGAAAAGCTTGGCACCACTATCACGTACTTTCCTGATCAAGCGAAGCATTTCTTCATTATCATCATTAAATACCAGTTCATAAGCAGCCGGTTTCATGTGTGACTGATAATCATTGATTATCTTTTCCGCTCCTTCTTTGTGCAGATTCACAATAGGCATAAAAATAACCTTATCAAGTACATCACCATTTTCTGCTTTCACTAGTTCATAGGGGAGTCCTGCTTTAATTACGCAATGGTCAATTGTTCCTGTTTTTTCAAGTACAGCATAAGCTTCCTGAAAATAATCGTAACCTTTATCGATATTCACCATTATCTTCCCTTTGCAAAGTAACATAACTTCTTCGAGAGTAGGAATCTGATGTCTGGTTTTACAGCCTGCTCCATTTTTAAGTCGCATTGCTTTCAGTTCTGCCAGTGTATAATCCTCAGCGTTTCCTTTTCCTGTCATTGTACGGTTAATTGTCTTATCATGCATGACGACCAAGTGACCATCTTTGGTCTTCTTCAAATCTATTTCTACCATATCCACTCCCATATCAATGCAATTCCGTATTCCTTGCAATGAATTTTCGGGAGCATTTCGCCAATCGGCACGATGAGAAACGACCAACACTCTATCGGAATAATTTCCTAACAGGTTTTCTCTGATTTCCGCAATCCGATTTTGGGCAACAGCCAGTTGCACCAGGCATACAAGCAATATAAAGTTATAAATTCGTTTCATAAATTCAAATATTAAAATTATTAGTTCAGCTTACCGTTCTTCCAGACCATCTTTTCTCCCCACATAGGCACATAGGTCTGGTCACAGTTAATCTTGGACGCCCGTTCTAGTGCCATGTCCAATGACCATCTGGATGCATCAACACCTGCATGAGCCATTTCCAAAATATGGGATAACAGAACATAATCCGGCTGTACCTGTCCCGCTCCGGTACCTAAAATATTATTCTCAGTCAGCGCATTAGGAGCATAGCGGGGAATCAAGACATTAACATGTGGCGCAATGTTTGTATATTGTTCCGTTTTAAAATTGGAATCACCGACATGCATAAAGACGAAATTTCCAGTATCGTCCCCACAGTCTATCTGGAAAATAGTTACGAAATTTGATAATCCGGAATTATTATGATCGGTAATACAAGTACGGATTTTAAATTTACCTATTTCATAATCTTTATCCCCCTTTGCCGTGTAGGGATAAGTGGTGTCTTTCAAATAATTGGATAATACCGGCTTATCCAAATCAAACATTGCCTGAATCAAATCTGTATTATAATGATCAGAATGCTTATGCGTCACACAAAGGAAGTCGATATAGGGTGCAAGTTCCTTCGCCCAGCGATGAGAAATATCAATAGCAAAACATCCGGAAGGAGTCTTAACTATATATCCCATGTTATAAAGCAACCAGATTTCTGCTGTGCCATTCTCTACTTTGGAGTTTTCAATTCCGTCCATCACCCGGTCAAAAGCACTCCGGTAATAGTATAAGATCGGTTCACTCTTCTCCATACTCATACTTGCCTGATCAAAACCATTCAGAAAACTGATAAAATAGTCATCCAGACATTTATCGGCATATCCCTGAATAGTGCTCAAAGCATCGGCACGTTCAGTATTTACAATTGATGGAGAAGTTCCCCATAACTGTTGGGTAGTGGCATCTACCTCTGCTGCCAGTTCCGTAAGAATTCCTTCGTACCCGGTCTTCTTATCATTATTATCATCGTCACTACAACTTGCAAGTCCTATTGCCAGCAGGCAAAACAGGAAATATTGTATTCTTCTTATATTATTCATATTATTTCAGTGTTTTATAGTCATCAGTTATTTTATCGAAGGTCTCTGCAATCCGTTCAAGAGCAGGTCTCACATTATTATTTTCGTGATCCTTCGTCGCTTCATACATGAAAACGCCTTTATATCCGGTCTTCTCCAAATCTTGCATCAACTTTCCCCATTTTATATTTCCCTGTGTAGGAAGCCAGTGGCATTCGTTCACCAAATCAAAATCTGAAGCATGTATAGTGCCGATACGGCTACCTACTATTGCCACAAAGTGCTCTGTCGTGCCTTTGGTATAGTGATTTGTATCAAAGCACACTTTTACGTCCGGGATATCTCCGACAATCCTCATAAGTTCCTCCGGAGTATTTCCCAAACAGGTTCTGGGCAGATTCTCTATACAAAGTTGAGCGCCAATCCTATCAGCATATTTCTTCAAATAAGCAATAGACTCCGAAGCATTGGCAATCCGTTGCGCCCGAATACTATCGGCTATCGGTTCCGAACTTGGATGCAAAACCAGGCAAGTCGGTTGGAACATGGCACACAATTCTATCATCTCTGCCATAAAATCTACATTTTCCTTCCTTAACCGATCATCCAGAACTGAGATATCCAGCGTTCGGGAGAAAGGAAGATGAATAGACCAGACTTCAATATCCGCACTGTCTATCTTCGCTTTCATTTCCTTTATACGTGGAATCACTTCATCGACAGGAACTCCCCTATAACATTGATTAAAGGCTACTTCGACATACTTCACACCAATCGCTTTTGCATGAAGGAAGTCGGCAGCAGCAGGTGCTTTCCACACTGCTGTCGTAGTACCTACTTCATATTTCTGTGCATATCCACAAACAGACATCACCATAAATGCGATAAATATCAATTTTCTCATCACCGTTTATTTTTGTCGGTTTGTACCTTGAATATCTCCACCCCGTATACTCCAGGAGTCTGTTTCCAACGTTTTATTAATGTCAAACGCTTTTATAGAACCTATATTGCTCGCTCCAATAGTACCACAATAAAGACGCTTGTCCGGACCAATCGAAACGGATGCCATTACCTGTTGACCCACAGATTCCTCATAAACAGTACTTCCATCTGCCGTATTAAGTCCGAAAATCTTATTATTTGACTGCGTTCCGATATAAAGAACACCATCTGTACTCAACGCAGCACCACTGTAGTTCAGGTTATTATTTACCTTCTTCACCCATACTTTTGAACCGTCAGCGTCTACAGCGTAAACTGTTTGCGAACCTTTCTCTGTAAAATAAACAACACCTTTCTTATCTACGATAGGGAAATAAGCATCACCGCCTGTTGTCGGATAGGTCCATTTTTTGGTTCCGTTCGTGATATCAACAGCAACAAGTCCAGCCTTTGACTTCAAAGTTGCGTAAAGCGTGTTGCCATTCAAAGCAAAAGTTCCCTGCTCTGTCACATTAACACCACTGAGTTTCCAAAGTTCTTCCTTATTTGCGCTGAAAGCATAAATAGCTTCACTGGTACCTGCATAGATATGTCCGTTTCTATCAATAGCCACCGCACTTCCTGTTGTTCCATCAAGAGATTGTTGCCATTTAATCGCACCATTCGCAACATCGAGTGCATATAACGTACTTTTATTAGTCAAACAATAGAGTACACCATCAGCAGACAAAGCAGGGAACGCACCTATCGGTCCGTCTAATTGCAATGACCATTTCTGAGTACCATTCGGATTTATGGCATACACATTCTTGATAGAAGCATCTCTCACGCACTGATAGATAGTACCGTCAGACCCCACTAATGCACCGCCGCCATAAGTTATTTTATCAATGGCAAATACCCATTTGAATTCGCCGCTGACTACATCTAAGGCAAACAAATGCCCGGCAGGCGTTGAAGTCGGAATATACATCGTCTTTCCATCCGGGGAGAATACAGGATTGGACGTCTTGACATATCCTGTTAATCCGTTAAAATTTAGATTCAGACTATCCCATTTATATTCGACAACATTAATTTCCACACTTCCTGACTCCGTCGTATTATTCGTATATGTTACTGTAATAGTAACTGTATAAGTTCCAGTAGCAGCAAAAGCATGCGATGGAGTCGTTTCAGCAGAAGCAGTACCATCACCAAAATCCCAGCTGACGGATTTAACATTGCCACCAGTAAAATACATATCGTTATAAGCAAAGACAGCAGACTCCCAGACAACCAATTCCGTATTGACTGCTACCGGATAAATAATTCCCGGAGTAGCCACCGCTTCCGCCGAAACAGAATTCCCCATCGGATAAATGCAAACAACATCAAACTTATACTCCTGATCATTAGTCAACCCTTCAACCATATATTCTTCCAATGTTGTGTCATCCAATTTGATAACCTGATTGCCGGGACTTACGGTAATCTGATAATTCGTAAACCGTTCGCTGGCAGGCTTCGTCCATCTCAGCCGGACTTTCTTGTCTCCCGCTGACGCAGTCAGACCAGTCACCGGATATCTTGCATTCTTTGGCGTACAAGAAGTAGATCGCTTACTCGCCAATCCTCCGGTATAGCGAGGTTGTACGGAGAATGTATAAGCAACATCATTGACAAGATCACTGACAGTTGCACCGGAAGCCTCAGCCTCCACAGTCATTTGCCCTCCTTCCGCTCCCGAAGAGCCCGAAGTCCAGCTAATAAGATATTCATCAGGACGGGCGTCCGGATATGCTTCCCAGGAAAGTGCCACATTCATATCTCCGGCCGTTGCCGTAAGCGTCTTTAATTCATATAAATCAAAACTTGCTTTTGGCAGTTCTTCGTCACAAGCTGCACAAACTGCCGTAATGACAAACAACAAGCTATATATTATTTTTTTCATCGTCTGAATTCTTTAAGTTTAACCATATTAATACCCCGGATTCTGCCACAACAACTCGGTATTGTTGATTCTTTCCAATTCCGTTTTAGGAATAGGATACAGAAACTGGAAATCCTGAATTGTATGTCCCTCCGCTTTCATAGCTTCCTTGGCACCTCCCATGCGAACAAGGTCAAACCAACGGTGTCCCTCATAAGGAAATTCCTGTTGGCGTTCCAGCATAATGGCTTTACGGAAACTATCCTGATCTGCCAGTTCCGTAATCTGAACCGGAGATAATCCGGCACGGGTATGTACCGCATTCAAAGCAACCATTGCATCAGAAGTCTGAGAGTTGCTATAGCTGATTTCGTTCAGTGCTTCGGCATACATTAACAGTACATCGGCATAACGAAGAATAATCTGATCGTTACCGACGGTATTGTATGTCGCACTTTTCAAATCCTTGAATTTATTCATTACGCAAACTTTATCTTCTACTTTCACATAAGTGATCAGGTCTTTGCGTTTATCACCGTCTTTATAGCACTCCTTCAAAGCCTTTGTCTGGTTAGTATCATCTGTCAGGTTGATAATTGAAAACCAATAACCATGTCCTTCACCCTCAACGTCCTTATTAAAGCGCACTGCGAAAATGATTTCATCGTTCATTTTATTATCGACATCAAATACTTTATCCGGTGTAGGCATCAAAGAATATCTGCCTATCAGTTGCGAAAGTACATTGCGTGCCTCTGTCCACTTATGGAAAGTCAGATAAATCTTTCCCAGCAATGCCATTGCAGCACCGGAGGTCGCACGTCCCGTATCAGTACCCGTATAAGAAGAAGGCAGCATATTCTCATTGATAACCTGATTCAAATCGCCGGTAAGAAAATCAAAGACCTGCTGCTCTGAGCTTCTTCCGATTTTAAGAGCTTCAGCCACCGTCACCACTTTATCAGTCATCGGAATTCCACCCCACAAGCGATACATATTAAAATAAGTAAGAGCACGCACGAAAAGCGCTTCCCCTTTATATTGTTTCTTCAACGTAGCATCAAAGTCAGCTGCGTCTATTTTGTCCAATACCAAATTACAGCGATATACTCCGTTATTAAAATTCGCCCAGGCGGATTCCAATATTCCATTAGAGGCTTTATCCGCAAACTGATCTATATCATAACGGTCTTGTGTTCCGGCAGTAGGAGCACTCAACGACAGGTTGTCACTCCGATATTCGCAGCATTCCGTGAAGTAGGAAACCTGTCCCTGCAATTTAGAATAACAGCCGATCACTGCTACATTAAAATCGTCTGCTGTCTTGTATACTTTATCTGTAGGCACACTGCTACTTGGCTCCAAGTCGAAAAAGCTATCTGTACAGGCCACTGATACAAAAGCAGTTGCCAAGAATAGGATTTGTCTATATATTTTCATACACCGTATATTTTTAAGGATGACTAAAGTGTTATATTTAATCCAAACAAGAAGGTTTTCGCCAGCGGATATGTTCCGTAATCTTCACCCGGCGAAAGTGAATTGCTCGGACGTGCATTTACTTCCGGATTGTATCCACCGTAGTTGGTAGATGTCCAAAGGTTCTGTCCGGAGACATAGACTCTCAACTTCTCCACAAAGAAACGACGTGTCAGATTCTGAGGCAAAGTATATCCTAACGTTACATTCTGCAATCTCAAATAAGAACCATCTTCCAGATGCCAGGTTGAAGTACGGCCATTATAACCTTTCGATTTGCGGTTGGCACGGTTCACCTGACCATTTCCGGGGTTATCCGCACTTTTCCAGCGATTCAGGGCAATCGTGGTACCATTGGTGTTTCCTTCCAAATTATCAATATAGCGACGATTCAGATTCAGAATCTCATTACCGTAAACTCCCTGGAAGTTAAAGTCAAGATCAATGCCTTTATACCATACTTTACCACCAAATCCATAGGTGAAGTCGGGCATATAGTTACCTACTATCGTACGGTCTTTGTCCAAGTCCATCACACCGTCTCCATCCACATCTACAAAACGGAAGTCTCCCGGCTGAGTATTGCTGAAATGAGGATATTTCTTCAATTCTTCTTCGTTGGAAAAGATACCGTCCTGCACCAGCAAATAGTAACATCCGATCGGTTCGCCTACTTTTGTGATATAATAAGCATGATCTACGCTTCCGGTAGAGATAATGGGAGCATTTCCCGGACCAAGAGCTTTTACTTCATTGGTATTCGTAGCATAGTTGGCATTAAAAGAATACCCAAAGTCTTTGGTGAAATTTTTCTGAGATGTCAAGGCTATTTCCCAACCACGGTTATTTACTTTTCCAATATTCATCAGGGCAGTGCTGTATCCGGTCAGATGAGGAACAGGAACATTCAGCAACATATTGGAGGTATTGGTATTATAGTAATCAACTGTTATCCCCAATAATCCTTTGAACATTTGCAGGTCCACACCGACATTGACCATTGCATTCTTTTCCCAGCTTAAATCATCATTCTTAATTGTATTGGGCTTATAACCTTGTACCAGTTGCCCGTTACCCGTACCCAGTATATAATTATCAAGAGCCATCAATGATAGATGATCGTAGTTGCCTATCTGAAAGTTACCTGTAACACCATAACTGGTTCTGATTTTCAAGTCATCTACAAAGGAGAGAAATTTCGCCTTCGTGAAGAAATCCTCCCCGCTAACTCTCCATGCCAATGATGCGGACGGGAAATATCCCCAGCGGTTATTTTTTCCGAAACGGGAAGAACCATCCGCACGAATAGCTCCGGAAGCCATATATTTACCTTTATAACTATATTGCACACGAGCCAGATAGGAAGCAATCGACCATTGGGTCTTATCAGACGCCCCCTTTATAACTGTTCCACCGGAGATCGTCTGTATATAATCATTCGGAAAATCGGTAGCCGTCACATTATCTCCTTTATAAGTTTCTTTTTGTGCAGATTGCACCAGAACCGCATTAATCGAATGATCTTCATTAATCACTGTATTATAATTAATCTTATTCTCAATCAGCCAATTAAAATAAAAACCGGAGGAGCTGTATGCAGTAGGGTTCGACTTGATATCATAATATTTCTGGCCCAGTAAGGGTAGTTCTGACGAACGATACTGATCATTATGAGAACCATAATAATCACCACCGAAAGAAATATTATAAGTAAGTCCCTTGAAAAGTTCCAGTTCGGCAAAGACTTTCCCTACAATTGCCATACGGTCTACTACGTCCGATTGTAGATTGGCCATTGCCACAGGGTTTAATACCGCATTGTGCTGATAGTCATTGCCAATTCTCCAATAGCCATTTCCCTGATAGTTATAACTACCGTCGGAATTATATACCGGCCACACAGGAGGCATCATCAAGGCCGACTGAACAATACCATTCGATCCGGAAGCATCCACCCGATTGGAAGTCGAATAAGAAGGAGAGAAATTAAGACCGAATTTCAGTCTTTTATATTTTCCGTCCAGATTCATACGCATGCTATATTTCTTGAAATCAGAATTGATGATAATACCTTCTTTATCATAATAATTGGCAGAAATAAAATAACCAACGGTCTTTCCTCTGCCGGAGATAGAAACATTATGGCTGGTTGTAGCCGCACTACGGAAAATTGCATCCTGCCAGTCTGTGTCCGTTAATCCCTGATCGCCGTTCAGATAAGGAAAAAGTTCTGTAGGAATCCGTTCCCATGAATTCGGACGCATACCATTAGGGTCATTAGGTGAACCACCGGGATTAGCATCCAGATAAGAATTATCATGCCCGTCTTTGGCAAACTCCGCAAACTGATAAGCATTCAACATCGGAAGTTTTTTCGAAATACTCTGGATACCATAATATCCATCATATTGTACTTTCATTTTTTCCGACTGCCCTTGTTTGGTAGTGATAATAATTACACCATTTGATCCGCGGCTACCATAAATCGCAGCAGACGAAGCATCTTTAAGTACCTCTACCGACTCGACATCATTATTATTCAGATTGGCAAAGCCACGCTCCACAGGTACACCGTCAATGATATAGAGAGGATCACTCCCCGCATTGACTGTACTGATACCACGAACACGGATACTGACACTTCCTTCCGGGTCACCGCTCGGCTGAGTCACTTGCACTCCCGGCATCTTTCCAGCTAATGCCTGACGAAAGTCGGAAGCAGAAACCTCCGCAATCTGCTCGGCTTTCACGGAAGAGATGGAAGTAGACACATCCCGTTTCCGCTGTACACCATATCCTACCACTACTACTTCATCGATCATCTTGCTGTCTTCGGTCAACGTAATCTTAGCCGTATTCTTATCTTTTGCAGAAAGGCTGACGGTCTTATAGCCAATATAGGAAATTGTCAATGTAGCCGATTCCGGTACATTCATCAACGAATATCGTCCGTCCATATCGGTAATCGTACCACTGCCCTCTCCTTTGATCTGGACACTGGCACCAATAACTGGCTCTCCCTTATCATCTACAACCACTCCCTGAACGGTACGTGTACGTTGAGCGCTTTCTTCTTTAAGCGGCTGTTTACTGACAGCAATTGTATTATCGGTCCTATTGAAATAAAGTTTTGACTGAGTAGTTATCACTCCCAGAATTTGTTTAAGCGTAGCGTTTTTTACATCAAAAGAAACATGCGGAGCGTTATTTACCGTTTCCTGATCGTAGATAAATTTAAAGTTGGTCTGTTCACTGATTTTATTGAAAACATTTTCTACCGGCTCGTTTTGTACACGGAGCGTAATGTTGTTCTCTTTCAATGTCTGAGCAGCAGTCGGAGCAACAAAAAGGAAGGTGAATAGTAAAAAAGCTAAAAACGAGCAGCTATTTCTACTTTTTCCTTTACAAATAAGAAGATTATTCATAAATTTGTGCGTTTTAGTAATTGACTAAAGTTATTAAAAACAAGCAACGTGCGATACGTTATTCATTTGGGTCGAAGCGAATGAATATCCGTCCGGGTTGCGGATAGAAGCATTCCTTAGGAGTGCTTCTATCTTTTTAGGGAGTTTCTATGAGGGTGATGCTTTCATTCTGTCCTTATTAACGGGTTAAACATTGATCTATTTTTTAATTCTCATTTTTTATAAAGAAGTATATTCCTGCCTTCTTTCTTATAATTGATATCACTGATAAATTCGATGGATTTAAGTACGGACTCCAGACTCTTATTGTCATGTTCACCGGTAATCAGATTATCAAATTCCTGTCCGGAAGCAAAGGTTATCTGACAATTATAAACACGTTCCAGTTCTTTTGCCACATCCCGGATCGGAGTACTGTTAAAACGCAGGCTTCCCTTGATCCAGACTGCTACCCCACGTTCTTCCTTCTTCTTACTATATTCACCGGAAACGGTATTTATCAGAACTTGTTCTTTTGCAGTCAATCGCATCATTGCTTCCGGCAGATCAACCTGTACTTTGCCACTCTCTACACTTACCGATACGATTTCATCCGTAGAGTAAGATTTTACATCAAACCGGGTTCCCAAAACACGAACATCCAGTCGCTTCGTCTGTACAATAAACGGCATATCTTCATTATGGGCAACCCTGAAATATCCTTCTCCTTCCAGTTCCACTTTCCGGATATCCCCTTGAAAAGAATCAGGATAACGTACTTGTGAACAAGAGTTCAACACTAATATAGTTCCGTCCGGTAATTCCACCCGTTTCTTCTCTCCAAAAGAGGTTGAGATTTCAGCGAAAGTTATCTGCTGCTCACTCATATACCGGAAATAACTGATACTTCCTGTCACGATGGCTATTACAGCCGCCACACTGGCTGCAATCGTCATTACCCGACGGAACCAGGTACGTTTCTTATGTTCAATATGTTTCAGCAACTGGCGAGCCTCCTTTTTATACTTCTCACGCTCCAAGTCAGTAACAGGCTGCTGGCTGACGGATTCCTCCCAGACTTCGGCAGACAACTCATCCAATATATCTTTATGGTCAGCATCTCTCATACTTTCCAGTAACTGCGATGCTTCCTCCCGGATGTACATATCATCCAGATAGCGACGTAATTTGTTTTTTTCTGTCTTCGTATCTTTCATCATATATTCAAATAAGGGTGCTGATTTTTCCCCTTCGTATTAGTAATACACAAAGGCAGGAAACAGCTAGGGTATGATTAACATTTATTATAAATTCAGACAAAGTAGAATCAGCAATATGTCAGCAGAAGTACCCGAATATTTAGTCAAGTAGGCACGAATCACTTTCAACGAAACAGAAATATGCTCCTGTACGGTATTGACAGAGACTCCCAGCGCTTCCGCAATTTCTTTATGGGACATCTGTAAATCTCGGCTCATATTAAAGACTTCACGCTGACGGGGAGTCAATTGTTCCAATGCACGGCTAAGGACATCCTTCAAATCATCGAACAATATTTTATTATTCGTTTCATTGGCCGAATCAACCGCATGAGAAAGGATATGCTCTTTCAACTTATCTTCATTCGCCATATCCCGTATCTGATTAAGGATACGATTGCGTACAATCGTATATAAATAGGATGAGAAAGACGCATCCGGATTGATAAAACGCCTGCTTTGCCATACAACCGTAAACGCGTCCTGAAAAATATCTTCGGCAAACTCACGAGATTTGACGAACTTCATCGCAAAATACAGCAAGCGATTCTTATAGGCGGCATAGAGTTCGCAAAAGGCATCCTCATCGCCGTCTATCAGACGGAGAACTAACTCCCGTTCGTCCATAAGCGTGTCTGTTGCGTACATATTTTCTTTACTTTTGGGCACAAAGGTATTGTTATGATGTTACAAACGTATGTATTTTTTCTGAAATAAAAAAATAACCTTCTTTCTTATTGAGTTTCCGGCCGAGAACTTTGTGTACTCTTTAATTGTTGTCCTATTATAAAAGTGCGAACAAAGCACACAACAAAGTTCTATAAAAAAGAAAGGAAGATTATGAAAAAAGTAATCGACAGAGCTTCATCAAGAGGCTATTTTAATCATGGCTGGCTCAAAACCCACCACACATTCAGTTTTGCTAACTATTACAATCCGGAAAGAATCCATTTCGGAGCCTTGCGAGTGCTGAATGATGACAGTGTAGACCCGTCGATGGGATTTGATACTCATCCACATAAAAATATGGAAGTAATTTCCATTCCGTTGAAAGGGTATCTGAGACATGGCGACAGTGTACAAAATACGAAAACGATTACTCCCGGTGATATCCAAGTGATGAGTACGGGCAGTGGTATCTATCATAGTGAGTATAACGACAGCAAGGAAAAACAATTGGAATTCCTGCAAATATGGGTATTCCCCCGAATCGAGAATACGAAACCCGAATATAACAATTTCGATATACGTCCGCTGCTGAAACCGAACGAGTTATCTCTGATCATTTCACCGAACGGCAAGACACCGGCCTCCATCAAACAGGATGCCTGGTTCTCTATGGGAGACTTCGATACGGAAAGAACCATCGAATATTGTATGCATCAGGAAGGTAACGGAGCTTATCTGTTTGTGATAGAAGGAGAGATCAGCGTGGCCGATGAACATCTGGCCAAACGTGACGGCATCGGAATATGGGATACCAAAAGCTTCTCTATCCGTGCTACTAAAGGGACCAAACTTCTGGTAATGGAAGTACCCATGTAAAAAACATTATTTCTAGTTTTATTCTATTCTATTTAAATGAAGCGGTCCCACTCTACAGAGTGAGACCGCTTCTCATTGATAGTTATATCTTCGGATTATTTTTCCTTCCGATAATTCTCCAGTCCAGTTTGCAGGAATTCAATATATTTGGGAATGTCTTCATCGTAAGCATAAGACTTATTCAAAGGACTTCCCTGATTATCCAGCAATACATAGAAAGGCTGTGCATTAGCACCAAACTTCACACGTTGCAGATAGCTCCACTTATCACCGACTGTACGCAAAGTACGTTCCTTACCGTTCTCTACGATTTTCACAGGTTCGGTCAACGGAGTTTTATTATCCACATACAGAGTAATCAGCACATAATCATTATTAATCAGATCACTCACTTTCGGGTCCGTCCATACAGCGGCTTCCATCTTACGACAGTTCACGCATCCATAGCCTGTAAAGTCAAGCATCACTGGTTTGCCATTCAGACGTGCATACTCCATACCCAGATCGTAGTCATCAAATTTCGCATGTACTTCATTCTTATACAGATTAAAGTCTTGCGTATGCATAGGAGGAGCAAAAGCACTTACGGCTTTTAACGGAGCTCCCCACAAACCGGGAACCATATATACGGCAAACGCCAGAGAAATAAGTGCCATAAAGAAACGAGTCACTCCCACCTTATTGTCATCATCGTCATGCGGAAACTTGATTTTACCAAGCAAATAGAAACCCAGCAATGCAAAAATGACAATCCACAGAGCGAGGAAGGTTTCACGGTCGAGTAATCTCCAGCCATAAGCCAGATCGGCAACCGACAGGAATTTAAGCGCAAATGCCAGTTCCAGAAATCCTAACGTCACTTTGATCACATTCATCCATCCGCCCGACTTCGGCATAGACTTCAGCCATGACGGGAACAGAGCAAAGAGTGTGAACGGCAATGCCAATGCAATGGCAAAACCCAACATACCGATAGCCGGGGCCACCACGCTTCCTGTAGTAGAAACCTGTACAAGCAGGAATCCGATAATCGGACCTGTACAAGAGAAAGATACCAGTGAAAGTGTAAATGCCATCAGGAAGATACTCAGCAGACCGGTAGTCGATTCCGCTTTACTATCTACCGCATTGCCCCACTTTGACGGTAATCTAATCTCAAACGCTCCAAAAAATGAAGCGGCAAAGATTACCAGCATCAGGAAGAAAAGGATATTAAAGACAGCATTCGTCGATAAAGCATTGAGCGCACTGGCACCAAATATCAGTGTGATAGCCAATCCTAATGCCACATAAATAACGACAATGGAAGCACCATAAGTCCACGCATCACGAATACCTTTCTTCTTATCTTTGCTACGTTTCAGAAAGAAACTGACTGTCATCGGGATAATAGGCCATACACAAGGAGTGAACAGAGCCAGCAATCCACCCAGGAAACCTGTCACGAAAATATAAATCCAGGACATATCTCCCTGAGTATGTTCCTCGCCCAGTGCCTGCAATTCACTGATTACCGGACGCCAAAGGTCACCGGAAGCTACAGCTGGTTGAATATCGGCATTTGCATCCGTAGCAGAAGCAGGAACCAGTTCCATCATTGCAGCAGAGTCTTTGGACGCAGCAGGAGCAGTTACTTCTTCCGCCTCTTTTGTCTCCGGCTTATCAGCTTTGGCTACAGGAGCAGCCGTAGTTCCGGCCTTTGCTTCACCCGAAAACTTAAAAGGAACTTCTGTCGGAGGCAGACAACTCTCATCGTCGCAGGCTCCATATTCCAGATAACCTTCTATCGCATAAGCTCCACCAGTCAGCTTCACTTTCTGCACGAATTTGGCAGTATTCTCGAAATAGCGCACTTTCATTTCGAACAGTTTGTCGAAAGTAGCTATTTCCTTGCCGACAGGCTTCAATTTACCTACCAGTTCTACACCAGACTTCTTCTCCACATTAAATGTGGCAGAAATAGGTCCTCCGTCTCCAAGATCGGTAGAATAAACATGCCACCCTTTGTCAATGGCAGCCGTAAACACGATCTCCGCTTCTGTATCAGAAAGAGAGTTCAGTTCTGTTTTAAACTTTACCGGATCTTTAATCTGCGCCTGCAATGTATAGGCTACAAAGCTTAAAAGCAGAAAAGAAATTAATTTTCTCATTTTCATTATTGGGGGTTATAATTCATAATCCACGCATGCACGACTGTCCTTTGCTTCAGCTATAATCTTTCCGGCTGCCACATGATCAGGGTGTGTTGCATAGAACTTCACATCCTCCAGCGTGTCAAATTCGCTATAGAGAGCTATATGCCAAGCCTCTCCCGGATTCATATTCAGTCCGACTTCAATCTTACGGATCACTGAAATCTTAGCGGGGAGCGCTTCGATAGCTTCCTTAAATTTATTCATCACTACGAGTTTCTCCGCTTCGGGAACTTCGTCTTTTAACTTAAATAATACAATGTGTTTCACCATTACGTTGTTATTTTAATGAATTGTTTCTATATTTGTCTTGTCAATGCATTACATTACTAATGCAAAATTACTCTATTTGGTTCAAATAACACTATAAAGAGATGTTAATAATAGGAATAGCAGGTGGAACGGGCTCCGGAAAAACCACCGTCGTACGAAAAATAATAGAAAGCCTCCCCGTTGGAGAAGTAGTACTATTACCTCAGGATTCATACTACAAAGACAGTAGTCACGTGCCGGTTGAAGAACGTCAGAATATCAACTTTGACCATCCGGATGCTTTTGAATGGAGCTTGCTTTCCAAACATGTGATGATGCTGAAAGAAGGAAAAAGCATCGAGCAACCGACCTATTCTTATCTGACTTGTACCCGCCAACCGGAAACCATCCACATCGAGCCTCGTGAAGTCGTCATTATTGAAGGTATCCTTGCCTTGTGCGACAAGAAGCTACGCAATATGATGGATCTAAAGATATTTGTAGATGCCGATCCCGATGAACGCCTGATACGTGTCATCCAAAGGGATGTCATCGAAAGAGGACGGACAGCGGAAGCTGTCATGGAACGCTATACCCGTGTTCTGAAACCGATGCACCTGCAATTCATAGAACCCTGCAAACGCTATGCGGACCTTATCGTTCCAGAAGGCGGCAGCAATGCAGTAGCTATCGATATATTAACAATGTATATCAAGAAACATTTGAAAAATGAAGAATGAAAGATAAAGAGTTCAGAATGAGTGCCAAGACACTGATCCTCCCCTTGTTTCTTATACTTTTGTGCTGTGTATTCGGATGCCGGAACAAACATCATACCGAAAAGAATGAAACAGCACACGATCTTCCACAGATTAAAGACAGTGGAGAACTGGTTGTGCTGACACTCTATAGCTCTACTTCATATTTCATTTATCGCGGACAGGAAATGGGATTCCAATACGAACTCAGTGAACAGTTCGCTAAAAGTCTGGGACTGAAACTCAGAATCGAGGTAGCCAGAAATGTCCGTGAATTGATTCAGAAATTACAGTCAGGCGAAGGAGATATGATCGCCTACAACCTGCCGATTACCAAAGAATGGAAAGACAGCCTTTTGTATTGCGGAGAAGACATAATCACCCATCAGGTTATCGTCCAGCAAGGAAATGGAAAGCATAAACCATTGAAAGATGTAACGGAACTTATCGGCAAAGATATATATGTCAAACCAGGCAAATATTACGATCGCCTCGTGAATCTGAACAACGAACTGGGAGGTGGTATCCATATTCATAAGATAACGGGAGATAGCGTTACCGCGGAAGACTTAATCACCCAGGTAGCACAAGGTAAGATTCCCTATACCGTAGCCGATAATGATTTAGCCAAACTGAATAAAACTTACTATCCCAATCTGAATATCGATCTTTCTATCAGTTTTGACCAGCGTTCTTCATGGGCTGTGCGAAAAGACAGTCCCGAACTGGCAGCCGCCGCCACAAACTGGCATAAAGAAAATATGACCTCTCCTGCCTATACGGCAAGTATGAAGCGTTACTTCGAGAATAGTAAAATGATGCCACACTCCCCCATCCTTTCACTTAAAGAAGGAAAAATATCACATTACGACGATTTATTCAAGAAATACGCCCAAGAGATCGGATGGGACTGGCGAATGCTGGCATCCCTCGCCTATACAGAATCAAACTTTGACACAACAGCCGTATCTTGGGCAGGAGCCAAAGGATTGATGCAATTGATGCCTGCCACTGCACGCGCAATGGGCGTACCCGCAGGTAAAGAACAAAACCCGGAAGAAAGTATAAAAGCAGCCGTTAAATACATTGCCGCCACAGACCGAAGTTTCAATATGATCCCTGACAAACAGGAACGGCTCAACTTCATACTGGCTTCTTACAATGCCGGCCTAGGACATATCTACGACGCCATGGCATTAGCAAAAAAATACGGAAAGAATAACCTCGTATGGAAAGACAACGTCGAAAACTTCATCCTGCTCAAAAGCAATGAGGAATACTTCACCGATCCTGTTTGTAAAAATGGATATTTCCGTGGCATAGAAACGTTCAACTTCGTACGTGATATTCAGTCCCGGTTCGAATCGTACAAAAAAAAGATAAAATAAGTAATAAGTATCAGGTAATAGGTAATAACCGTAGCTTATCAATAGTGTATCCGCACGGCTTATTACCTATTACTTATTACCTATTACTTATTTACTACTTGTTTCTGCCCGTCAAAAGGCTAACCACAACAATAGCCAGTATAGACAATGGTAATGCAAAGAGAATAGGGTCAATTACCGGAAACGGATATGTCTCAATCAATACATCCTTGCCAAACAGGAATTTACATATTCCCATTGCGGCAGCTTCTTTCTGATGAAGGAATATTAGTGCAAAAGCACTGCCTAAAGTTCCTACCCAGAGACTTGCCATTACTCCCTGTTTCGTCGCTTTCTTCCAGTACAATGCACAGAAGTAGGCAGGAAGAAATGCAGCAGCACAGATACCCATGAAAATAGAAGTTCCGCGGGCGATAATATCGTGAGGCAGCATATAGCAAATAATATAGCTGACCAAAATAGAGAAAAGTACTCCCAAACGAATCACATTTGTCAATTTGCCACGAGAACGGGGTTTATAAGTACCATAAATGTCAGAACCAACCGATGCTCCCATTGTGTGGAACTGAGAACTAAGCGTAGACATACTTGCAGAAAGGATACAGAGCATAAACAAAGCGGCAAACCAGTCCGGCATAGCTTTATTGATGAAATAAGGAATGATTTTATCAATATCCTGTATCACTTCCGTAGCAACGGCTCCTTCTGTCTTCAAGAAGAAAAGATTGCTTAATGCACCGGCATGATAGATAGCTCCTACCGTTATAATCAGGAAAAAACAACCGATAAATACGCCACGATTCAACTGTTTGCTACTTTCTACCGTCATAAAACGTACCACCAACTGAGGCTGTGCAAGGCAACCGATTCCTACTCCCAAAATAAGAGAGGTAACCAATGAGTACCACTGCGGAGAACCTGTCACAGGCATTGCGGTCCATCCCTGATGCCCCAATGCCTTGAACTTTTCCGGAACCAGAGGGGCTATATTTGTCAATTCCTTGTTTGCTTCCGTAAAACCCATGCCAAGCACCTGATACAAAGAGAACAACAGGAACAACATACAGCCAAACATGATAACTGCCTGTAAAGCATCCGTATACATCACCCCCTTCATTCCTCCTGCAATCACATACGCAGCAATGACTAACGTAAATATCAGCAGAGATATATTAAAATCAATCTGAAAAATCTGTTCAATAAATACAGCGCCCCCTTTCATCACCACAGCAGCGTACAGCGGCATGCCTATAAATATGACGGCTGCAATGAACACCTGTATATTACGGGAACGAAAATGACGGCCTAATAACTGCGGAAAAGTGCTGACATTCAGTTTTGCTCCCATGCGCCGCGTACGCAAGCCGAAGAATATGAAGGCGATAACTACCCCGACAAACATATTGAGGAAACACAGCCACTGAATACCCATACCGAAAGCAGCCGCTACTCCGCCAAAACCAACTATAGCAGACGCAGAGATAAACGTAGCACCATAAGAAAGCGCCATCACTATCGGATTCATCTGACGTCCGCCCACCAGATAATCACTGGTATTCGTAGTCTTCTTATATCCTAAAAAACCGAGGTAGGCCAATGACAGCAGATAAGCTATCACAATCAAGCCAAGAGTAAATGTATTCATCGCGTTTCGTCTTTATCGTCGTCCTTATTCCAATATTTCAGCCCAAACCAGGCAGCAAAAATCACACATATCACTGATAGGATATATGGCAAGACTATAAAAGGGTCATCTATTCCAAACATTTGCGTATCAGATTTTAATCAATTAAGTCGCAAATGTAAGGAATTTATTGAAAAGACAAAACTTTTGTTTACTAATACTGATTATAATGTATCTTTTTCTCGTCATATTTCTGTTTCGGCTGCTCTTTTGTTGCAGGATAGCCGAAAGGAATGACACAAAGAGGAAGAATATTCTCGGGCAGGTGGGTATATTTGCGAACGACTTCCATACGATCTTCATACGGATAAGCAGCTGTCCATACAGCACCCAGCCCCATACTTTCAGCAGCCAGCAAAATATTCTGTGCTGCAGCAGAACAGTCTAAATACCAATAAAAAGAACGGGCAGAATCACCACAGACAATAATCGCATTACGGGCTTGTGTCAACATTTTGGCATAAGGAAGAGCCGCCGCCATCGAATCCAGTTTCGCACGGTCGGAAACAACCACAAACTCCCAGGGACGAACATCCTTTCCCGATGGAGCAGACATTCCAGCACGAAGCATTAAATCAATTTTCTCTTTCTCTACACCTTTATTCAAGTAAGTACGCACACTCTTACGCTCAAAGATATTATCCAAAGCGGCATTTCCGGTGCCGGTTGTTCCTTTTTCCTCTTTTGAGGAAGAACACGAGATCATAGCAGTCATTGCCATGAACATACACAAGAAAGAAAAAATCTTTTTCATTGTGACAAGTCTTTAAAATAGGTTTAACTTATTTTTCTGGGCTTCTTCCAACGATACTGTTTCACGGCGTAATAGTCCGCTCTTCTCACGAAGTGCCTGATATTCTGCATCTAACTCATTAATCAGTTCGGCTTTCATCTGCGAATTCAACAGCCGGGAGGCAACACTGGCATTCTGAGAAGCATCTTTCAGATGTACAACCGGTGCATGATACACAGGCGCGATCTTCAGTGCTGTATGCATCTTTGAAGTAGTGGCCCCGCCAATCAGCAGCGGAATATCCAGTCCGGCTTTCTCCAGTTCGACAGCCACATGAGCCATCTCTTCCAGAGAAGGTGTGATCAGACCACTCAAACCGATCATATCCACTTTTTCTTCAATGGCACGCTGAACAATGGTTTCTGCCGGAACCATCACTCCCAAGTCAACTATATCATAACCGTTGCACGCCATTACGACGGCAACTATATTTTTTCCGATGTCGTGCACATCCCCTTTTACGGTGGCAAGCAGAACTTTTCCGGCAGAAGATGATCCTTCCACTTTTTCTGATTCAATGATCGGTTGCAGTATAGCTACGGCTTTCTTCATAGTACGGGCAGTCTTCACGACCTGAGGCAGGAACATTTTTCCTGCGCCAAAAAGCTCGCCGACATAATTCATTCCATCCATCAACGGACCTTCAATTACATCTACAGCTTTATCATATAAAGGTAAAGCTTCCGCTAAATCCTGTTCCAGATAATCACCGATTCCTTTCATCAAAGCATATTTCAAACGCTCTTGTACGGATTCTTCTCTCCATGCATCCTGCTTCACAGCTACCTGACCGGAAGTACCGCCCATCGTTTCTTTCAATGCTTCCGCCAGTTCTATCAGACGCTCGGCAGCATCGGGACGACGATTCAATACAACGTCCTCTATCTTTTCCAGCGTATCTGCAGGAATATCACTGTAGAGTACGGAAGTTCCCGGATTGACGATTCCCATATCCATCCCTTGCTGGATGGCATGATAAAGGAATACCGCATGCATTGCTTCACGAATATAATTATTGCCACGGAAAGAGAAAGAAAGATTACTCACTCCGCCGCTGACGTGTGCACCGGGAAGATTCTTCCTGATCCATCCGGTAGCTTCTATAAAGTCTACGGCGTAATTGTTATGCTCTTCGATTCCTGTAGCCACCGCAAGCACATTCGGGTCGAAAATAATATCATGAGGATTGAATCCAACTTTATCAACCAGCAGACGATATGCACGTTCGCACACTTCTATCTTGCGGGCAGCAGTATCCGCCTGTCCTTTTTCATCAAAAGCCATCACGACAGTTGCCGCTCCATATTGCTTGATGATCCGGGCATGCTCCAGAAATACTTCCTCCCCTTCCTTCAGAGAGATCGAGTTTACGATTGATTTTCCTTGCAGGCATTTCAATCCGGCTTCGATCACTTCCCATTTGGAAGAGTCGATCATAACAGGTACACGGGCTATTTCCGGTTCGGACATGATGAGATTCAGAAAAGTAGTCATCTCAGTCCGGGCATCCAGCAGACCATCATCCATATTAACGTCAATAACCAAAGCTCCGTCTTCTACTTGCTGACGAGCTATGGAAAGGGCTTCATCATATTTCTTTTCATTAACCAGACGAAGAAACTTGCGTGAGCCTGCTACGTTGCAACGCTCACCTATATTCACAAAGTTGATTTCCGGTTTCACTTCCAGCAGTTCGAGTCCGGAAAGCCACATACAATCCGGTTTGGGTGCCGGAACATGAGGTTTGGCACCTGCTATCAGTGCCTGATATTCTGCAATGTAGGCATCTGTCGTACCACAACAACCACCGATAATATTAACCAATCCTTCCTGAATATACTCCTTCACTTCATGAGCCATATCTGCGGGAGTCTGATCATATTTCCCCAGACTATTCGGAAGGCCCGCATTAGGATAAGCACTGATATAATAAGGTGCACGCGAAGCCAACTGTTCAAGAAAAGGCTTCAACTGACGGGCACCAAAGGAGCAATTCAATCCGACTGAAAATATATTGGCATGCTGCACAGAAGCAAGGAAAGCTTCCAAAGTCTGTCCGGACAATGTACGTCCGCCGATATCGGATACCGTCACAGACAACATAACAGGGACTTCTATTCCTGTCACCTTCATAGCCTGTCCGGCTGCAAAGATGGCAGCTTTCGCATTCAGCGTATCAAATATGGTTTCGATAAGAATGGCATCCACCCCACCTTCCAGCATGGCTTCCATTTGCTGCAGGTAAGAGGCAGCCAGTTCGTCATAAGACAAGGCACGAAACGCCGGATTGTTCACATCCGGGCTCATAGAACAGGTTTTATTAGTAGGTCCAACGGAGCCTGCAACAAAACGCGGTTTATCCGGACTCTTTGCCGTATATTCGTCCGCCAGTTCACGTGCCAGTCTGGTAGCGGCAAGATTGATTTCGCGCACATATTCTTCTACATGATAATCCGCCATTGAGACAGTTGTAGAACTGAATGTATTGGTCTCGATAATATCCGCACCTGCTTCCAGGTATTTACGATGGATATCTTGAATGACATCGGGGCGAGTCAGACACAACAAATCATTATTCCCCTTCAACTGACCGGGAATATGCGCAAAACGTTCACCACGAAAATCTTCTTCTTTAAGATTATATTGTTGGATCATTGTGCCCATTGCGCCATCCAGAATCAGAATACGCTCGGATACAATCTGAGAAATTGTCTTTTTCATTCTTACCTTATTACATTAACACCTAATTGTCACTCTGCCTATCTTAGACCTATCACGATCTTATCTTACTATTACGCTATAAAGCCATCTTATCGCTTAAACATTCGGGCCATGTCTCTGCGGTCATCTTTTTCTTTAATTGATTCCCGTTTATCGTACTGTTTTTTACCTTTCGCCAAAGCAACGACCAGTTTCGCCAAACCTTTTTCGTTGATAAACAAACGCACAGGAACGGTAGTAAAACCGGGGTCTTTCATTCCCCGTTGAATTTTCTCCAATTCTTTCTTATTAAGCAACAACTTTCTGTCTCTACGAGCTGTATGATTATTGTACGAACCATAGAAGTACTCGGCGATATGCATATTCTTTACCCATAATTCGCCTTTCGCAAAATAACAAAACGTATCCACCAGACTTGCTTTTCCTAAACGAATGGATTTAATTTCCGTGCCTGTCAATACGATACCTGCCGTGTAGGTATCCATCAACTCATAGTCAAATGTAGCACGTTTATTCTTGATATTTACAGAAGGTTGTTTCATCTTTACACATTAATTAAGTATGGCTATCAACTTACTAAATACAATTTGAATCACCGTCGGACATAGTATTAACAAAACTGATGAGAAAAGGGTGTATTTCAATCGTACTTTTTCCTCCACTTGCATCAATATGGGAGCTCCTTCCCATACTACATAGACAATGTAGAACTGAAATAGCCAGGCAATAATTCTAAAATCAGGTAAAAGTCCGGTCACAATCTGAAGCAAGAAGGGAACAACAAGTGCGTATCCGGCAAACTGTTGTGTCAACGGAGCATTGGCAGGCATACCAAACATTCTTACTCCCATTTCGTTAATTGCATAGGCCGCCAGAAAGTAACCACCAAACAATGCCACAGCTACGGCACAACAATTGGTCATAGCTATTTGAAAACTTTGCGGTCCTCCCCATCCATTCGTCAGCAAAGAGCCGATAAAGACGGACAAACCGCATAAACCAATCATAGGATAGACAAAAGCCATAAAAACTTTTCGCCTATCCTCTTCCATAGAAATTTCCTCCCAGGCCTTGGCCGGAGAGGAAATCAATTTCATTGCTATATTAAATAATTCTTTGTAGTTCAATGTTATTCTTTAAACGGATATTCATACTCAGCTGAAGTTTCACCATTTTCTGTCTTCAGTTTATCTTCCGACGTATTAGTTTCAGCTTTCAATATTATGTATTGTGGCAATTTACCACTCTTCTCTTTAAACTGATAAAGTGCATTACTTATCGAATAAGCTCTATAAGCATAAGTCCAATTATTACGATCTACCTTATCCGTGTCATTAATACGATGGCTAATATGCAAAGTTAATCTTGTATCACCTTCTTTTATTTCTTCAGGATCATAATAAAGAGAGAATGAATGTTTATTAACTTCCGATTCTTCAACAGTAGACCCTGTTACTTTCACCCAATATGACATTGTCAGAACGATCGTATTTTTGTCAAAATAGTCTAAATTAGATCGTTGTTTGTCCAATGTATAAAGAGGATTTGTAGGTTCTATTTTTTGTGAAGTTAAAGACTCTCCTGATTTTGGGTCAATGCAAACAGGGTTACCTATTAAAGTTACAGGAATACTAGTGGTATTATTCGTCACTTGTGATCGGTCATATTGACAAGAAATTATATACATAGTTCCACTCAATACTCCCAATTCACTGTTTGGCACCAACTTAGTAACTCCATCTCCCATCAGAAATGAGGTATAATTATACTTAACTGGAACAGTCATCGTTACTGTATTATTATCATCTCCTTTCAAACAAGAAGTAACAGACATCCCCATTAAAACCGTCATTAAAGCTACCAGTAAAAATTTCATTTGTTTCATAAACATATTTTTTAGAGTTTGCAAAGATATAAATTCTAATTCATAATTAGTAAATGCAAAGACTTAAAAAATACTGCATCACAATTTTCTTTTTTTTCAAAAATTCAGCAGTCACATATTCCAAAGGAATAAGACTATCAGATAACAAATACAAAAAAAGTCTACTTTCTAGTATAAAATGCTATATCCAAGTTATATAAAAATAGGAAGAGCTGTTTGTATACCATACATAACTCTCCCTATAACAAAAGCTCATTACACCACTATTTCTTCAATTTTATAGTTTTAATAATTTTCCCTTCCTGCGATAATTTGAGTTTAGATTCCTGTACAATGACGCCATTCCACTTTCCTTTCAAATAAATATCTTTACCTGAATTTATACCATGCAATTTTGCAACATAGGTCATAGTAGCTATATATTTAGTAGCAATCATCTCAGCTTTTATTGTAGTATGTGCTGGTACTTCCTGCGATATAGTTTCAGAAACAGTATAAGTTTGAGTCTCTTTTTTACCTACAGTATAACTCCATGAAGCTTCTGTTGTTGTTTCTCCCGTAAAACTTCCATCTTTAAACTCTGGAATATCAACTTTAAAATCCATAGATATTTTATCTGTAATTTTCAATCCAACCATTTCTGAAAAAGTAGACTCACATGAAGCTGATCCTTGAAAGACAAGTGTTCTCGTAGTCGGTATATCTGTATCATTTATCAACCATTTTACATCAATTTGTTTAGGTTCAACAGACAACTTATCATCTGTTGTTAATTCATAACTAATATTTTCTATTCGAAATTCATCCACAGGTATTATTTCCCATTTAATTTCGTCCCCTTTATAATATTTATCATCAATAATAATATCATTACTAGTTATACTAGCAGGTTGCACATACATTTTTATCGTTTGAGGATCAATTGGAGTTCCAAAAGGAGGCATTCCACCTTCAGGAAGTGTAGTGAAATAATAGCTATATTGATCAAATGCCGAAAAGTTAACCGTACCTTGATCAAATATAGTTTCACCCACAAAAAGTCCATAGCTACCTTCAAAATATCCAGACGCTATCATAGGAGAATTAATATTGTTGAATCTATACAATGAAGATACTTTAAAAGGAACGAACGGGGCATAAGACACTTTAACATTCCACCTTTGCCGGAGACTACCATCATCCTCATCTACTAGCCCCAGCTTGCCATTATCAGACACAACACTTAAATATTTCTTAGAATAAACTGATTTGATATTAACAGGAATGCCATCAAGTTGTTCTATTGGACGGGTAAGATCACTAGAGTTCCTTGTTAAAGGAACTTCATTCTCATTATTATCAGTACTAATTTCTGATAATGTATTCTCTTGTTCACATGAAAAAAGAACTAGCATCAAACTAAGTAAAAACATAATCTTTTTCATAATAGTGTTTTTTTAAAGTTAAACAATATGACTAACTACTCATTAACAAAAAAATCTCCATATCCACTATAAAGTTCTGAAGTAATCATTATTTGATAACGACCTGCATTTTTTATAAAGACTTCTACTGTTTCACCCGTCACAGCATCGTAATCATCCGACAAAACAAATTCATTCGTATCCAAATTTAAAATTTGGACGAACACAGTCCCTATTGATTTCTTCCAATCAATAGACAATACATTACCATATATACATATATATACAGGAGAATAATTAGGAGAACGAAATATTGGAACTCCAGTAGTACCTTTCACTGGCACCTCTCTTTTCACTTTCGATTGGCCTAAAAGAATTACTTCATAAAGAGGTGTAAAAGATGAAGTAAAGATGAAGACTAGTAACAAAAGAAATAACTTTTTCATAACTTTTCGATATTGATTAGAATGCTCAAATGTAAGAAGAAAGCATATAAAATCAAAAGAAAAGAATAAGAGTTTTATGTTAAAACCCTGAGTCAAAAATAGCAGATAAACCATTAATAATAAAGCACATAACTAAATAGCATTATTATATTCATAAGAATACCAGCAAATAAAAGAAGATAGTATATCATAAAGAATTCAGATAATCTTCTAAAGAATGCGTATTATATATATCAGGAAGTTTTAAAAGTATAGAATTACGCCTTTTATACATAGCATCCAATGTACGATCAAAAACCAAAGCTATTTCTAAATAGCTAAGTTCAATCTTAAAAAGACAGCAAAAACGAATATCCTGATTCGTGAGTAAGCTAGCTTGTGCTTTTAATTTGTCTACGAAACCATTCGAAAAATAATTTATATCCTGTAATAACGACTCCCAATCTTTCTCCAAAAACACATCCTTACATCTTTGATTATTTTTTTTCTTTTGAAGCAACAACAATAACGTCTTATAACTTTTCGAATTGCCCAACAACTTTAGAAAATATTCTCTATTATCTTTTTTCAATAAAAGCACTTGATTTGTCAATATATACAGTCGAGCTTTATCTTGTTCTATATTTCCTGCAAACTCTTGAAGAAGCTTCATTTCTTGCTCCTTTTTCCTTAAATTATCTTGCATGACAGACAACAATTCAACTTCTCTCTCCAAAGCATCCTTTTTGTTTGTCAACATCCTAATCTTATCACAATACCTATACCTTCTATTTATCCAATAAATTATCAATAAGCACACGCATATCAAAAGTCCATAAGTACAATATCTATAATCATTCAAAAGCTTATGATATTTCCCCCAATATATCCATCTATTCCCTTTCAAAATAGCGGTTTGTGTGTTTGCCCCTTTCAATTTTAAAGAATCAAGACACCTGATATAATAATTTTGAAAATAAAGGGCTTTATTTACATCCCCTTCCCTTTCCTTTATATCGGTCAATAGCAAATACCCTGCCGCCTTCGTATACAAATCATTAGTATTCATTCCTTTTAATACATAAAATGCTGCAGAATCATACTTTTCCAAATTTGCAAAAGCATTGCCTTGCAACAAAAATAATCTTGCAGAACTTAAAGAATCCTCTGCACAAACTAATCCTTTCTTTGTATACTCAAAACTTTCTTGAGGAGAATCTATTGAAGCATAAAAAGCAGCTATCGAATTATATACAATCCTCTGCGCATTTTCATTATGTATATTTTCAGCAATAACTAAAGCACGTTCAAAATAATCCATTGCTGCAGAATACTTTTTACTTTGCAAACGAATATTTCCTCGTGCTATTAACGCCATAGATAAATTAAAAGAATCATTCTTCTGTACAGCAATATCAGAGGACAAGACAAAAAGAGAATCTGCCTTATTTAGCATATCTTGTTGATAATAAATCTGCCCTAAATTCCCATAAAGCAAGCAAAGCAGATCTTTGTTACCACTCTTTTCTGCGAAAGGCAATGATACAAGAAATTCACGCACAGCCGCAGCTTCATTTTGCAAGTCTTGGTAAACCCGTCCTAAATAATAATGAGACTTTGCCGATAAATCAGTATCTTGAATTGAATCATAGTAACATACTGCAATATTAATCAATGAATCACTCGTGTGTAAAATGTAATTTTTATCCTCTGCTTGTGTTAATAATAAAGCATATTTAGCTTTTTCCGCTACCTCTGCATTATCCATATTTTGACCTTTCAACAATAATAATGCTGAATCGGGATTATTTACCATCAAAGAATCCACTTTTACCAGAAAGGTGTTTTTTTCTTCTTTAGTATTACAAAAAACAATTAAAGCAACAAATGCCAACAATAACAAAGAAAATATATAGATCAATATTTTTATCAATGTATTCTTTACTTTATTATTTTTGCAAAAAGTTCCAGGTGCTCGTCTACATACCTTGCTACCAGCGCAGTAACCTGTTCCTCCATATCTAAATATGCCTCTTCCAAATCATCAAAAGCCTCATATTGCTCATACATTGCCATGAATTCATCGTCTGTCCGTTCCTTTTCCAGATCCTTCCGGTTGGCATCATATATCTTCTTGGCTTTATATACCAATTTAGAGAACTCTTCCGCCCCCCACAGACGCATAACCTTGGCAAAAGGATTATCAAAGATATATCCGCCATAACCGTTCTGAATCAACTGACAGAATCCGCCGAACATTATTTCATCACGAAAAATCTGATAAGCCAGCAATGAATGCTGTTCACCTGTCAACAACGGCATTGTGTCAGCAGTCAATTCACCACCGATTACTTCCTTATATTTATCAGTAAATACCTGGATAAATTCATCCATTCCTTCGCCCGCAGCTTTCTGTAAAGCGGACTCCATAACTTCTATCATAGCTTTGTTCAATAAATTATTCAGCAAAGCTACTAATTTTATTCTATATCTATCTAGTAATACCGCTACATTCTCACTAAAACATACCTGTTGGCGGAATTAATTTAATTCAAACCCATGAAAACAGGGTATCTCATTCTGCTTTCCGATATCCGCCAGATAATTGCATACCGATATACTTTCCCTTTCCCGGAAAAACCTTTAAGCACATTTCTTTTACCGTTCAATAGTATGCAAACAACCCTATAATAACCAGCTTTACAACTATTATTGTCGCATTATCAAAGGGAGTTCTTCATCGTTCCACCCAGGTGAACAAGCATGTCCACCTAGGTGCGCAGACCTGTTTACAAGGGTACACCGATCGGTTCACCCGGGTGGAACGATGAAGATGTCGGTAAAATAACACACGAATAAAGGCATCAAATGCCATAGAGATAAGTAACATAATATATAAACAACAAGTAAACAGCAACCAAGATGCTAGATGTATTCGGCAACTACTTACGCAAAGGACAAAGAAATGGAATGAGAGATACCCCCAAAAAAGAGTGAGAGATAGACTGAAATGAAGCGATTCTAGGGAGAAAATGATGAGAGATACCTATTTGAAAAGTATCTCTCATTCTGTAATATACTAATTATATGCAGATTACACAAAAGCAGTGAGACCGTGAGACTAAAATATTTTTTTCTTTGCATGGGATAGCTGAAAGAAGGAACTCTTTTAAGTCTATCTAATGCAAAAACATATAACTATTTATGCATGTAAATGCATTCCTATAGCCATACCTATTAAATAAGGTATTAACCAAATGCACCAAACGACGATACTAAAACGATTAAAATGCCTTTTCGCCTCGGCAGATCCCTTCACATAAGTCCATATCGCCCATGAAGCATGTACAAACATCAGAAGAATGGCAATCGTCCCCGTTACCGTGTGGATTTCATCATGCAAATGCGTTAATTTGGCAATATGCTCCATCAGGCTGGTTCCGACTGCATCGGACACCAATCCTAAAAGAAAGAAAATAATATGCCATAACTTCAGTTTCTTTTGCAGCCTTTCTCCCCATACACCGATAGTATAAAATACCAATGCAGATGAAATAACGCAGATTGCCGCTATCAAATAATGTATATCTACCTGATTCAGTTCCATAAAATTTATATTTCAGATAACAACAAAGCAACGAATAGATAGTTCGACGCATAGTAATCTTTCACAAATGCAATCCCGACTTAGCAAACGAAGAAAAAACGTAAACGGATTTGTCACTTTTCACAAAAAAGTAAGATATGGCGATTTGCAGAAACAAATAAATCGACTACCTTTGTGGGCGATTTAGAGAATCGTGACTACGTATTTTTAATTATATCACTAAAAAAAAGAGCTAATTATGACTTATTCACACGAAGTGGAACACATGTGTGTTGTAAAGAAGGGTCCTAACCACGGACCGGCTCCCATACCCGAAGAAGGCAAATGGGTAAAATCTAAAGAAATCGTTGATATTTCAGGTTTGACACACGGTATCGGTTGGTGTGCTCCTCAGCAGGGTGCTTGTAAACTGACACTGAATGTTAAAGAAGGCGTTATCCAGGAAGCTTTAGTTGAGACTATCGGATGTTCCGGTATGACTCACTCAGCTGCTATGGCTGCTGAAATCCTTCCGGGTAAAACAATCCTCGAAGCACTGAACACTGACCTTGTTTGCGACGCAATCAACACAGCTATGCGCGAACTCTTCCTGCAAATCGTTTACGGACGCACTCAGTCTGCTTTCTCTGAAGGTGGTTTGATTATCGGTGCAGGTCTGGAAGACTTAGGTAAAGGTCTGCGCAGCCAGGTAGGTACCCTTTATGGTACTTTGGCTAAAGGTCCTCGTTACCTTGAAATGGCTGAAGGTTACATCAAAAATATCTTCTTGGATAAGAATGATGAAATCTGTGGATACGAATTCGTTCACATGGGTAAATTCATGGATGAAATCAAGAAGGGAACTGATGCTAACGAAGCATTGAAGAAAGTTACAGGTACTTATGGTCGTGTAACAGCAGAACAGGGAGCAGTTAAACACATTGATCCACGTCACGAATAATATAAGGAGGAAAGAAACTATGATTAGAGAAGTAAAATTCGAAAGCCAAGACCGTCGTATCAAAGGTATCATTGAAGCCTTGAACGCTAACGGCATCAAAGACATCGAAGAAGCTAACGCAATCTGCGAAGCTGCCGGACTTGATCCTTATAAAACGTGTGAAGAAACTCAGCCTATCTGTTTTGAAAACGCAAAATGGGCATACGTTGTAGGTACTGCAATTGCTCTTAAGAAGAACTGCACAAACGCTGCTGAAGCTGCTGAAGCTATCGGTATCGGTTTGCAGGCATTCTGTATCCCGGGTTCTGTAGCTGACGACCGTAAGGTTGGTATCGGTCATGGTAACCTGGCTGCTATGTTGCTTCGCGAAGAAACTAAATGTTTCGCATTCCTTGCAGGTCACGAATCTTTCGCTGCTGCTGAAGGTGCTATCAAAATCGCTGCAAAAGCAGACAAAGTACGTAAAGAGCCATTGCGTTGCATCCTGAACGGTCTTGGAAAAGACGCTGCTCAGATCATCTCTCGTATCAATGGTTTTACTTATGTTCAGACTCAGTTTGATTATTTCACTGGTGAGCTGAAAGTAGTTCGCGAAATCGCTTACTCTGACGGTCCTCGTGCAAAAGTAAAATGCTACGGTGCTGACGATGTTCGCGAAGGTGTAGCTATCATGTGGAAAGAAGGCGTAGACGTATCTATCACAGGTAACTCTACTAACCCGACTCGTTTCCAACACCCGGTTGCCGGTACTTATAAGAAAGAACGTGTATTGGCTGGTAAGCCATACTTCTCAGTTGCTTCCGGTGGTGGTACAGGCCGTACTCTTCACCCCGATAACATGGCAGCTGGTCCGGCTTCTTATGGTATGACAGATACGATGGGTCGTATGCACTCTGATGCACAGTTCGCTGGTTCTTCATCAGTTCCTGCTCACGTAGAAATGATGGGATTCCTGGGAATTGGTAACAATCCTATGGTAGGTTGTACTGTAGCTTGTGCTGTTGACGTAGCTCAGGCTTTGGCTAAGTAATTCAAGTTACATTATATAAATAAACTCCTGTAGTCCATGTGATTACAGGAGTTTTTTATTTGTGGTAATTTGAAGTAGATGGTAGTTTTAGATACCTTATCTCACCTATCATTTAGAATTGTTGAATGATAGATTTATATACAATGAAAGCTACATTTACATAAAATCATAATCAAAAGAAGCAGCAGGAACGCTTGAACCAGCAGAAAGCTATGAGAGAGGGCAAATCGAAGAGTTAATATCTTTTGCCAACTCAAATCATTTATGAATAACTATTATAGTATTGATTAATAACAGATTGCTATAGTTTACAAGAAGCCGAAATGATAGGATTCTTGGGAATTGGTACCCCCCAATGGTAAGTTGCACTGTGGCTTGCGCTGTAAACGTAGCTCAGGCCTTAGCTAAGTAATAAAAGTTACTTATTATTATACAGGAGAGTATTTTTTATAAGGCACTCTCCTATTTTTATAAAAAAGATGATGATTGTTACAAATAATCTACACTATCGTTGTTTAGTTCTCTACAACAAATTCTTACCATGAACCAGCTTATAACATATCTTTGCAATGAGATAATAATATCCATAAATTATTAAAAAGAGAAGAGGATATAAAGAGAGAATTTTAGAAAATAAAGAATTACATAAAATAAACTCTCGAAAATAATCCAGTATGACACACATCGGACAAATTATTGAAAAAGAGCTCCATCGCCAAGAACGCTCGGTCACATGGTTCGCAAGACGACTCTATTGCGATCGAACTAATGTATATAATATATTTAGAAGACAGAGCTTAGATACAGAACTGTTGTTACGTATATCCATTATATTAGAATACAATTTCTTCCAAATATATTCTGATATATATAACAACAGAACATAGAAATATCTTCTACAACCTTGTATATAAAACAGCAACAATTAAAAGGATATTTATGTTTAAAGAGCATGTATCTTTGCAAAGTTTTTTAAGACAACCAAAGTATATGACTAAAAAGATTACACATTAAAAACAAAAAAGATGAAACAATTTAGAATTTTAAGTATGTTGATGATTGTGCTTATATCAAGCCTGTCATTTGTATCATGTGGAGATGATGATGATGAAACGTCTGGTGATTTCAGTGCCAGCATAGCAGGAGTTTATACAGGTAAACTCAAAGTTGGAACTAATGTTACAGCTGATGCATATGTAGTCACTGTTACCAAAGTATCTTCTTCTGTAGTAAAAGTTACCGCTGACTTCTACACAGATAACGGTAGTGAAAATTACAATGTTACTAAAGAAGGCAATCAATACATTCTTTCAAGCGAAAGCTCATCTGGTATCAACATAACTGTTACAGGTAAAGCAATGACTATAAGTTTCCTTAATAATGCAGGAAGTATGACCACTTTTACCGGAACTCGTGATTAAAGCCCACCAATCTTTACAGTAAAAGTAGAAATTCAGTAAAGGTTACAAATATCCCAAAGCCGTAATTTCCCTTTTCTTGAAAATGAGAAATTACGGCTTTTATAAATAAAAGCTATGAAAATTGTATATAACACTATTCTCTTTACATTACTATTTCTAGCCACAAGCTGTGATCATTCGGAGAAAATCGATGATATAAAACTTGAAATTTCACAAAACATCTTCCGCAACATCGACAATAACGGAGGGAAAATAACTGTTGCTATCACATCTAATTCTGAATGGATCATCGCAAATTCAGCTGATTGGTGCATACCAGACAAATATCAAGGAGAAGGAAACGATATACTTACTATAAAAATTCTAGCTAACACCAAACATGCAAACAGACAAACTAATCTAATCATATCCGCCCAAGGGATAAACCAAACAATCAAGATTTCACAACAAAAAGGAGAAGTTAATCCAGATTTAGATAAAATACACTATCAATTACCCGTTATTTTCCATGTTCTTTATCAAAACGAAAATGACATAAATCAATATATAAAAGAAGACCATTTAAAAGATGTATTAGTGCGAGCTAACCATTTCTATCAATCTGAAAAGTGTGGAATTGATATAAATCTCGAATTTGTATTAGCAACCAAAGATAAGAATGGAACCACATTACCAGAACCTGGAGTAGAAAGAGTGCCATTTAATGAGCTTCCTATTGATTGCGAAAAGTTTATGAGAGATAATACAGGAAAATATACATCTTTACTATGGGAACCCAATGAATACATTAACATAATGGTATATCCTTTTACGGATTCGCAGATTTTAGGCATATCTACATTTCCATATAGTTTAAAGAACTTTTTTTTAGAAGGGACTCAACAGGTATCAGCTTCGTGGATCACTTTAGAGAATTTGAGTTTCCCATATTGTATATCGATCAATAGTTCATATATTTATGAGCAAAGTACAGATGAAAGAATTAATCAAAACGATGCTGCAATAACATTAGCACACGAACTCGGACACTATTTAGGATTACGTCATGTATTCTCAGAAGGAGGGACCACTTCAATGTGTACCGATACTGATTATTGCAAAGATACTCCCAGTTATAACCGTAGTGAGTATGAACAATGGCTTAACAATTTGGATAAGCAGAATAAATATCAATTAAAAGATTTAGCTAAACGATATAGCTGTGAAAAAGGAGAATATGAAGCACACAACATTATGGACTATGCATATTGCTTTTATAATGAAATAACTTTAGAACAACGAAAAAGAATACGCCATATCTTAAACTATAGCCCACTGATTCCAGGTCCCAAAGAAAGCAGAATAGATACCAGAGGCGTACAAGGCAGATTGAATTTGCCAATATGTATAATGAAATAACATAATCAGCTAAAACGGGGCAGCAAGTATTTCATCGACTGTTCCTCCATAGTAGTCAAATGTCAGAACAAGTCTTGACTATTACAACTAATTATCCGTTTTCTACATCACAATACAAAACTTTTATACAGGATAACTTGTTATTACAATATAACCAAACATCATGAAACGATGCTACTGACATTTTTAAACATACTGGCCACCATCATTGGCGTAATCAGTTTATTGATTGTAACCTATGGAGTATTCGTAGGATTCATCGCTTTTCTCCGTAACGAATTCAAACGGATCAACGGAACCTATACCATCAATAATGTCCGGCAGCTGAGAGCTGATTTCGGCAGTTACCTCTTATTGGGATTAGAATTTCTAATTGCATCAGACATACTAAAGACCGTAGTAGACCCGACTTTAGACGAACTGGCTATTTTAGGAGGTGTAGTTATAGTAAGAACTGTATTATCAGTCTTTCTGAATAAAGAAATAAAAGAACTAGCCGAAGAAGAAAATTCAAAAAGCACATAAATAGATTGGAATAAATAAAAAATGTATTACTTTTGCATGAATTCTTAATGACCTATGGTATGGAATATATCAATGAATTTCACAATGACTGAAATTCCAAAGAATATAAAGGACACGATATGAAAAAGAACTTACTATTATTACTTTGCTTGTTTTGTCTGGTCAATGTTTGCCATGCAAAAGCGAAAGACACTTTTACCGTTTTCCAATTAAACCTGTGGCATGGATGTACTAAAGTACCCAACGGAGATCAAGGCATTATTGATGTACTGGATCAGATGGATGCGGATGTCGTTTTTCTGTGCGAAATCAGAGACGGAAAACAGTTTATCCCTCATGTGATCGAAGAGCTGGAGAAGAGAGGAAAACATTACTATGGTGAAACGTTTGATCTTGCAATCGGTGTTTTGAGTAAATTCAAGCCGGACAGTTGGACCAAATGCTGCATCGTACCTGGTGACGAAGGTCGTGCTATGGTGAAAATGGTTGCAACAATCGAAGGCCAACCCGTATCTTTCTATTCTTGTCATTTGGACTACCGGCATTATCAATGCTATATGCCACGTGGATATAATGGTACTACCTGGAAGAAAATGGATAAGCCGATAACGGATGAAGAAGAAGTCTTGAAAGCAAACAGACAGTCTTTCCGGGATGAAACCATCCGTGCTTTTATTCAGGAAGTACAATCTGACATTCAACAAGGCCGCCCGATAATCATGGGAGGAGATTTTAATGAGCCCTCTCATTTAGACTGGCAGGCAGATACAAAGGATTTGTGGGATCATAATGGGGCTGTCATTCATTGGGACTGCTCAATGATGTTGAGCAAAGCAGGATTCAAAGATACATATCGCGAAAAATATCCCAATACAGTTCGATATCCCGGTTTTACATTCCCAGCCGGAAACAAACTCGCAGAAGAGGCTAAACTGGAAAAGTTGGCTTGGGCGCCTGAGGCAGACGAACGTGACCGGATTGATTTCATTTATTATTATCCATTGGAGTCGATGCTTTCCATGAAGAATAGCAAGTTGGTAGGTCCCTCCGAAACAGTTGTCCGGGGAAAAATAACAGAAAATGATTCTAAAGATAAGATTCTGACGCCTTCTTGTATTTGGCCCAGCGACCATAAAGGTAATCTTGCTACATTTAAGATTCGGAAGAAACGGTAATAGTATATTGAGTAGGGTGACTTTCATCGTGCGTCACCCTAAAATTCCAAAGCTTCAAATCAGAGAATTCTCTTCCTTCTCTATCATCTTATCATAATACGCAATGCGTGCGGCACACTCCCGAATAGTCACCTCGCGCAATGCTTCCGTTCGTGCCAGCATGTATTCGTATTGTTCTTCACTGACAGTGAATAGTCGGTTGTACCGAGCTTCGATATACGCCCGACATAATTTATCAAACGCTTCTCTATCTTCGGGAGTATTAACTGGAAATACATTCGCGAAACCTCGTGAACGGCTTTTAGCCATCGGGCCCAACACTTCCAATTTATGGGATTTAGGGCGAGTGCCGCCATAGACAAGCATATAGGCTTTGTAGTAACGTTCGCAAGCTTGATGCAATTCGAACGAACCGTATTTTAAATCATTGCTTTTGTTGGCAGTCTGTCCAGATCTTAAAAAACTTTCTGCCATGTCGAAGCATCCTGCATATTCTTCCTCCGCATATTGCTTAATTTCCCGATACGGCAACTTCTCAGGTTTGCCAATCTGAAACGTGCCGTCGTCATATAATAGAATGCCATCTTTTATGATCTCATAAAAAAAATAATGTTTTCTTCTTATAGCCCGATTAACGGTCGTCGTGCTTTCAACAATGATTTGCGGTGGTGCCGGGTGCCGCTTCCCTTCCATTCGTTTATCATACTTAGGAACGACAAAGGCGTTCGCATGATTCTCTGCTTTAACAGCATCGCCCGTATCACATATCACCAGAATATCAAGGTCACTTTGGTAGTAAGTAAGTCCACCTCGTTCGTCGTATGTTTCATCCCAAATGACATATTCTCCACGTGCATAACTCCCATAAAGGATAATCATACGTACATTCACAAGGTACTGCAATATCAGTTCTTGCAGCACTGCCAACTCTTCCTGTGTGCGTTTGGGTAAACGTTTTATTGATCTTTTCATAATGACAATCTATCTATTTGTTGCATAACGCTCTTCCTTCTCTATCATCTTATCATAATACGCAATGCGTGCGGCAC